>JABDRL010000159.1 GCA_013041765.1 Dactylosporangium sp. | reverse complement strand
GTCGAAGCCGCAGCCGAAGCCGCGACCGGCGGCGTCGCCGCCCGCCGCCGCCCCGGCCAGGACGGAACGCCGGGCTGACCAGGGGTGCGAACCCTCGGCTCCGGCGCTCCCGGCCCGGGGCAGAGCCACCGGCCGGGCCGACATCGTCGCCATCGGCAGCTCGACCGGAGGTCCGGACGCGCTGACGAGGGTCCTCCGGGAGCTACCGGGGAACCTGCCGGTGCCGGTGGTCATCGTCCAGCACATGCCCCCGGTCTTCACCAAGATGTTCGCCGAGCGGCTCGACCGGCTCTGCCCGCTCACGATCGTCGAGGCCACCAACAACATGCCCGTATGGCCAGGATCGGTCTATATCGCGCCCGGCGACCTGCATCTTGAGGTGGTCCGCCGGGGAACGGAAGTCGCGACGCGGGTGCGGACGGGGCCGCCGGAGAATTTCTGCCGGCCAGCGGTCGACGTGCTGTTCCGCTCGGTCGGCAGCGCCTATGGCAAGTCGACCCTTGCGGTGGTGCTCACCGGGATGGGGCGGGACGGCAAGCGCGGCTGTGAGGCCCTGCGCGCCGCCGGTGCGGAGATCCTGGCCCAGGACGAGGCGACCTCGGTGGTATGGGGCATGCCGGGGGCCGTAACGAATGCTGGGCTTGCCGACGCGGTCCTGCCGCTGGACGAGTTGGCAAGCCACCTGGTTTCCCGCGCCACCGGCGGGCGACGGAGTTCATCAACGGAGGTGACCCGATGACACTAACCGCCCAGGAGTTCGCCTTCATCAGTGGCCTTGTTCGGCGAGACGCGGCTATCGTGCTCGAAGCCGGCAAGGAGTATCTGGTTGAGGCGCGGCTCCTGCCACTGGCCCGCAAGGCGGGTATTTCCACGGTCTCCGAGTTCGTCAACAGGGCACAGCACCGCCCCGAACCGGAGATCCACCGCAAGATTGTCGACGCCTTGACGACGAACGAGACCTCGTTCTTTCGGGACAACGAGCCGTTCACCGCGTTGACACACCACATCCTGCCGGATCTCCTCCGGGACCGGGCGTCGACCCGGACGTTGCGGATCTGGTCGGCGGCCTGCTCCGGCGGCCAGGAACCCTACAGCCTGGCGATGCTGCTGCAAGACGCGCTGCCGGCCGGCTGGACCTGCGACATCATGGCCACTGACATCTCCAGCGAGATGCTGGCGAAGGCGGAGGCCGGAGCCTTCACCCAGCTGGAGGTCAACCGAGGGCTGCCGGCTCCGATGCTGGTCCGGCACTTCGAGCGGGTCGGTGCGCATTGGAAAGTCTCGGTGGCGTTGCGCAATGTCGTGACATTTAAACGGCTAAATCTAGCGGCGCCGCTGCCACCGCTCGGGACGTTCGACGTCATTTTCGTGCGTAACGTGCTTATCTACTTCGACATAGAAACGAAGCGTTCCGTGCTTGGTCAAGTCAGTAACCTGTTGCGACCGGACGGGTGGATGTTCCTCGGTTCGGCCGAGACCACGATTGGCATCGATGACCGGTATGAGCGGGTCGTCGCGGGACGGGCGTCGGCATACCGGCTACGTGCCGGGCTGAAGGCCGTTCCTGCGAGTGCACCGGGAAAGGGGTGACGCCAGATGCTCGCCATGGTGATCGACGATTCGCGCGCGATGCGTCTTATCTTGAAACGTATCGTGACCAAGCTCGGCTATGACGTGGTAGAAGCGGCCAACGGCCAGGAAGCCGTCGACTACCTGCATGCCAACGAGACCGCACCGGATGTGGCACTGATCGACTGGAACATGCCGGAAATGAACGGTCTGGAGTTCGTGGTCACGGTCCGCGCCGAGCCGAGGCTTCGGCAGATGACACTGATGATGGTCACGACGGAGAGCGAGCAGAGCCAGATCGTCCGGGCCCTGGCCGCCGGAGCCCACGAGTACGTGATCAAGCCATTCACCCCGGATGCCATCTTCGACAAGCTGGCGTTGCTCGGGCTCGTGCCGAACGGAGTGTCAGCATGACCATCCAACCAACCGATGAGGACCTGAGCACCATCGCCGAGCAGGTGTGGTCGTCCTACCTCGATCCCGAGGAAGTCTCGCCGCTGCTGCCGTTCCCCGCGCCGGTCCGGACCACCGAGGTGTCGGCTTCGGTCTCCGTCACCGGATCGTGGCGCGGGCACGTCGTGCTCAGTTGCTCGGTCAGGGCCGCGAAGAGCGCCGCTGGGGCCCTGCTCGGAGTGGAACTCGAGGAGGTGACAACGGAGGACATCGCCGATGCGCTCGGTGAACTCGCCAATATCATCGGCGGTAACGTCAAGAGCCTGTTGCCGGAGCCGTGTGCCCTCTCCCTGCCGCACGTACTGGTCGGTCGGGTCGAGAAGGAGCACTGGCCCGCGGTGACGGAGATCTGCCGCCTGGACGGCTCCTGGCAGGACGAGATGGTGCAGATCTGCGTGCTGGAAAGCGTGGAGGACAAGGACGCCGGGGAGGCATCACCCTCGTGAAGATCCTGGTTGCCGATGACAGTCGGGTCATGCGCCAGATCGTGTCCCGTACCCTGCGGCAGGCTGGGTTCTCCGGGTACGAGGTGGTCGAGGCGGCCGATGGCAAGGAGGGGCTCGACCGGACGATCGAGCACAAGCCCGATCTGGTTCTTTCGGACTGGAACATGCCTGAGATGAACGGGATCCAGTTCCTCAATGGTCTGCGCAATGAGGGGATTAACATCCCATTTGGGTTTGTCACCTCCGAGAGCACCTCGGAGATGCGAAAAACAGCGGAGGAAGCCGGCGCGCTTTTCCTGATTACGAAGCCATTTACAGCAGATACTTTTCGGGAGATTCTGGACCCGATCCTGGGGTGAGCCGCACGATGTCACGACCACTGCCCGCAGCGAAGCATATTCGCGACCTGCTTGAGGACCTGCTCGGTCGCACTGTCAAGATTTCTCCGACCGACCCACTGCGCGCGGCGGAGATGCACCAGAGCCTCGTCGCGGTCTACGTAGACGACAGATTGAAACTCGCGGCCGTCGTCGGCATGAGTTTCCCGCTGACCATCTACGCCTCGGCCGCGCTGGGCCTGATCCCTCCGGGCGGGGCGAGGGACTTCGTGGAGGAGCGCGACATCTCGCCGATGCTTGCGGAGAACGCCACGGAGATCTGCAACATCATCGGCACGGTCCTCAACCATGAGGGCATGCCGCACATCCGGTTGTACCAGACCTACCTGCCCGGCGGGGCACCGCCGCCCAACGACGCCGGAGGACGGCTGCTGGCCCTGGGCCGCCGGGTGGACCTGACGCTGGAAATCGCCGGCTACGGCGGGGGAAAGTTCTCCCTGTCGCTGGTCGAGTAGCGGGACGACTCGCCGGGCTGGCGCGATCGGTGTGCCATCTCGGACGGGCCCCGGTCCACCCCGGCGTCGTCTGCGGCCCGCCGCCGGTGGAGCAGCCGGCCGGTCGCCGCCTACTCGGCGTCGTCCGTGGCCCGCTGCCGGGGCATGGGCTCGCCGGTCACCGCCTCGACCCGCAGCGGTTTCCGGGACTGCTGCTGGCGGTATCCCCTGGTCATCGACCGGAGGAGCGCCAGCATGAGGCCGGAGAGGGGCACGGCGATGAGGTACCGCAGCAGGGCCGTCCGCGGATCGAGATCGCGAACGATGAAGGCGTGCCAGAGTGCCGGGCTGGCCAGGACCGCGGCGAGGAACAGGGTGGGGAAGCTAGCAAGGCGCATGCGTTGACTCCGCGAGCCGCTGGCACAGCAGGGCCGCCCAGACGTGGGGCGTCGCCGGCTGGCCGTCGACCATCGCCACCGGCAGCCCCAGCGACAGGGCACTGGCCGGATCGCTGGTCCCGCTCGTGCTGTGCACGGCGAGGGCGCTGACCTGCCCGAGCGTTGCCAACCACCGGGCGCAGTCAGTGATTTTTCTGGTGGCGTCGACAACCGCCCAGACCGAGGCCGCCCCGACGGCCGCGACGATCGAGCAGGCCCAGGACGTTGTTCGAGTGTCCAGATCTGTTTCGACGACCACGACGCCAGGCGTGTCGCCCGAGCGTAGCCGGGCGGCCCAGCGGCCGGCGTCGGCCGGCCCGGTCAACCGGCAGCCGCCGGCCGGCACGGTGGTATTCGGCCCGGCGACGGCCAGGACATGGCTGTCCAGCCGCAGCGCTTCCAGGACGGACCGGGCGACCACCGCGGCTCCGGCCACATCGCCGAGGACGACGAGGATGTCGCCCCGTCCCGGCGGAGGGTGCGGTGCCGAGGGCAGATCCGAGAGCAGACCGGCGATGGCGACGTAGGTGTCCGACCCCGTGGCCCTGGTGGCCAACCAGGCCGGCAGTCCGAGCCCGGCGAGCCGGTCCGCCAGCGGCGGTGGCGGTGCGGGCGTTGGTGGCGGTGCGGGCGTTGGCATTGGCCGCGCCGATGGCTCCGCCGCTGGCGGTGCGGGCGGCGCCGGCCGCGGCGCCGACTCGCCCCGGGCCAGCTCGGACAGGTACCGCGCCGTCGGGTACTGGTGCGCCGAATCGTCGGATCTGATCGGTCGGACGGTCGGCGGTTGGGGGGCCTGGCCGGAGGGGCTGGCTGACGGCGCCGCCGGGCCAGGGGATCCCGACAACATCGAGGCGTACAGCGGGGGGAGGAGATCCGCGGGATCGGATCGGGCGATGTTCAGGGCGTGCGAGACCGGTGGGGGGCCGGGCGGCTGGCGCCGGGCGGCCCGGCCCGGCGACGACGGCTTCGTCCCGGCCTCGGCCGGGGGTCTGGCCGGGGGCTCGGCGTCCGAC
>JABDRL010000150.1 GCA_013041765.1 Dactylosporangium sp. | reverse complement strand
GGCCGAGCCCCATTGCGGTGGCCTGTCGCAGCCGCCAGGCCTCGACGTTGCCCGGCTCGCGGGCGGTGGCGTCAATGAGTAGCCGCTCGGCTCGACCCAGAAATGCGTGCAGCAGCGCGAACTGCTCCCGGCCGACCTGCTTGGCCCGGGCGGCGGTGCGCACCGCCCAGCCGACGTTGACCAGCCGCTCGGCCCGGCGCACGGATTCGGTCACCGGCGACAGCGAGGGCTGGTCCTCGCCGGCCTCGACCGGCAGACCGCCGCCGGCATCGTCCTCGCCCACGACGGCCCTGGCCAACCGGATCCGGTTCGGCACATCCAGCCGGGCGAAGAGCCCGCCGACCGCCGACCAGTCGCGAGCGACCACCGCCGCTCGGAGGAGGTCGCCGTCCGGAAACGCCGTGCCCGGCGCTGACATCGGTGGTCCTGGCTGCGGCACCGCACGATCATACGCGAGACATTTTCGCTGGTACGCGAGGTGCCGAGCCGGCAGCATCGGGACACACCGACCCTGGTCTGGGGCGTGGTGGCGGCCGTCACAACGAGGTGGGCCGGCGCCTGGGCAAAGACTCGGGTACTGGCGTCGGCGTTCGGGCCTACCCGGCCTCCACAACGTACGTTCCGGACCGCAGGCGCAGGACCTGCCGATCCGCTGCGGCCTGATCGGTGGTGGTCGCCTCCCGCGTGCCGTCAACGGTGACCGCGCCGGCCGTGGCGACCACACTCACCTCGGCGGACGCTCCGACCGGGACGGTGATCGTGTAGCGCACCCCGCCGTCGAAGCGCTCCCAGCGACTGGCGGCTGGCCCCCGCGTGGTCGACACCGTCGCCTCGACCCAGTCGACGCCGTCCACCAGGCCGGGGCGTACCCGCAGCATGCCATCGGCGGCCAGCGCTCCCACCCGCAGACCGGCCAGCCCCCGGTACAGCCAGGAGTCGTATGACCCGAACATCGGGTGATCGTGGGACAGGCCGCTGTCGGCGATCCGCTCGTGCAGCGTGCCGCCCGGGGCCAAGACTCCGGGGAGCACCCCGGGATAGGTCTGCTGCGTCAGCAGCCGGTAGGCGATGTCCGCCATATCGGCATCGGTCAGCACGTCGAACAGGTACCGCGTGCCGACGATCCCGGTGATCAGGTGGTTGGCGTACTTCGCGCCAGCGGCCGGTTCGGCGATGTCGGCCTTCAGCGACGTCAGGACCGCCTCTGCCTGTCCCTCGGGGACTAGGTCGTTGGCCAGCGTCGTCGCCAGCACCGCCTGCGGGGCGATTCGAAATGCGGACCCGACCGCTTGGCGGGCATAGGTGCCCCGGGACGCATCGAACCAGCGGGTGTTGAATGCGCTGCGCACAGTGTTTAGGTGTTCGCCGTACGTTTCGGCGTCCTCCTGCTGGTCGAGCACCGCCGCGGCATCGATCATCGCCCGGAGCGCGACGGCGACCGCCAGCGTGTTGAACTGTCGCGAGTCGCCATGGTCAAGCGATTCGTGATCCGAGGGGAAGCCGTTGTCGGCCCAGATCCCGGCGTTGAGATGCTTGACGAGATAAGCGATATACGCCTGCATCGCCGGGTACTGCCGCTCCAGGACAGCGGTGTCGCCCCGCAACCGGTAGAGATCGACGGGGATCGTCGCGATGGCGTTGCCCCACCACGGACTCCACCAGTACGGGTCGCGGCCGTCGTATGCCGGCACGGTGAACGGGACGAAGCCGTCGGTGGCCTGCGCGTCCCGGAAGTCAACCATCCACTTCTCATACACCGTCACGGCGTCGAAGTTCAGCAGGGCTGTCGGGGTGAGAACGCCCGCGTCCCCGCCGTAGCCGAGCCGCTCGCGCTGCGGACAATCCATTGGATACCCGTGCAGATTATTGAGGTACGTGCGGCGGAAGGCTTCGTGGAGCGCGTTCAGCTGCCGGTCGGAGCTGGCGAAGGAACCGGCCGACGCAACGTCGGTGTGCACGGCGTGCACCGTCAGCTCCGGGGGCGCCGACAGTTTGCCCTTGGTGACCTTCAGGTCGATGTACAGGCCCGCGAAATAGGTGAATGTCGTCTCAAAGGTCTCCAACTGCGACGATCCGAGCGTCAGGTTGATCTGCTGCCAGCGAGAGCCGGGCACCTTGTCGTTGAGGTTGTTCCATGCGGGGTCAACCCTGTTCCCGGCCAGCCCCTCACCGACCTGGAGCCGCACGGTCGTTCCCTTCGTACCCGTGAGCTTGACCGTGAGTGCCGCCGAAACGTTTTCGTCCAGTGTGTATAGATAGCCGGAGGTGGTCTTCTTGACGGTCGTCGCGATGGTCGTTGTCCGGCGTTCGGCCGGCATCGCGGTCGCGACCAGCGCGGGCCGTCCCTTCGGCGCGACCCCCACGGCCACCGGGGCGAATCCACCGACCTCAGCGTCGACGGTGGTCCATGGCCCGGCGTCGCGGGTGTGGTCGATGTCCTCGCCGCCGCGGACGGAGGCATAGGTGACGTCTCCCGTGGCCCACTGCCACTCGCTGTCGCTGACGATGGTGGTTGTCGACCCTCCCTGGTGCCGGACGTCCAGACGCAGCCGGAGTTTCTCCCGATCGACGTACGGCATGGCCTCAAAACCCCAGGAGTCCGGTGAATTCGGGTGGTACCACCCTCCGGCCAGGGCCACTCCGAGGACGTTCGCCGTCCCGCCGCGCACCGCGCCGGTGACGTCATAGGTGGTGTAGGCGATGCGGTCGATGTAGTCGGTCCAGGCCGGTGCCATCTCCGTGTCGCTGGCTCTCTCACCGTTGAGGTACGGCACGTGGAAGCCCACCCCGGCCACCGTCAACGTGGCTTCGGTGATGCTGCCGGACGGCAACTGGAACGATCGTCGCAGCAGGAGCGCCGCTGGCGCCGTGCTCGTGGGGGCCGCGATCCAGGCGGCCCGCCCCCATGCCTCCTCATCGAGCAGACCCATTTGCCAGGTTGCCGGTTCGCTCCAGACCGGTTGGGCGTCCGCGCGGTCCCACAGCCGGACCCGCCATGCATACGATCGGCCGCTGGACAGCGCTGACCCGGTGTAGCGGATACCCCAGGACCGCTCGGAGCGGATCTGCCCGCTGTCCCACAACAGGTCACTCTCCGCCCGCAACGATCCGGCGGAGCCAGCAACCTGGATCTGGTACGCCCACTGCCGCCGGGCTTTCGTCTTGGCCACGGGAACCCAACTCAGCCGCGGTTTCACGGCGTCAATACCGATGGGCTGGGACAGGTACTCGGTACGGAGATCGGCGGCGGTTACCGCACTCGTTGGTGCGTGCAGCCAGTTGTATCCGACAGCCACGCCAACACCAGCCACCAGTACCACGGCCAACCCTGCGGCAATGGCGGCCATGGGTAGGTAACGGGCCGGTCTCCGGTGTATCCCTCGACGACGCACTTGGTTCCCCCTTGGACATCCGGGAGGCGTTGCCGCGGTGGAGACTACTACCTGCGCGGTGGGCGGCCCTAACGCTGGGCGGGAGGCCTGCCGGCGGGTGGGAATCCGGGCGAGGTCATGGTCGCGGAGTCGGGATCGGGATCGATGTTCAGCACGTGGGCCACCCGCGCGACCTCCAAGATCCGCTGGACGTGGGGTGACGGAGATCGAAGCACCAGCCGGCCGCCGGCTCGCCAGGCCTGGCGGTGGGTATTGAGCAGCAGTGTCACTCCAGCGGCATCGATCAACGAGCATGCGGTGAGGTCGACTACGATTTCCTCTGGCCGCAACGCGAGAGCGTCGTCGAGGAGCCCACCGATCTGCGGTACGACAGCCCGGTCAAGTTCATCGCTGACAACAACCTCAATGACGCGGGGGGTGCATGGCTGAGCCGCCGGATCCGTCGTGACCTGCACGCCATACCTCCTACTTCGATGTCGGATGGGTCAATCCTTGACAAGGGATGTGGAGGGGACTCCGCAGGTGTATGACGGTTCTATGACAAGTACACGCCGCCAGGTCATGGTTACGTCATGACAGGGCTACAGGTGAAGGATGCTGGTGTGGCAGGCGTACTCGTGATTGAAGATGACGACCGGATCCGGCTGTCCCTGATCCTGGCGCTGGAGGACGAGGGCTACGAGGCCCGGGGAGCCGCGACCGCGGAAGACGGCCTCGCGGCTCAGCACAAGGATCCAGCGAGCGTCGTGCTGGTCGATCTCATGCTGCCTGGTGTCGATGGGTTTGATTGCATTCGGGAACTGCGTCGTGAGGGCGATGTGCCGATCGTGGTCGTCAGCGCCCGTGACGACACCCACGACATCGTCGCGGCGCTCGAAGCCGGCGCCGACGATTACCTCGTCAAACCGGTGGCGGTCAAGGAGTTGTCCGCCCGGCTGAGGGCGCTGCGACGGCGTGCCCGGATGACGACTCCCGCGGTGGCGACCCTGGTGTTTGGCGACCTGGAGATCCAGCCGGAAGCCGGCGAGATCAGGTTGGACGGCCGTCCGGTTGCGGTCACCCGCACCGAGTTCCGCCTGCTGTGTGAACTGGCCCAGCACCCCGGGCAGGTTCTGTCCCGCCAGCAGCTGCTCAAGCGGGTGTGGGAGTACGACTTCGGCGACGAGCGCCTGGTCGATGTGCACGTCGGTAGGCTTCGCCAGAAGATCGAGGAGGACTCCGGCAAGCCCCGACGCTTGATCACTGTCCGTGGCATGGGATACAAGCTTCAGCGATGAGATCGGGCGGGATGAGGCGAGCGGGTCTTCGCACCCGGGTGACGGCCGGCTTCGCCGCTGGCGCCCTGGCGCTGTCCACCGGCATGGCGGTGGTGTCCTACCAGCTGATCCGCCGCTCCCTGCTGGTCGAGCGCGAGAGCGCCGCCGTGCGGGCGGCGTACTACGACGCCACCATCGTGCGGGCCGGGCTGGCAACGGGGCAACCGGACATTGTTGATGTGCTGCGCACCCTGGACACCGGCGACAAGCGCCGAGCCGTGCTGTACCGGGACGGCGGGTGGTATGCGCGCAACGCGGACGTGGGCGTCACCACGGCGGTTCCCAACGGCTTGATGCGACTGGTCGAGCGGGGGATCCCGGGAATACAACGGGTGCGGTTCGACGGGCGCCCGGCTGTGGTCGTCGGAGTACCGCTGTCGGATTCGACCGCCTTCTACGAGGTCGATTCGCTCCGGGAACTGGATCACACGCTGCGAGTCCTGGCCATCGTCCTGGCCATCGTGGCCGGCACGACCATCGCTGCGGGCGCGGGACTCGGGTCCTACGCCGCCCGGTACGTCCTGCGCCCCCTGATGTCCGTCGCGGCCGCGGCGGAGAACATCGCCAGCGGCAATCTCGCTGCCCGGCTCGATCCGGCCGTCGAACCAGACCTGGCCCGACTGACATCATCGTTCAACGACATGGTCGATCAGCTGTTCGAACGCCTGGAACGCGACCGCCGGTTCGCCGCCGACGTCAGCCACGAGCTGCGCTCACCGTTGCAGACCTTCGCCGCGGCGATCAGCGTCCTCACCCGCCGTCAGGACTGTCTGGATTCGCGGACCGCGACCGCGGTGGGGCTGATCGCGCAGGAGGCCGACCGGTTCCAGGTACTCGTCAACGATTTGCTGGAACTGGCACGTAGCGACCAACCAGCCAGTCGTGAGCCGGTCGATGTCGCCGATCTGGCCCGTCAGGTGTGCCGGTCCCGAGGACTGGCCGCCGAACTGGTCAAGCTGGAAGAACCCGTGGAGCCGACGTGGCACGTCGACCAGTACCGGATCAGGCAGATCCTCGGAAACCTGCTCGACAATGCCATCCGCTACGGAGGCGGTCCCACCGCCGTGCGGCTCGCCCAGCGGGCTGCTGTGCACATCATCGAGGTCGACGACGAGGGGCCCGGGGTGGACCCGCAGGACCAGAAGACGATTTTCGATCGCTTCGTGCGTGGCCGGGCCGCCGGATCGCGTGGCGGCGGGAACGGCACCGGGCTCGGACTCGCCCTGGTAGCCCAGTACGCCGTGGCCCATGGTGGGCGGGCGCTCGTGGAGGACCGGCCGGGGGGCGGGGCGCGCTTCCGGGTGGAACTGCCCCGGATCCCGTCATGAGGCGCCTATCCGTGGCGCCGGCCGCCGCGGTGCTCGTCGCCGCACTCGCCGCGGTCTCCGGTCCTGCGGCGTGTGGCGTACCAGCGGAGGACACGCCACGCCCCATCACCCCACCACGGGGCCTCAACCAGGTCACAGCATCCGCTGTACCCACGGACGCCGAATCGGGGACGGTGCCCGAATTCCTCTATCTCGTCAAGGACGACCAGCTGGTGAAGGTCGAGCGCAGGGTCACCATCGAGCCGACCATCGAGGTGCAGTTCCGCGATCTGCTGGTCGGTCCGACGGATTCCGAGCGCGACGCCGGACTGTCCAGCGCCCTGGACGGTGCGACGATCTTCGTTGATGTGCGGCTCCGGGACGACATCGCGGTGGTGGAGGTGAGCGGTTCCATCGACGACGGTGGCCGTAGCGACGAGGTTCTGGCCATTGGACAGGTTGTCTGCACCCTGACCAGCCGCCCGGACACCGGTGGCGTCGGGTTCATCCGATTGGGCGGGAGCCTGAGCGTTCCGCGTGCCGACGGATCGCTGTCGAAGGAGCCCCTGACCGCTTCGGACTACGACAGCCTCCTCGCACCGTCGTAGCTCGCACCGTCGTAGCCGGCCCGCTGGTCAGACACTGACCGGCACGCCGGCACAGACGACCATGATGCACCGTTTCGTTCCCCACTGGCTGGGGGAGACTGTCACAACGGGGCTGCCCGCGATGACCGGGGCCACCCGGAGACCCGTGCGGGTCGTTGGCGTGCCGAGGGTCGGGGGCGGGCGGAAGGTCGTTCCGTCCGGGCCGGGGGGCGTCGTTGCGGTCGGTGTCGGGACGACCGGTGTCGGGACGACCGGCCTCGGCGTCGATCCTCCGCCTGGGGCTGGCGTCCCCGGCATAGTGCCACTGTCGGGTGTGGTGTTGCCGGGCGTGCTGCCGTCGTCGGGTGTGGTGCTGCCGGGCGCGTTGCCACCAGAGGCTGGCGTGGACGGCGCGGGGGCGGGGTCATAGACGAACCCTCCGGGCATGGTGACCGCGCGGCCGGTCCGGTCGGCGACGGTGACGTCGGCGGCCGAGGTGGGAATGCCCGAGGGGACCCGGACGCTCACGCTGGAAATGCCCCGCGAAACCACCGGCGCGGGCGACCCTCCGATATATACGACCGGGTAGTCGGGGAGCCGATCGCCGATGATCATTATCGTGTCGCCGCCCGTTCCGCCGCCATGGGACGGGTCGATCGAGATGATCGTGATTCCATCGTGGGTGACGGGCTGCTTGTTCGAGGTCTGTCCGCCAGGCTCGGGCCGGGGCCCGGAGCTGGTGCCGGTGGTTGGGCTCGTCCCGCCCGGCGCCGGCCCTCCGCCGACGGCCTGGTCGTCTCCGCTGCCTCCAGCATCCCCGGTGTTCCCGTCCGGTCGGGTGCCGCCTCCGGTGCCGCCGCCCGGTGATCCGTCGATGGATCCGCTCCCAGGCACGGATTCGCCGCCGGGGAGCGTGCCGCCGCCGGGGACGGTGTTGCCGGGGATGGTGCTGCCGGGGATGGTGCCATCTCCGGGGGCCGTGCCGCTGCCGGGGATGGTGCCGCCGGGGGCGCTCCCGTCTTCCGATCCGGGGACGGACGGCTGCTGGATGCCGGGCTCCCCGCCGCCGCCAGCCGGATCCGGCGGCGGATCGGTCGCGGCCGGCGGCGGATCGGTCGCGGTCGGAGACGGCTGACCGGGTTCTGGCACAGTGAAGAACACGGCGACGGACGGTCCATAGGCGTACCGGCGGTCCGTGGCCGCGACAATATCGATGACCAGGGCATACTCTCCTGGTGGCAGCATTGTGCCAACCGCGACCCGCACGCCGTTCCCGGTCAGCGCCGAGGACGCGGCCGGGACACCGTCCGCGGGACCGAGCAGCACCTGCGCCGCCGTGTCGGTGGCCAGCTCCGAGCCGTCGACGACCACCGGGTGTTCCACGACGCCGTAGGCGACCCCACCGGCGGAGAGCAGCAGCGTGGCCTGCCAGGTGACCAGCGGGGAGGCCGGGAAGAGGTCCGCGCTCGCGCTGATGGTCAAGGTCCCGGTATGCGATTCGTTGGCGACGAACTCGTCGAACGATGCGGCTTCGACCGAGACCTTCGGGCTGGCCGGCTCGTCCAGCGCCCGATCGGCGTTGAGTCGCCCGCCGGAGACGGCTATGTCGCGATACGCCTCCGTCTGGTCGACCGTGCCGAGAAGCCGGTCTCTGACCTCGACCGGGGACATCGTCGGGGTCTGGGACAGCACGAGCGCCGCGGCGGCGGTGACGTGCGGAGTGGCCATGGATGTGCCCTGCATGGCCGAGTATCCGCCCCCGTCCACCGTGGAGGCGATGTAGTGGCCCGGGGCGAAGAGATCGACCGAGGTCGCGCCGGTATTGGAGAAGCTCGCCGGTTTCTCCTCGGCGGTCGAGGCGCCAACGGAGATGATGTTGTCGAGGGGGAGATCGGCGGGCCAGACCGGCCGGGCGTCGGTGTCGACCCCGTTGTTGCCCGCGGCCGTGACTACGACGACGCCCTTGCTCCTCGCGTACGTGATCGCATCCTCAAGAGCTGCGACGGCTTCTCTGGGCGTTCCGGGGCTCGTGCCGAAGCTGGCGTTGACGATCTTGGCGCCCTGATCCGCCGCGTACCGGATAGCCTCGGCGGCGTTGGAGAGGTAGATCGACCCATTCTCGGTGATCTTCAACGACATGAGAGATACCCCGGGAGCCAGACCCGCGACCCCGCGACCGTTGTTCGGTATGGCCGCGATCGTGCCGGACACGTGCGTGCCGTGGTTGTTGTCGGCGTTGGTGTCGTAGGGCGTGTTGTCGTGCCGGACGAAGTCCCAGCCGGTGCAGTCGTCGGTGTAGCCGTTGGCGTCGTCGTCGACGCCGTTGCCGCACACCTCGTTGCGGTTGCGCCAGAGCGACGGGAGGTCGGGGTGGTCTGGCTGCACGCCAGAATCCACGATGGCGACGACGACGCCCGAACCCGTCGCCTTGTCGCTGGCCTCGGGGCCGTCCACGTCGGCGTCGGCGCGGGCCGGGAATCCGCCGACCGATCCGCCGCGGTTCTCCAGCCCCCAGAGCAGTGACCAGTACGTGTCGTCGGTGCCGTTGATCTGCATCAGGACGTCGTCGGATGCGGGCAGGCCACTGGCTGCGGACACCGTTTCGGCGGAGAGCGAGCCGGTGACCCGCCAGGTTGTGGCGCCGACTCTGGAGACGTCAACGACGCCGGGCTGGAGAGCGATCTCGGACAACGGAGCGGGCAGCTCAAGGGACCGGCCGTCGGTGGTCGCCACCGTGGTCGTCACGATCTCCGAGGGAACGCTGACCAGGACATGGGTGTGGCCGTCAGCCGGCGTCGCCGGTGTGGCGAGCGGCTGGAGGGGCAGGGCCGGCGGGGCGAAGGCCACTGCCATCATCGTGCCCCCGGCGGCTACGGCCATAACCACACCCGCTGCGGCCCGCAGCCACGGATGCGCCATGCCAACACCGACCCTTCGCCATGCCTCCGTTGGTGGGAGGCAGCTTGGCCTCAAGGAGATCGGACGAGCGTCGCGAGGCCGATGACACGTCGGGTGCGGCCGTGGTGCGGCGGCGACGTTCGGTTGGGTGATTTTCTCCATTCAGAGGATTGGGGGAACTGTTTCTGCCGAGGTGCGAGGTCGGCTGAACTGCCTGACGGTGCGAAGTCGCGAGAATTGGGGCGACTGAATGGTGCTACTGGTCGATGTGTCGCGGCATGGTCGGATCACGGCGCGGCCGGCCCTACGATAGGCGGGCGGCTTCCTTCCGGAGCATCGCTGCGGAATCCTCTTCGTTCAGCGCCGTGCCTTCGAGATTTTTGAAGATCCTCTGGTACATGCCCACGCTGCGGGGGTCGTGAAAGAACATGCTTTCAGGTGAACTCGCCGTTTCTATGTAGACGACATCAGGGACGTGCTGTCTCTGGCCAGGGTCTCCAGCTCGGCGAGGCGGGAGGCGTCTGTCATGCCGTAGAAGTCGTAGAGGTCTCGGAGGTCCCTGACCCGCAGGCCGACCCGGCCGGTCTCGATCCGGCTGATCCATGATCCCGAGCGTTCGACCGCCGTGCCAGCCTCGTCTCCGGTCCGACCGGCCGCCTCCCGCAGCGCCCGCAGGGCCAGGCCGAGCCGTCGCCGACGCAGTGTCGGGCTGCTTCCGGTGCTTACGGTGCCTCCCCTGCCCGGGTGGCCTTCGCCGTCGAAGTCCTGCCGCACATGATAATCCTTCAATCCCCGATCGCATGAGTGCTTGGTACTTGATAGTTGCACTTGCGGATTTCATCTGCCCCCCTTGTGGGGAAGTCGTTACCTTTTGTGATCACCTATTGGGTGGTCTGGGGGCTCCGATGAACCATCTGCGAGACGTCACCGAGGCTCGACAGGCTGGGCCGATCGCGCCGCGTGAGCCGGGCACCGCTGTGGCCGCCGTGTTGGTGTTTCTGGATCGGCGGTGTTGCTTTGCCGAAAGCCGCGGGGTCAACCTCCGGCGTGAACTCCGGCTCCTGCTGGGCATGGCCATGGCACTCGTGGGAGTGGCCGCGGCCCTCGCGCTGGGTGCCGCGGCATTCGTGGTGGCCGTGATGGTCGCGCAGCAGGCGATCGGTGATGCGTCCTGGCCGGCGGCGCTCGCGCTGGTCTCGACCGCCGGGTCCGGGGGCGCTGTGCTGGTGCTGTGGCGACGCCGGTCCGAGCATCGCCGCAGGCGTGATTGCGCCGTCGACCCGGCGGGCGGCCGATCGACCTGACGGGGTGACCCCGGGCGGGATGGCCGGCCGCGGTGCGTGGTGGCGTGACCGCGGTTCTGCCGGCGGAATCACGGTCTCGGGCCTCACGGAAAAACAACAGAAATTGTCGTACCACCCGGATATTCTGTTCCTGTCAGTTGAGGCGCGCGGCGTCCCACGACCCGGATGTTGACATTGGCCAGTATGGAATATCTAGCTGGGAAGGGGTGCGCCAAGGTGATGGTTCGGATGCCGAATCCTGACCTACTCGGTACGGGGTATTCCGATGGTGTTTCATCGAGCATTCAAACTTCTGTTGCGATCTCGTATGTCGGACCCAGTCTCATTTCCGGGAGCATGCTGGACCGCGGCGTTCCAGGAATGAGATAGCGGCTTGTCACGAGCGAGGCAACCGATTATCCGTAGAGCTGCGGCCTCACATTCCCTGGTCGAGGGGTTTCGAGGATCACAGTTGATTAGTTGCGCAAATCCGAAAGTGACACTACACTGGATGGTCTGTCGTTCGTAGGACCTCTTGATGGATTTGGATGTGATCACCTCATGGACGGACGGAGCGCAGCATCCCGGTTGGGTGCGGTTGCCATGGCTGTGGCCCTTGCGGTTGGGCTGGTTTCTGGGTGTTCCAGTGAGGGCGCGGACGTCTCCTGCAACCTCAGCACGTGCACGGTGACCTTCGACCGGGATGCTGACGCCAAGGCTTCCGTGCTCGGCGTCGACGTCAAGCTTGTCGGGGTTGAAAACGATCAGGTGACTCTTGACATCAGCGGCAGCCAAGTTGTCCTTCCCGTGGGGGACTCGTCCCAGGAGACGGAAACGGGAGGACTGAGTATCTCTATCCAGGAGGTCACGTCCGATCAGGTCGTGCTGCGAGTGACCCAGGCTTGACGCCGTGAGTGACCTGCCCGACCAACCCGGCGCCGAGCGAGGGCACGGCAAGCGGCTGACCGTTGAATGGGCGCTCCTGGCCGCGGTGACCACCGCACTCGCGGCCGGGGCCGGGTGCTGGTTCGGGGGGCGGCCGGGCTGCGCCGACCTGATCTGGTCCGTCGCCACCCTGGTCGCCGCCGTCCCCGCCACGGCTGTCGTGGTGAAGATGCTGCGGCGGGGCCGGTTCGGCGCGGATCTTATCGCGGTCCTCGCGCTGCTCGGCAGCCTCGCCGTCGGGGAGTACCTTGCGGGCGCCCTGATCGCGGTGATGCTCGCCAGCGGGCAGACGCTCGAAGCGTACGCCGCGCGGCGCGCGTCCAAGGACCTCAGCGCGTTGCTGACCCGCGCTCCCCGGACCGCCAGGCGGCGCACCGCCGCCGGGCAGGGCGAGGTGGTCGACCTCGACGACGTCATCGTGGGCGACCGCCTCCTCGTGGGGCCGGGCGAGGTCGTCCCCGTCGACGGTGAGGCCGAGGAACCGGCGGTGCTGGACGAGTCCGTCCTCACCGGCGAATCGCTGCTCGTCGACCGGGCCCGCGGCGAGGCCGTGTCGAGCGGCGTCGTCAACGCCGGCCAGGCATTCGGGCTCCGGACGACCGCCACGGCGCGGGACAGCACCTACGCCGGGATCGTGCGGCTCGCCGAGCAGGCCAACGCCGATCGCGCGCCGATGGTGCGGCTGGCCGACCGGTACGCGACAGCCTTCCTGCCCCTGGCGCTGCTTCTGGCGGGCCTGTCGTGGCTGCTGGCTGGCGACGCGACCAGGGCGGTAGCCGTCCTGGTCGTTGCCACCCCCTGCCCGCTGCTGCTGGCGACGCCGATCGCCATCGTCTCGGGGCTGTCCAGAGCCGCCCGCCACGGCGTCGTCGTCCGCGACGGCGGGGGGCTGGAGAACCTGGGCCGGGCCACCACCCTGCTCGTCGACAAGACCGGTACTCTGACCGCCGGCCGTCCGGCGGTGACCGAGATCCTGGCGGCGCCGGACACCAGCCGCACCGAGGTGCTGCGGCTGGCCGCCGCGGTCGAGCAACTGTCACCGCACGTCCTGGCCAGCGCGATTGTCAGGGAAGCCACGGTGAGAGGGCTCGTCAACGGCGCGGCGACCGCCGTGACGGAGGATCCCGGTCACGGGGTGCTCGGCACGGTCGACGGGCGCCGGGTGGCCGTCGGCCGGCTGGGCGGCGAGACCCCGGGGTGGGCCGCGACGGTGCGCGAGCGTGCCGAACTGGAGAACGTCGCCATCGTCTGGGTCACCGTCGACGAGGTGCCGATCGGCGCCATTCTGCTGCACGATCCGGTGCGGGCCGACGCCCCGAGAACGGTCCGACGGCTGCGGGCCGCTGGTTTCCGACGTCTGATCATGCTGACCGGGGACCGGCACCGAGCCGCCGTCGAGGTGGCGAGCCACCTCGGTCTCGACGACGTGGCCGCCGAGTGCCGGCCAGCCGACAAGGTCGAGCGGGTCAGGGCAGAGTCAGCCGATGCGGTGACCGTCATGGTCGGGGACGGCGTCAACGACGCCCCGGCACTCGCCAGTGCCCATGTGGGCGTCGCCATCGCGGCCAAGGGGGCCACCGCCTCCGCCGAGGCCTCGGACGCCGTGCTGACCGTCGATCGCCTGGACGGTCTGGCGGACACGATCCTCATCGCCCGCCGGGCCCGGCGGATCGCGGTGCAGAGCGCCTCGGTCGGGATGGGGCTCTCGCTGCTGGCGATGGCCTTCGCCGCAGCGGGGCTGCTGCCCCCGGCGGCCGGCGCGTTCCTGCAGGAAGCCATCGATGTGCTGGTCATCCTGAACGCGCTGCGGGTGCTGATCGATCCCAACCGCAGCACGGCCCTGCGTCCGGACACCCAGGAACTGCTGCACCACTTCGCGACCGAGCATGAGTTCCTGCGTGATGCCCTGGCCGATCTGCGGGCCACGGCCGACCTCATCGCCGCCGCGCCGGACGGACCCAAGACGTTCGCGGCGCTGGAGCGCATCCAGCGCAGGCTGATCGAGGAGATCCTGCCGCACGAGCACGCGGAGGAGCACCGGCTGTATCCGGCCCTGGCCGGTCCGCTGGGCGGAGACACCACCGTGGGCTTGAGCCGCACGCATGTCGAGATTGATCGCCTGGCCGGACGCATCGCGACGCATCTGCGCCTGGCCGACCAGCGGCGCCTTCGCCAGGACCAGATTCCGGATCTTCTCGCCAGTCTCTATGGCCTGGACGCCGTACTGCGGCTGCACTTCAGCCAGGAGGAGGAGCAGGTTTTCTCGCTGGCCAACGCGACGCCGGACCCGCGCCCTACCCCTACCGGGCAGGGATCGTCGCCTGAGCCCGGGCCAGCGCGTCCGCAGCGGTAAGGCTGCCGTCCGGGGAGAGCGTGCCATCTGGGGAGATATGCCGGAAGATCTGGTCGACCAGGGTGACGACATGCGGATCATCGACGGAATAGATCTGCCGGCGGCCGTCCCGATGGGAGGTGACGAGACCGGTGAAGCGCAGCTTGGCCAGATGCTGGCTGACCGTCGCCACCGGAACGCCGACGGATTCGGCCAGGCTGCCGACGTCGCGGTCCTGCTGGGCGAGCAGCCACACCAGATGGAGCCGGGTCGGAGTGGCCAGCATGGCAAAGGTCTCAGCGGCAGAATGGAGCTGAGCCGAGGTGGGCGCCGTTGAGGTCGAGAGGTGTTGCTGA
Source organism: Dactylosporangium sp. (assembly GCA_013041765.1). Taxonomy (GTDB): domain Bacteria; phylum Actinomycetota; class Actinomycetes; order Mycobacteriales; family Micromonosporaceae; genus JABDRL01. Next base: position 21,955 of record JABDRL010000150.1, on the reverse strand, counting down.
TCGGGCCGTACCTCAGACGCCATGTGCCGGATCCTTTCGCGCTTGTAGGAACAGCCTACGGCACGGCCGTCGCGGCGGATCCGGGAAGATGGATCAGGTCAAAACAGGGAGGCCGGGGGCGCGGGCGAGGGGTGGGCCTCCGCATCGGTCACCGGGCGGGCGCCGCCGACGAACCGGTCGAGGTCTGACCCGATCATCAGCCGGGCCGGGCTGGGATCCCGCAGCGCGGCCCTGGTGAGTTCGGCTACGGGGAGCGTGCCGCGCCGGACCGCCGCGACCAGGACGACATTGCCGAAACGCCGCCGGCGCAGGACGAAGGGCTCCGTGAGCAGACAGACCTCCCCGAACACCGAACACAGCGTCGCCACCTGGCGCTTCGTGTAGGTCAGGGGCGGCCCGTCCGCCAAATTCACCACATACCGCCCGCCGGGGCGCAGGACCCGGGCGGCCTGGGCGGCGAACTCAACCGTCGCGAACTGGCCGGGCACCCGGGCGTCATCGAACACGTCCAGAACCACGACGTCATGGCGCCCGGCAGGCGCGGCCTCGACCACCGCGCGGGCGTCCGCGGCCCGCACCCTGAGGTTGCCGAGACGCGGCAGCGGGAGTGTCCGCCGGACGAGGGCGATGAGCGCCGCGTCGAGCTCGACGATCCGCTGGACCGATGCCGGTCGGGTCGCGGCGACATAGCGGGGCAGGGTCATCGCGCCGCCGCCGAGGTGCAGGATCCGCATCGGGGACCCGGCCGGTGCCGCCGTGTCGATAACCGAGGCCATCCGCCGGATGTACTCAAAATGCAACGCGGTCGGGTCCGTGAGATCGACATATGACTGGGGCGTTCCATCGAGCAACAGGGTCCAACCGCCAGGATTGTCGGTATCCGGTACGAGCTGCGCGGTGCCCGAATCGACGACTGCGGTGACGGACGCCGGACCGCGTCGGGCACTCACGGGTCCACCGAACTCGGGTGTGGCGGGGCGCCGCGGTCCGGTGACCGGCGGGACGACTCGACGGCGAAGGACAGCAACACGATGTCGTCCGACGGGGTCGTACCATCGAGCGCCTCGGCGATGACGGCATCGCACCGGTCACCGCTGATCGGGCGATTAGCCGACACCGCGGCAGCCAGCCGGGCGATGCCATCATCGATCAGCTCGTTGCGCCGCTCGATCAACCCATCGGTGTAGAGGACCAGTACGGACCCGTCCGCGAGCGGTAGATGGGTCTCGTCGCGGGGCCCCGGGCTCAGCCCCAGCGGCATGCCGCCCGCGTTCTTCAGCACCGTGACCGCTCCGTCGCTCTGCCGCACCAGCACCGGCGGATGGCCGGCGGCCGCGTGGCGCATCTGGCTCGCCGTCAGGTCGATTTCGACGCAGACGGCGGTACAGAAGATCACGTCTTCCATGCCGGCGACGTAGGCGTCCAGCTCTGTCAGCAGGTCCGCCGGGCCCGCCAGCCGTCCGGCCAGCGCGCGGGTGGCCGTGCGCACCTGGCCCATCGCCAGCGCGGCCGGCACCCCGTGGCCGACGACGTCGCCGACGACGAGCAGGAGCCGGTCCCCGTCGATCCGGATCGCGTCGTACCAGTCGCCACCGACGTTGAGCACCGACGAGGCGGGGAGATAGCGGGCGCTGGCCCCGTTCGGCAGCGGCGAGGACAGCAGCGAGCGCTGCAACGCCACCACGACCCCATGCTCGGCCCGGTGCAACTCGTCGCGCTCCCGGGCGAGCCGGTCCAGCCGGCGGCCGACGGCCGAGGTGCTGAGGATGGCGATCGCCGAGAGCAGCAACATGGCGATGAACTGCTGGGCGAGGGTCTGGTTGGCGGCGGCGAAGGCCTGGCTGGCCGGCCCCTCCAAGATGATGGTCTCGCCGAAGGAGCCGGTCCCGGCGTAGCTGATGATGCGGTCGGGCCGGCTGTCCAGGCCCGGGAACCGCACCAGGGTTCCGTAGCTCGCGCGGTGCCGGTCCGTGGCGATGCGTCGGTAGGTGGCCGAGCCGGACAGGTCGCGGGTGCCGCTCAACTCCGGACCCACGATCACCTGGCCAGCCCGGTCGACGAGGAGGAAATCCGTGCCGGGGCCGTACCTGCCGGAGCCAAACCGTCGTGCCTGCTCTGCGGCCTGGTCCCGGAGCCAGGCCACTCCGAGCCCCGCGGCCAGCACCCCGTTGACGACGCCCGCCTCGGTGACCGTGGGAACGGCGAAGACCAGCACCTCGCCGACGAACGCCGGGTCCACCAGCGCGGCACTCGTCGTCCACTGGCGGGTGGTGACCGTCTCGCCCCACCAGGGGGTGTCCGCCGGGTAGCCCTCGACGCCCTTGGTGCTGGCCTGGACGGTTCCATCGGCATCGATCCAGGCGAAGCCGCCGGTGAAACCGAACGCCTCGCCGCCGACGGCGACCAGGCGCGAGCGAATGGCCTCGATGTCGCCCCGCCGGATGGTCGGGTCGCTGGCCAGAGCCTGGAGCAGCCGGATGAGGCTGAGTCGATCGCCGTACACCTCGGCGGCCACCATCATGCAACTGGTCTCCGACGCGGTGATCACCCGGAGCTTGGCCTGCTGGAACGACAGGCAGGCCATGACCGTTCCGGCTGAGATCAGCAGGGCGCAGGCAACGGAGACGACCAGCAGGAGCCGCCTGCCGGGGCACGGGTCGAAACGCACGATGTTGCTCTGCCTTCGCCGATCAGGGCCTGGAAGATGCTATTCGGTGTCGATGAAGCTATCCGATCGCCCGACATGTCGGCAGGGGATGTCCCCTGACCGCAGGCATCCGTACGGAGCCGTCGGAAATGTGGGATGGAGCCATCAGGTCGCGGAGGCCACGGCCGATTGGAATGGCCGTGATGACGCCGGACCGCGACATTCGAGCCGAGGTACCTGGAAGCGATGTTCAGATCGGCACGCGATGGGCGGTCGGACGAGACCGGTGGGCTAGATAAGGGCCGTTTGGTGGGCGCTGACCGTATCAGACCCGTGATGTCTTCATTTTCCGATGCCAGGAGGGGGATGTTCAGGGCTGTGCCCACGGTACGGTCCAACCCGACGCAGCGGACAGAGGCCCTCGTCAGCGTGGCTGGCGCGGTGCTGGAGGCCGTGCAGGACGAGCAGCGTCTGGCGGCTCGGGTCGCCGACCTCGCGGCCGAGACCCTCGGCGGTCTGGCGGGCGTGTGGCTGTCGCGAGCCGATACCGGTGAGGCCAGGTGGGTCACCGACGGATACGGACGGATGGGGACGGAACTGGCCGAACTGCTCCGCGACCACGTCAAGGAGCACCTGGCCGCTTCGGCCGACGGCGTCGCCCGGCCGGTTCTGGCGAGTGGCCAGGAGGCCCGCCTGGCCGAATGGATGCGGGCCGGCAACGTCGGTGCGTACTCGCTCTTCCCCATCGTGGCCGGTGGCAGGCTCCTGGGAGGGCTCGCCATTACCTGGCCCGGTGAGTGGTGCCCGCTGGCCACCGAGGACCTGGAATACGCCAAGACCCTGGCGGGGCTGGCCGGGGTCACGATGTTCAATGCCCGGATCCTCGCCGATTCCGCTGTGGCCATGGACGAGTTGCGTCAGCACAGCGAACTCATCGAGCACATGTCCGACGCGGTGATCTCCTGCGACGCCGAAGGCCGGGTCGTCAGCTGGAACGCTGGCGCCGACCGGGTCTACGGCTACAGCAATGCCGAGGCGACCGGATGCGACCTGTTCGCGCTGCTGTGTACCGAGTTCGTCGCCTCTGACGACGTTCCGGTGTCGCGGGAAGAGGTCCTGCGTCTCGCCGCGGAAGGTGGCTGGCAGGGGGAGTCGAGGGAGCGGCGCAGCGACGGTGCCGCGCTGGTGACGATGGCCTCGCTGACGGGCAGATTCGACCGCGAGGGTCGGATGGAGCTGATCCTGGTCAACCGCGACATCACGGCCCAGCGCAGGGAGGAGCACGAGGCGCTGCATGACGCGCTGACCGGGCTGCCCAACCGCCGAATGCTGACCCTGCGGCTGTATGACGCCTACGCGAGGGCCTGCCGCTACAACCGCTCCCTTGCCGTGCTGTTCATCGATCTCGATGGTTTCAAGCCCATCAACGACACCTATGGCCATGCGGCTGGTGACGAGGTGTTGAAGGCGGTCGCCAACCGGGTCACGGTGGCGGTGCGGGGAACGGACACCGTGGGGCGTATCGGGGGCGATGAGTTCGTGGTCGTACTCCAGGAGACGGGATCCCGGGAATCGGTCATCGAGGTGACGCGGCGGATTCTGGACGCTGTCGCTGAACCGGTGGAAATCGGAGCGACCTCGGTGGAGGTCCTGGCGAGCATCGGCATCGCCCACGCGATCGAACCCAAGATCGAAGACACGGCCGACGAGCTGCTGGCAGCCGCTGACCTGGCGATGTACGAGGCCAAACGGCAGCGGATCGGGATGGCGTTCTCCGAATTCGAGGAGCCGTCCTAACCCAGCCCCGAACCGCGGCGTTCCGGGGCGCCCCAGGTGCCCCGGGCGGGCGCCAGAACCGCTCGTGAACGGGTGGTGGTCTTTCCCCACCGGCCACCCAGCGGTCAGACTGGCGGCAACGTACGTTGGAACGTACTGACCCGCCACCGAACCTTCTCCACATATCGGGGGTATTCCGGCGGACCGGCGGGAATGACATCGCCGTCCCGGGACGGCGGGTGCGAGCGGAAGGAGACGGCGTGGACGAGGGTCCGACGATGGGTGGTCCGCTGTCCGGAACGGGCGCGGTGGGCATGGTCCCGAAACCTTCAGGTGCCGTGCCGCTGCCTTCCGACACGGTTCCCCTGACGGCGAGCGACCCGATCAAGGTGGGCAACTATCAGCTGCTCGCCCGGCTCTCCCCCGGGGGCGCCTCGGTGGCCTACCTGGCCCAGGCGTCGTCCGGGACTCCACCGGTCGTGCTCAAACTCGCCGGATCGAGACCCACAGGCGGCAACCGGCTCCGACGCAACTTCGTTGACGTCGCCGGTCTCAAGATGCCGACCTGGTACGCCGCGAAGGTGCTCGGCAAGGGGACGCACGACGGCACGACCTACCTGGTGCGGGAGTACTGCGACGGGATGACCCTCGCGCAACTCGTCGCGGAGGACGGCCGGCTCGATCCGGTCACGCTCAACGCGGTCGCCGTCGCCACGGCCGCGGCCATCGTCGCCGTCCACGACGCTGGCCAGGCCCACGGCAATCTGAAACCGACCAATGTCATCGTCGCCCTGGCCGGCGTGCGGCTGCTTGATCACGGGCTCGCCCGGCAATCCGGGCAACCCCCGCCGCGGCCCGCCGATGACGTGCTCGGCTGGGCCCGCCTCGTGGCTTCCGCCGGTACGGGACGGCAGCTGGCGACGACCGCGGCAGAGTCCACACTCGATGTCGGGAACCTGGACCGGCCCATCGGTCCGCTGGTCGAGCGGGCACTCTCGGCAGACCCCGAGGAACGGCCCTCCGCCCGGGCGATCCTGCTCGGTCTCGTCAGCCCGGCCGAGACCGGCGGGACCGGCCCGCGCTGGCGCCGCCGCCGCTGAGACCCTCCCCACCCGGCGAAAAACCGCACGGCGTTCGGCCAAGAACCACACGGCGTCCGGCGCGGGCACTCCCGGTAGAACGATCTCCGGCCTAGGGTAGTTGGGGCGATGGGAGGAGGCGTCGTGCGCTTCACACTCAGCAGTGCTCTGGACATGATCGAACGCCGGTTGACGACCGATGCCATGTTGGCCCAGGGGGTTGTCGATCTCGGCGAGGTTGTCCGGTATGTAGACATTGATGGTGGTAGGTCCACCAGCCTGCTTCGCATCGGTATGGTGGTTGACGCGCTCGGGCGCTATCTCGTGGACGCGGGAGCCGTCCTGTACCCAGTCGCCGGCAGGGCGCTGCTGTCCGAAGCGGCGTTCACGTCGAAAGAACGCATGGTGCTCGGTCGCTGGGCCGATGACGGCATCATCGAGATCGTTCCCGATGTCGCCGATCGGACCGTGGAGGTCGCGGACCTGACCGGGCTGCCGGTGATCACCGTGCGGGATCTGGACCGCTACGCCTCGCGGTACGCCTGGCTCCGGGAGTGTCCGGATCGGGTGCTGCGGCTGCGGCCTCGCGGAGGGGAAGCGGTCCTGCTGCCCAACGACGAGGACATCGCACCGGTCACCGTGCCTGTCGTTGTCGGCAAGGCCGCGGTGAAACCTGAGCCCGTCGCCCCGGAACCGGCGGTACCAGCCGAGGCCGCGGAGGGCACGGAGGCCGCCGAGGCCGCGGAGGCCCCGGAAGGCACAGAGGCCGCGGAGGCCCCGGAGCCGGCGGCCGAATCCGTCGAGGGCACGGAGGATGCCGCCGAGGCCGCCGAGTCCCTGGAGGACCCGGAGGCCCCCGAGACCCCGGAGCCGGCGGCCGACTCCGCCGAGGCCACGGCGGAGCCCTCGGCTCCCCAGTTGCCGGGCGCCATCGTCACCTTCTTTCCCCGGGGGGCCATGCGGGTATCGACGACCCAGATCGGGCGTCAGCGGCCCGTCCGCTCCGGCCCGAGCGGCGTCGGCCAGTCCCTGCTCAGGAACCTCTGGCGATGTGCCGAACCGGACTGCTCAGCCTTTGGCGAGTACCGGATGATCGGCCAGCCCGTGCCGGCGATGGCCAGCGGCATACCCTCCTGCCCCCGCCACGGGGGACCGTTGCGAGAGGCCGGACGGCGGCCCCCGGCGTACGCGATGGCGCTCGTCGTTGACGATCTGCCCCGGCGGCGGTTCGTGGTCGCGGAGGGCGAGCCCGTGACGGTTGGCCGGGTCCCTCCGGGCGACAACGACATCGGCCTGTCCGGATGGCTGCACGAGGCCGCGGCCCAGTGGGTGTCCGCAGAGCACCTGCGACTGAACGTGCGGGACGGCGCGCTCATCGTCGTCGATGACAGTAGAAACGGGACGATGATCTGGAAGCGCTCCTCCCGGGGCGATCCCGGTCGGGCGTTCCGGATCACCCACGACGAGCATCCGATGGGCGCCTGGGACTCCATCGAGGTGTACACCGGGGTCGAACTGATCGTCGCCGGGCGCAGGGGGACCGCCGTCACCGGCGTGCTGAAGCCGGAGCTCTTCCGGGATCTGCGCTCCGTGCTGGTCGACGCGCCGACGGTCGCGCTCCGGCGCCCCGAGACCAGCCGCTGAGCTACCGGGCCGGCGGGCCGACGGGCTCACACTCGTCGGCCTCGGCCTCGGTATCGCAGTCCGGCTCCGTGGCGGCCCGATCCGTCCGCTCGGTTCGTCGCCGCGCCAACGCCTGCCGGGCCCGGTGGCCGGCCGTCACCAGGAAGAGCAGGACAACGGTCCGCCAGCGCGCCCACGCCTGCCTGGCCGAGTCCACGACCGGCCCGACCAGCGGGCTGGTGCGCCACCTGGCCCACGCCGCCTCCAGCGCGGCGACGCCGATGAAGACCAACCCGACGTAGACGAACCCGACCAGGGCGTCGATCACCCAGTGTTCACCGGAGTACACCAGGACGACGGCCATGGCGGCGGGGTAGGACAGCAGCAGCGGCCACCAGCGACGGCGCACCGTCGGCAGGAAGAACGCCACGACGAACAGCGCGAACGCCGAGTGCAGCGAGGGCATGGCGGCCACCTCGTTGGAGAGGTTCTGCTGGGCGACGTTCAGCAGATGGCCGGCGGTGCGCATGCCGATGAGGTCCCAGCCCCTGGTCGAGATGCGGGCGACCGGGTCGATGACCTGCGCCCTCTCGTCGGCCCACCAGGGCGGCGCGGCGGGGAACAGGAAGTAGGTGCTCAGACCGGCGATGCTGAGAGCGATCCAGCGTCGGGTGAACCGGACCCACCGCTGGCGGCTGCGCAGCCAGAGCACCACGGCGGCCACCGGCGTCGCGATGAAGTGGCTGAAGTAGATCGCGCTGACGACCAGGTCCCACCAGTGGACGACGTCGGGGTCGTAGAAGGCGCGCTGCATCCAGTGGGTCGGCAGGTCGTTGCCGCCGATGAGCCACCGGTCGAACCGGATCATCTCGTGGAGGTGGGGCTGTGCCCCGTTGTCGGCGAAGCCCCGGCTGACATCGTAGATGCTCAGCACGGCGGCCACGGGCAGCCAATCTCGGAGAAACGCCAGGTGGTCGCGGAACGGCCGGCCGATTCGCCAGCAGATGGTGGCAAGCCACAGCCAGCCCAGCGCGGCGATGATATCGGTCGGTAGGCCAATGAAACGCCAGAACAGTGCAAAAGCCAGGATATAGGCGCCAAAAGCGAGAACTCTGTGCTGGAGGTGTCGCTGGTCGTCTCTCGGTGTGTGCTGGTCCAACAAGACGGACCCCTCCCGCCCTCGTGATCCCGGCAGTCTATCCCGAACGATGAGCCGGTCAGCGAGGTGCGCTGACCGGCCCGGTCGGATCGGCGACTAGCCCGTGGCGGGGCGGCCATACCCCGCGACGGGCATCGTATCCATCGGCCGGAGCGTAACCCGTCTGCCCGGGCGTGGGGCGTCAATGATCCGGCTGTTGCCGACGTATACGCCAACATGGGTGATACGCCGGAAGTAGAAAACCAGATCTCCCGGGCGCAGGTCGGCCCGGCTGATCCGGTTGACCTGCCGGTACTGGGCCGCGGCGCTGTGGGGCAGGCCGATCCCCGCCGAACGCCAGGCCGCAAGGGTGAGTCCGGAGCAGTCGTAGGTATTCGGGCCTTTCGTCCCGATCCGGTAAGGTTTGCCGATCTGAGCGTAGGCGAAACGCGCGGCCTGTTCGCCGATGTTGACCGGGGGCACAGCCACCGAGCGGGGCGCGGAGCGGGCGGCTCGGGCCTGGTCGCGGTCGGGTTCTCGATCTTCTGTCGGGGTGTCGGCCGCTCGCGTGGCCGGGGGCGGCTCGTCGAGCGCGGTCAGCGAGCGGCGGAACGGGGGTTCCGGGCGCTCCATTCGGGCTGTCGCGGTCGACCCGATGAGTACGGCGCTCGGCGCTGCGGCGACGACGGCCAGGGCGGTCGACGCGGCAAGCGCGGCAGAACGAAATACGTGATAAAGCCTCACAGCTTCGTCAACGTACATTGTCGGCATAAGCCGCGAAGCGAATCCGCGAGCCTGGTTGCCGTCGCGGCATCGTGCCGTAGAATCCCGGCGACCCGCAGCCGGTGCGCGCCGTTGATGGCGGGGCGGGCGGCCGCCATGCGACCGTCCGGGGCGGTGATCTCGGGTCGGGGAATTCGTCTCCGGTGGATGCCCGCACCGCCCGGACCGGCTTGGTGAAATCCTTTGTGGACAGCGATGGAACCCTTGAAGTAAGGGCTTTCCCGGGTGCTGTTTCTGGCGGGATGAGGCTGTTCGCCACGCTGGAAATCGAAACTTTCAGCGCATCACCGTCGGTATTTCGTTGGGAGAGTCGTCAATATTGACACTGTCCAGACGGCATGTGACGCTTCGCCCGGAGCAGGCTCGGGAGTACTGAGGGTATCCCAACGATGTGTGTTCGTTCACATGCGTGTCCGGTGGAGCGACCGAAGGACTGGCTGGTCCTGGCCCGGCCGCCGCACCGGGTGGCGCGTGGACAGGAAGGCAGCCCTTCATGCGAAGAAAACTTGCCGGCGGGATCGCTCTTGCAATCGCCGCTGCGGGCTCTGCGCTTGCGATCGTGAACGCCGTCACCGCCACTGCGGCGACCACGGCAACAGCAGATACCTACACGTGGGAGAACGTCCGAATTGACGGGGGTGGTTTCGTCCCCGGCCTCATCTTCAGCCGGAAAGAGCAGAATCTGATCTACGCGCGGACCGATATCGGTGGTGCGTACCGCTGGAACGCCGGCAACAGCACCTGGACCCCACTGCTCGACTGGGTCGGATGGGACGAGTGGGGCTGGAACGGCGTCGTGAGTATCGCGCCGGACCCGGTGGACGCCGACAAGGTCTACGCCGCGGTTGGCATGTACACCAACGACTGGGATCCCAACAACGGTGCGATTCTGCGCTCCACCGACAGAGGGGCGACCTGGCAGGCCACCGAGTTGCCGTTCAAGCTGGGCGGCAACATGCCCGGCCGGGGCATGGGCGAGCGCCTGGCCGTCGACCCCAATGACAACAGCATCGTGTACTTCGCGGCGCCCAGCGGCAACGGGCTGTGGAAGTCCACCGATTCCGGTGTCACCTGGGCACAGGTGACCAACTTCCCGAACGTCGGCAACTACGTGCAGGACGCCGCCAACGCCTACACCGCCGACAACCAGGGCGACGTCTGGGTGACCTTCGACCCGGCCAGCGGCTCGGCCGGCAGCGCCACCCCCGGCATCTACGTCGGCGTCGCCGACCTGGACAACACCGTCTACCGCTCGACCGACGGCGGCGCGAGCTGGTCGGCCATCTCGGGCGCCCCGACGGGCTACCTCGCCCACAAGGGCGTCATCGACGAGGACAACCGCATCCTGTACATCTCGACCAGCGACACCGGCGGCCCGTACGACGGGGCAAAGGGCGATGTGTGGAAGTACGACATCGCCACCGGCACCTGGACGCAGATCAGCCCGATCCCGTCGAGCAGCGACGACGACTACTTCGGCTACAGCGGCCTGACCGTCGATCGGCAGAACCCCGGAACGCTCATGGTCGCCACCCAGATCTCCTGGTGGCCGGATGCCATCTTCTTCCGCAGTACCGACTTCGGGGCGACCTGGACGCAGATCTGGGACTGGGAGAGCTACCCCAACCGCACGTTCCGCTACACCATGGACGTCTCGGACAGCCCGTGGCTGACCTGGGGTTCCACCCCGGAACTGCCCGAGGTGAGTCCCAAGCTCGGCTGGATGAACGAGTCGCTGGAAATCGACCCGTTCGACTCCGACCGGATGATGTACGGCACCGGGGCCACCATCTACGGCACCACCGAGCTGACCAACTGGGACAACGACACGCAGTTCACCATCAGGCCGATGGCCCAGGGCCTGGAGGAGACCGCGGTCCTGGACCTGATGAGCCCGCCGTCCGGCGCCAACCTGGTCAGCGCCCTCGGTGACATCGGCGGCTTCCGGCACGACAGCTTCAGCACCGTGCCAATGATGTTCACCTCGCCCAACTTCACCTCGACGACCAGCGTCGATTTCGCGGAACTCAACCCGAGCGTCATGGTCCGGGCCGGGAACTTCACCGACTCCGACCGGCCGGACGACTCGCACGCCGCCTTCTCCACCGATGGCGGGTCGACCTGGTTCCAGGGCACCGAGCCCGGTGGCGTCAACAACGGCGGTACCATCGCCGCCGCCGCCGACGGCAGCCGCTTCGTCTGGGCGCCGGGCGACTCCGGTATCCAGGTCGCCTACTCCGTCGGCTTCGGCAATTCCTGGAGCACCGCTTCGGGCATTCCCGCCAACGCGCGGATCGAGTCCGACCGGGTCAACCCGATGACGTTCTATGGCCTGTCCGACGGCACGTTCTACGTGTCCACCGACGGCGGCGCCACCTTCACCACCGCCGCCAGTGGCCTGCCGACGGACGCCAAGTTCAAGGCCGTCCCCGGCCACGAGGGCGATATCTGGCTGGCTGGCGACACCGGGGTCTATCGCTCGACCGACGCCGGAGCCACCTTCGACCAGATCTCCGGCGTCAGCGGTGCGGTCAACATCGGCTACGGCATGGCCGCGACCGGGGCCGACTACCACGCCCTGTACCTCATGGGCACGATCGATGGCGTCACCGGGGTCTACCGGTCCGACGACACCGCGGCGACGTGGGTGCGCATCAACGACGACCAGCACCAGTACGGCAACGCCGGGGAGGCGCTGACCGGTGACCCCCGGGTCTACGGCCGGGTGTATCTCGGCACCAACGGTCGCGGCATCATCTACGCCGACACCACCGGCAGCACCACCGTCTCGCCCGGCGCGTCAACGGCGTCTCCGTCGGCGTCAACGGCGTCTCCGTCGGCGTCGTCCACTTCCCCGTCGGCGTCGTCCTCCGCCTCGCCGAGCGCGTCGGGGACGGCCACGGGGGCCTGCACCGCCGCCTACTCGACCGTCGGCTCATGGCCCGGCGGTTTCCAGGGCGAGGTGACGGTGACGAACACCAGCGGGACGACCAAGTCCGGCTGGACGGTGACGATGACCTTCGCCAGCGGGCTGACCGTCACCCAGTTGTGGAACGGCACCCTGTCGGGCAGCAACCCGTACACGGTGACGCCAACCTCCTGGAACAGCACGCTCCCGGCCAGCGGCACGGCGACGTTCGGATTCCTGGGCGGCGGCACGATCGGCACCTCGGCACCGAGCATCACCTGCCAGTGAGGCCGGTGTCCTGATCACCGGACCAGTGGGGCGGAGGACCTGCCGGGTTCTCCGCCCCGCTGGTAGGACGTCCGGGCGGGTAGCTCGAACTCGGCGAGCAACCCGTCAACCCGTTCTCGGTGTGGAGCAGCGGCCAAGGCCCGTCAGGCACCCGCCGCATCGATGATCGTGACCGGATCGGCGTCAAGTGACCAGAGGTGGCCGACGCGGACCGGGTCCGGCCTGGTGGGTGGTGGTTCAGGGCGAGGTCGTCTTGCTCAAGCTGTCGGCGACCGCGGCGTCGGCCTGCTCATAGTTGACGGCGACCTGGTACAGCCGGTCCACGTCGCCCTCAAGCGTCGTTGCTAGCCAGAACGCCGCCGTCTCCACGTCGGCGGCAGCGGCCTCCACCTCGCCGAACGCATTCGCCGAAGACGACGTGTTGCCGAAGGCCTTGCGCGGCGGACACAGGTTGGGTTGCGCCGCCAGGAAGGCATCAGTGGTTCCATCCGCGCCAGCGAGGGTCACCTGGGCCAGTTTGACCAGCTCAATGGGATCAGCTCGGATCTCTGTCGCCATGCGCGACAGGGTATCGCAGTGTCGATGCATGCGGTGGAATGAACCATGGGCACCGGTCGGAACGGGAGAGTACGGGCATGACCTCGCGCGCGCATCCGTGGCGCGGGAATCCGCTGCTGCGGGTGTTCGTGGGGCTGCTGGTGACCCTGGTGTTCGGCGAGGGTGCCGTCCTTGCGGCGGAGGCGGTGTTCGGGTCCGGCCCGGTGGTGACGCCGGTCGCCGTGCTCCTGGGCGTTGTGGTCGCCTATGCCAGCTACCTCGTGGTGCTGGTTCGCCTGATGGAGGGCCGCCGGGCGGCGGCGGAGCTGGACCTCCGGGGCGCACCGGGGGAATGGCTCGTCGGGATCGGCCTCGGCGGCGGGCTGCTGCTCGTGGCCGTGGGGACGATCGCCGCGCTGGGCGGGGCACACCTCGCTCCGGGAGGGACCGCCGGTGACGCGGCGATGACGGCGTTTGCCATGGCGGTGCTGCCGGGGTTTGTCGAGGAACTGGCCTTCCGCGGGGTCCTGCTCCGCATCGTCGAGCGGTCGCTGGGAACCTGGCATGCCCTGGCGCTCTCATCGCTGTGCTTCGGATTCGTCCACATGCTCAACGACCATGCCACCCTCTGGTCCTCGCTGGCGATCACGATGGAGGCGGGGGTGCTGCTCGGTGCGGTCTACCTGCTCACCCGCCGGTTGTGGGCCTGCGTCGGCATCCACCTGGGATGGAACCTCGCGCAGGGCTGGCTGGGGCTCAGCGTGTCCGGCAACGTCCCGCCATCCGGGCTGTGCTCGGTGCGGCTGGACGGGCCGGAACTCCTGACCGGCGGCGCGTTCGGCCCGGAGGCGTCGGCGGTGACCGTGGCGATGGCGACCGCAGCCGGGGGCTGGACGCTGTGGCGTGCCCACCGGGCCGGATCCTGGGTCGATTATCGTCTGTAGTGGGGTCTGGTGGGCAGTTCGAGCTCGGCAAGCAGGCCGTTCTCGGTGTAGATCAGTGGCTGGTCCGGGTCGATCCGTTCCGGCGTTGAGGCGGACCAGGGCCAGTACCAGTCATGGTCGATGGGGAGCCCGACGGCTTGCCGCTCGTAGGTGTTGATCCCGTGGTCCTTGGCGTCATCCCCCTGGTAGTCCAAAACGTTTCCACTCATATGGGCGATTTGATATATATGTGCCATTTCGTGATACAGGGTGACGATCGGGGGCTGCTCCCCGCTGCTGCTGTATGACGGGTTGTAGAAAATGGCTGGCTGGATATTTTCCGAATCTGAGATGTATGTGGCAATGATGACTCCGGGATCTGACGCTGGCGGGATCGCCGTGACCGCGAAGGCCCGGCCGTTCTGCTCGTCCAACTCGAGGATGTTGAGTCCGCCGTGGAACCAGGAGCCGTCATGCTCCTGCTGCAGATCGGTGAGCATGGCCTCGCCAGTTGGCGAGGAGCGCAGGGCGTCGAGATCGGATTCCACCCGGGCGATGAACTCCGGGGTTCCCTTGATGTTGACATATGCCCCGGCGTCGGTGATCTCGACGTACTGGAGGAGCTCCGCGCCGGTGACGGTGTCCTCGGACTGGGCGTAGACGGTGTCGTTCTCGGGGGTGGGGGCGTGCGGAATCCCGTCGGGCCCGCGGTAGGGCTCGGGGGCGATACTGCCCGAGGTGGCGTCGACGGTGTCCCGGCCCGCGCCGGCGTAGCTGACGTCGTTGCCCGCCCCGCCGCGGAGAAGGTCGTCGCCCCGCCCGCCGAACAGGATGTCGTCGCCCGCGTCGCCACTGATCCGGTCATTGCCCGGTCCGCCGTCGAGGTAGTCCTCGCCCGTGCCGCCACGGACCGTGTCCCGGCCGGCCAGCGCGTAGGCGATGTCGTTGCCCCGCCCGCCGCTGAGGACGTCGTCGCCCGCGCCGGCGTCGAGGTAGTCGTTGCCGTCCCCGCCGGAGAGGTAGTCGTCGCCGGATCCCCCGTGCAGGTAGTCATTGCTGAGCGCGCCGGAGATCTGATCGTCGCCGTCTCCGCCGTGGATGTCGTCCCGGCCGTCGCCGCCGAGGATGCGGTCGTTGCCGTCGCCGCCGACGAGGGAGGAGCCGTCGCTGCTCCCGGTGATGGTGTCGTCGCCGGCGCCGCCGTCGACACCGTCGATGGCCGGCCGCTCGGCCACGGACGGCGGGTTGGTGCCGCTGTGGCCAGCGGTGATCCGGTCGTTGCCGCCGCGGCCGTTGAGGGTGTCGTAGCCGATACCGCCGAGGATGCGGTCGTCGCCAGCGCCTCCGGTGATCTGGTCGTCGCCGGTGCCGCCGAGGAGGACGAGGCCGATGGAGGCGTTCTTGTCGACGGTGATCTGGTCGTTGCCATCCCCCGTGCGGATGGTGAGGTTGGTGGTGGCGGGATAGCGCGTCTCCTCGCCGTTGATGACGACGATCTGCTCGCCGGTCTTTGGGTCCATCCGGACCTCGACCTTGTCCCGGGTATTGCCGGTGCTGATGAGCACGTGACCGTGACCGTCATCGATGATGGTCAAGGTGTCGGTGGCAATCTTCGACCGGCCCTCCGGGGCATAGGGGTTTCGGCGCATCCGGGCCGGTATCCATCCCTGGTCGGTGACCGAGGCGTATGACTCCCAGTCGGTCCGCACCTCTCGCATGGGCTTTCTCGCCGCGGCGATGGTGTGCAGGTGGGTGTCGGCTGCGGCGGTGAGTGTGCTGCGGATGGTCTTGGCGGCGGCGACGAAGGTGGCGATGCTCGTGGCCTGCTCGTCGGTTGCGGGGAAGAAATGGACCTGGCTGCCCACGACCGTGGCGGGGACCTGCCCGTTGGCGTCGGACAGGGCCGTCGACAGCTGCTTCTGGGCGTCCGCCATGAGGTCGACGATGGTTTCGAGAGCCTTGGCGATACTGGTCGCCGATGCGATGACATCGTCGATGCTGGTGTTGAGGTCCTTGCGGTGGGCGTGGTAGGCATCGTGGGCACTGCCGGTCCAGCGGTTGCCGGACAGCTGGGTGGCTTTCGCGTCAACAGGGTCCCGGGCGGCATCGAGGTCTGATGCCAGGGTTCGCCACCCGCTCGCCGTGCTGCTGATCGAGGTGAGATCGGCGGCGAGGGACCAGACGTTGTCGACCAGAACCGACTCGAGCGGCTGCGGCCGTTCCTCGACGGGCTGTGATTGGGGTGTTGACGTCGGGCGTGGCGGCCCCGGCTGCGGTTGCATACTCGCTCCACGGACGTACACCGAGCTGAGGCGGTGCGGATGTTGGTTACTGTGCGCGACAGCGTATCGCGAGATATGTATGCGTGGAAGTGCTGTCGCGCCGTCGGCCCTCAATAGCGGACTCGGTCCATCAGGCGGAACTCCTCGATCAGACCGTTCTCGGTGTAGAGCGAGGGCTGCTCCGGCGAGAGTTCTTCTGACGTGGACGGATCATGGTCGTGATCGATAGGTAGCCCGGCGGCCATGCGTTCGATGACTTTGATGCCATGGTTGGTCTCATCCGTTCCCTGGGTTGTCGACCAGCACCGTGCCGGCCGGCTGGGGCTCGGTGGGCACCGGCTGCGGATCGGCTCCCTGCGGCGATCCGGACTGATCCTGCTTGGTCACGCCGGGCCCACCGTCGTGGCGGCGAGGTCGCTGGCCACCTCGCTGCCAGCTTGCTCGCAGGCGACCGCCACCTGGTAGAGCCGGTCGGTGTCGCCTTCAAGGGTCGACGTGAGCCAGAAGACCGTGCGCTGGGCGTCGGAGGTCGCGCTCTCCAGCATGTCGAACAGGTTGGCTCCGGAGCCGATATTGCCAAATGCCTGTTGCAGGGGACATGGATCCGGCAATGCCACGATGAGCGCATCTGTGATGTCGTCTGCCCCGGCAAGGGTCACTTGGGCGAGTTTTACCAGCTCAGGCGGGTTGACTTCGATCTCCGTCGCCATACGCGAGAGGGTAACGCAACATCGACCAGGGTGGCGGAGTGCATCACCGCAGCCGGGCCAGGGACGAGGTGACGTTCCAGGCCTCGGCAAGCTGGGAGTATTCGTCCGCCGGGCCGGCATGTCCGGTGTATCTGGCCCGGAGCAGGACGTTGCGTGCGGTGTGCTCCGAGTCGATGAACTCGACGACCTCGACCTTGTATCCCCAGGAGCGCAGCAGGGCCGCCCGCATAGCGTCGGTGAGAACCTCGGCGAACCGTTCCCGGAGGATGCCGTCCCGCAGCAGGGCCCCGCCGGCCCCGGGCCGCGGGACCCCATCCCGCAGTTGCGCGGCGATCTCATGGTGGCAGCAGGGCGCGGCCAGTACCCAGCGTGAACCCCAGCCGACGGCGCGCGCCAGCGCCTCGTCGGTCGCGGTGTCGCAGGCGTGCAGCGCCAGCACGATATCCGGGGGAGCGTCGATACCGGCCTCGGCGATCGTTCCGGCGACGAACCGCACTCGATCGCCGCAGCCCAGCCGCTCGGCCAGCGCCGTGTTCCGCTGCCGCTGGTCGTCGCGGATGTCGACCCCGGTCACCCGGGCGTCCAGGCCACGACTGGTCAGGTAGCGGAAGGCAGCGAAAGTGAGGTATGCGTTGCCGCATCCGAGATCGGCCACCCGCAGCGGGCGCGGCAGGTCCCCACTGCCCAGCGTCGACACCAGGGCCCGGAGGAAGGCATCGACCTGGCGGCGCTTGGCGGCGCCCCCGCCGATGAGATCGAACAGCGGATCATCGGGGCCGAGCAGATGTTGCGGGACCCGATCGTGCTCGGCGACCGGCTGCGCGGCACGGGTCACCGGGGCCCGGTGGACCTGGGCCAAGCCCCGCTTGGTCACCCGAAGCTGGACCGTCTCGGTCGTCCGCGCGACCATCCACGAGCCGAACGGCTCTGCGAGCAGGGCGTTGACGGCCGCCTCCGCATCGCGGCCCCAGGACACATTGATCATGCTGGGGCGGGCACCATCGTCGCGAACCACCTGGAGCCGCCGCCCGGTCTTGATGGACACTGGCCGCAACTCCACCCGGGCGGCGGACGGTTTCGCGCCCCGACGCCGTCCGGAGGCGACGGCGCGGACCAGGTGATCGGGATCCAGCAGCAGAGCGCGCAGGTCCGCCAGGGCCGCCTCCAGCGATTCCGGCATCTGTTCGGCTCCTCTGTCAGCCCTTGTCAGATTCTGGCCGTGCCGGCTTGCGCCGCCGCCTGCGGCGCCGCTGGCCGTTTTCGCCGGCTCCGCCGTCCCCGCTCGCCGTGCGGGGGATCGGGGCCGCGTCCGCCGCACCGGGAGCCTGGTCCGCCGGGCGGGGAGCGCCTGTCTTGCCGCAGCGTCCGCCCTTGCCCCCGCCACCTCTGGACCGCCGCCGACCGCTGCGGCGACCCTCGACATCTTCCAGGCGCTCGGCGGCCAACCCGACCCTGGTGCGATCTGTCGACGGCAGGGTGCCGTTCACCTCCTGTGGGATGTCCAGGTCCGCGAAGAGGTGCGACGAGGTGTGGTACGTCTCCGGCGGTTCGCCAGAAGACCCGGTGAGTTCGAGGTCGAGGGTCTTCTCGATCAGCCGCCAGCGGGGCATGTCCTCCCAGTCGACGAACGTGACCGCCACGCCGGACGCCCCAGCCCTGCCGGTGCGTCCGATCCGGTGGACGTAGGCCTCCGCGTCCTCGGGACAGTCGTAGTTGACCACGTGGGTGACGCCGAAGACGTCGAGTCCCCTGGCCGCGACATCGGTGGCGACGAGCGCGTCGACCTTGCCGGAGCGAAATGCCCGCAACGCCCGTTCCCTGGCTCCCTGCCCGAGATCGCCGTGCACCGCCGCCGCCGCGAAGCCCCGGAAGTCCAATTCCCCGGCCAGCCGGTCCGCCGAACGCTTGGTCCGAGTGAAGATCATGGTCAGGCCCCGCCCGTCCGCCTGCAGGATCCGGGCGAGCACCTCAACCTTGTTGAGCGGATGCGTCCGGTACACGACCTGCTTGGTCAGGGGCGAGGCCCCGGCCTCGGTCTCGTGGTGGGCGCGGACGGTGACCGGCTGGCGCAGGAAACGGCGGGCGAGCGCGGCGATCGGGTCGGGCATCGTCGCGGAGAACAGCATGGTCTGCCGATCGGCGGGCAACATCGCCAGGATCCTCTCGACGTCGTCGAGGAACCCGAGATCGAGCATCCGGTCGGCCTCGTCGAGCACCAGCGTTCGCACGTCCCCGAGACGCAGTTGCCGGCTACCGGCCAGGTCGAGCAGGCGGCCGGGCGTCCCGACGACGATCTCCACCCCTCGGGCGAGGGCCTCGGTCTGGGGCTCGTAGGCGACCCCGCCGTAGGCCGCGAGCACCCGAACGTTCCGGGTCTTGCCCGCCACCGCCAGGTCTCGGGCCACCTGGAGACCTAGTTCCCTGGTCGGCAGCACGATAAGGGCCTGCGGCAGGCCACTGGCGCCGTCCTCCGGAGCACGCAGATGCTCCAGGATCGGCACGCCGAAGGCGAGGGTCTTGCCGGTCCCGGTCGGAGCCTGTCCGATGAGATCGGCACCGCGCAGGGCGATGGGCAGGGCGTACTCCTGGATGGCAAATGGCCTGCTGATGCTGACATCGGCGAGTGCCTGGACCGTCTCGGACCGGACGCCGAGACTGGCAAAGGTCGGACCATCGAAGTGTTCGGTTGTCACAGGTCGTCTTCCTCACGGGAGCGCCCCAACCAACCGGGTGCGCTCGAATATGGCGACCGAATCGCTTCGCCAGTGTCATCAGGCGGAAGAACCGGTCGTTGCTGGGCCGCACGCGAACATCTCGCGGGCCACGGGAGCGCCGCAGGCTGCATGGCCAGCGGCTGACACCCCATCCTACGTCGTGAGCAGCGCGATTCTCGAATCCCGGTCACCGCTCACCATCCGGCGCGGCGTTGTACTGTGCCGTCGTGCCAGAGAACGACGTTCAGCCGGATGTCCGGGCAGCGGCGGTAGTCGACCTGCTCGGCATGCTGGCCTTTGCCGAGCTGCTCGCGTTTGACCGGATAGCCGCCGACGCCCGACTCGCGCCTGATCTTCGGCGGAGAGCGGTCATGAGCGAGATGGCCGCGACGGAAATCGGCAACTACAGCCGGCTGGCGGACCGCCTCACGACGCTGGGCGTCGATCCGGACGCGGCGATGGGTCCGTTCGTCACCCCGCTCCGGGCCTACCACGGGCATACCCAGCCGAGTGACTGGTTCGAAGGACTCGCGAAGGCCCATATCGGGGACAGTATCGCCGACGATTTCACCCGCGCGGTCGCAACGCTGGTGGACCCTCCCGACCGTGAGTTGATCCTGGACGTGCTGCACGAATCGCGACACGCGGAGTACGCGGCGATGGAACTGCGCGCGGCCATCAGCAACGATCCGCGGCTGGCCAGCCGGCTGTCGATATGGGCACGACGGCTGGTCGGCGAGGGCCTCTCCCAGGCGATGCGGGTAGCGGCCGACCGGCCGGCCCTCGCGGCCCTGCTCGCCGTGGCACCGGGTGCCACCGAGTCCGACGGCGGCGTTCCCGGCCTGTTCCGGCGACTGACCGCGGCCCACACGGCCAGGATGACCGCCGTCGGACTCAACAACTGACCTGAGCGATCGCATGCGTCCGGAAGCAGACACCTCGGACGAGGTGTCTGCTAACCGACGGTGAATCCGACGGGCCGGGACGAGTCCGCCGCGATCTCGACGTACGCCAGCTTCTCGACGGGGACGATGACCCGGCGACCACGCTCGTCGACGAGGGTGAGCACGCCGTCGGGCCGTGCCATGGCGTTGACCACGGTGGTCTCGATTTCCGCCGGGGCCTCGGCGCTTTCCAGCATCAGTTCGCGGGGAGCGTGCTGCACCCCGATCTTGACCTCCACATCATCCTCCTTGTCGAGCGGCACCGGCGCGGTGACGTTTTGTGGTGCCACCGTTGCAGGGTACAACGATCATTCGTGCTCGCCGTGCAGTGGGAAGGCTCCGATGCCGCGCCAGGCCAGGGCCGAGAGCAGCCGCTCCGCCAGGTCCTTGGAGACCCGGCGGCCGCCGGAGAGCCAGAACCGGGCCGAGGCGGACGCGGCGCCGACGAGCCCGGCCGCGAGCAGCTCGGCCGATTCGCGAGAGACGCCGGTGTCAGCCATGATCGTATCTGTCACGGCCTCGATACATTCGTATTCCATCCGCTCGACCCGGACGCGTACCGCGGCCTCATTGCGAAGATCGGATTCGAATACCAGCCGGAACGCCTCACCCTCATGGCCGACGAATTCGAAGTATGCCCGGATCGCGCCGCTGATGCGCTCGCTGTTGACCATCGTCGCGCCCATGGCGGCCTGAACCTTCAGTACGAGCGCGTCACAGTGCGTATCAAGCAACGCCAGATAGAGGTCAAGTTTTCCTGGGAAATGTTGGTACAGTACCGGCTTCGACACCCCAGCACATTCTGCGATGTCATCCATAGCCGTAGCGTGATAGCCCTGTGCGACGAACACCGCTTGGGCAGCGGCAAGCAATTGCTTTCGGCGAGCCGATCGAGGGAGGCGCGGTGTCCGCCCGGTTGCCTGGGCTCCGTTTGTCGCAGAGGTCATACTCACCCTCCGAAGTTGGCCACCGCGACAACTTACCGCCTCCATCCCCACACGGTAGCCTCACGAAAGGCGACAAGGAGTGCGCGGTGGATGAGACAGGGCAACTGGGTAGCCGCGATCCGGGAAGCGGGGGGAGTGGCATGGGGGCACCACTCGGCGCACGACGGTATGACGGGGAGACGTGGGCATCGTCCCGGGACGAAGGGCTGGAGGCCCTGGCCTCTCCACGTGGCGAGCGGGGCCAGAACGGCTCGGAGAGCTGGGGCCCGACCCCCGTTCCCAACGGCCGGGGCAGTGTGAACGGCTGGGCCGAGTCCGGCGCCAGCCGGCAGTCGCCGGCCCCGTACCAACCAGTGTCGCCGCCGGCCTACAACCAGTCGAGTGATCACAATCAGCAACCACAGCCGGTGCCCCAGCCGTCGTATCAGCAACCACAGCCGGTGCCTCAGCCGGAGACCCTCGTGGTCCCGCAACCAGCGACCGTGCCGATTCCCCCGGAAGCGCTCCTGCCACCCGAGACCCAGCGGCAGGTCAGCGGCGGGGCACCGGTCAGCGGCCCACCTCTCGGCGGGGCGCCGGTCAGCGGGGCGCCGGTCAGCGGGGTGCCCATCAGCGGCGCGCCGGTCAGCGGCCTGCCGGTCAGCGGGGTGCCCATC
>JABDRL010000126.1 GCA_013041765.1 Dactylosporangium sp. | reverse complement strand
CAGCGGAGCCAACCGGGCGTCGGCCCGCCTGGCCCCGGCGGCCTGGGCCGCCGGAACCCCGATCGCCACGGTCACCAGCGCCCCGGCGAGCGCCAGCCCCGCGACCGGCAGCAGCCCCGCGACCAGGGCGACGGAACCCACCGCCACCCCGAGCGCCACCCCGTAGGGCAGGACGACCCGGACCAGAACGTCCAGGACGGCATCGACGTCCGAGACGAACCGCGCCACAAGGTCTCCGCGCCGATGCCCGCGCAGGCCGGCCGGGGCGAGCCGGGCGAGCCTGCGGTAGGTGCGCACCCGCAGGTCCCCAAGGACGCGCAGAGCGACGTCGTGGCCGAGCAGCCGCTCGGCGTAGCGGAACACGCCACGGCTCAGGCCGAACGCGCGTACCGCGACGATCGCCACCATCAGATGCAGCACCGGTGGATGGGTGGCGGCCCGGGAGATCAACCAGGCGGAGGTGGCCATCAGCCCGATGCTGGCGCCGGACGCCGCGATGCCGGCCGCAACGGCGAGCGCCAGCCGGGGTGCCGCCGGCCGGCAGGACTCGGCGAGCAGGCGTACCCAGCCGGCGGGCACCTCCGGGTCGGTGTTCACAGCCGTACCCGCCGGTGCGCCAGGGCCGCCAGCGTCGGCCGGTGGGCGGCGAGTACCACCGTCCTGCCCCGGGCCAGCCGGTGGACGGCGGCGAGCACTTCGGCCTCCGTGGCTCCATCCAGATTCGCGGTCGGCTCGTCGAGCAGGACCAGCGGCGCATCCCGGAGGAACGCCCTGGCCAGCGCGATCCGTTGCCGCTGCCCGGCGGAGAGCCCGTCGCCCTCGTCGCCCAGGGGGGTGTCGTATCCCCGCGGCAGCGCGTTGATGAACGCTTCCGCACCAGCGGCTCGGGCGGCCGCCCGCACGGCCGCCGGCCCGGCATCCGGCACGCCGAGCCGGATATTGTCGGTGAGCGTTCCGGCGAACAGCCACGGGTGCTGCGGAACCCAGGCGATGCTCCGCCGCCAGGCGGTCAGGTCGAGGTCCGAAAGCTCGACCCCACCAGCGGAGAGGCTGCCGGCCTCCGGCCGGACGAATCCGAGGATCGCCGCCAGGACCGTCGACTTTCCGCTTCCGCTCGGCCCGGTCAACGCGACGATCTCGCCGGGGGACACGGTGAGGTGGAACTCGCGAACGGCCGGGGCCGGGCGATCGGGATAGCGCACCGTGACATCGACCAGCTTGATCGGGGTTGTTCCCAGATCGGGGACGTGCGCCCGCTGGCCCCGCGCCGGCCCCGGCGTCTCGATGACCGCGAACACCTCCTCCGCCGCGGCCAGGCCCTCGGCCGCCGCATGGTAGTTGACCCCGACCTGGCGAATCGGCAGGTATGCCTCGGGCGCGAGAATCAGCACCAGCAACGCCGTCTCGAAGTCCAGCCGCCCCTCGACCAGCCGCAGCCCGATACCGACGGCGACCAGGGCGACCGAAAGCGTCGCCAGGAGTTCCAGGGCCAGCGAGGACAGGAACGCGATGCGGAGCGTGCGCATTGTTACCTGGCGATGGGTGCTGGTGACGGCGCGAATCGTCGATTCCTGGGCGGCGGCACGGCGGTACGCCTTCAGCGTCGGCAGGCCGGCCACGACGTCGAGGAAGTGGTGGGCCAGGCGGGACAGCAACCGGAACTGCCGGCGGTTGGCCTGCTCGGTGTGCAACCCGATGAGAACCATGAAGACCGGGATGAGCGGGAGCGTGAGCACGATGGTCACGGTTGCCACCCGGTCGGCTGGCAGGATCCGGGCGAGCACGATGGTGGGGACGAGCGCCGCAAGGACCAGCTGCGGCAGGTACCGGGAAAAATAGGCGTCCAGGGCGTCCAGGCCGGGGCCGCTCAGCGTTACCAGCTCGCCGCTGCGCTTGCCGGTCAGCCAGCCCGGTCCGAGCCGTGCCACGTGCGCCAGCAGGCCATTGCGCAGGTCACTCTTGACCGCTGCCGCCGCTCGGTGCGCCGCGACCTCCTGCGCCCAGCCGACGGCTGCCCGCGCGGCGATGACGGTCGCGACGGCGGCGAGAAGCCAGCCCAGTCCCGCCAGCCCGGTCACGGCGCCCGGCTCGGTCCGGGAGCGCGGGAAGACCCGGGCGATCGCCGCTGCGAGCAGCGTGGCGTTGGCGACGATCAGCCCGGCGGCCAGCAGCCCCAGCCCGACGCAGGCCGCGAGATAGCTCCTGGTCGCGCGGGCGTGCCGGAGCAGCCGGGGATCGAGTGGGCGCACCCTGCCGAGTCTGCCGTTCCGGGCGGCGTTCGACCAACCGGCCACCTCCGGCGGAGACTCGGCTACTCGTAGCGGAACGCGTGCAGCATCGTGACGAACCGCCCGGTGCGATCGCTGACCGTGGCATCCGCGACGGAACCGGATGCCCCGGCCGGAGCTATCACGGTGAGCCGGACCGGACCGCGACCCGCGACGTAGACGCCGGCTCCGCCGATCGACACCAACGCACCCTCGGGGAACCCGTCACCCACAATCGTGATGGCGGTACCACCATTGGCCGGTCCCCGCTCGGGGTGAACCGTCAGGATGGTGATCCCGTCGCGGGAAACGGGTTCCGGGGAGGCCGCGGCCGCTGCGGGGCCGTCCGCCTGGGCGTCCGCTTGGACATCCGCGCCGAGGTCCCCCTGGGGATCCGTCCCGAGGTCCGCAGAGAAGTCGCGCTGCTGCTCCGGGTCCCGGCCGAGCGGGCCGAGCCCGTCTGCTGGGGCAGCCGGGGCCGGGGCGGTATTGCCGATGTCGGTGCCTCCGGTGCCTCCGGTGCCTCCGGTGCCGCCGACGCCGCCGACGCCGGTCGGCGGCGCGTGGTCTGCCCGCACGGCAGACGACACCGTGACGCTCGTGGGGGTGGTCGTGGCCTCGGCTGGGGGATCAGCAGCACTGTCGGTGGAGGGCGGGGGATCGCCTCCGGCGGCCGGCTGGGCGGGGGCGGCCACGGCAAAGGCGACGATGTGCGGCGAGGCACCCGGTGCCGGCCGATCGGTGCGGACCGCCACGGTCACCACCAGGGCATAGGCCCCCCGCGGCAGCGTGGTGATCAGCGAGGTGCGTACCCCTCGGCCGGTCAGGACGGGATCGTCTGAGTCGAGACCGTTCGGTGGGCCGAGGGGAACGGTCCCCTGCTGGTCTGTCTTGTGCGGCAGGCCGTTGAGGACCACCGGATGGTCCGCCACCCCGGTGGGCTGCCCGTCAACGGATGCCACCAGGGAACCCGTCCAGGTGATCCGCGCGCCGGCCGGCAATGCGCCGGCAGGAACCTTGAGCGTGATGGCGGCCGCGTTGGGAAACCGATGCTTGAACTTGTCGAATCCGCTGGTTCTGATCTCGATAGCCGGAACGGTCGGATCGTCGGAAAACGCGACCTGGCCAAGTGGCTGCCCGTCGGCGACGACATCATGCCCGGGGCCGGGGCCGGGGCCGGGGCGCGGTGTGCCATGCCCCGGCGCTGTGCTCGTCGTGCTGGGCGGGCCGGTGGGCTGCGAGGACGCACTCGCCGGTAGCTGCCCGACGGCGAGGTCCGGTCCTCCGCTTGCGTCGGTCGCGGGCGCTCCGGCGGGACCGGTGGGGCTGGCGGGGCTGGCCGTTCCGGCGGCGGGAAGAGGTCTTGCGCTGCCGATGGTAGCGGTGTGGACCGCGGTCGGGGGCGGGGGCGGGGGCGGGGGCGCGGCCGTGATCGGGGGCGCGGCCGGGGCGGGAGGACTCCCCGGCGCGCTCGATAGGCCGGAGATCTCCACGGTGTCTTTCAGCGGACGGGAGGCCGGGCTTGCCGACTCGGGCGCCCGGTGGCGCCCCACGGCACCCCGCGTCGCGGCCTCGGTCTGCGGCCTGGCGAGCCCCGTTGCCCCGGCGTGGTCCTGCCCGAGGGACGCCGCGAGGTCCGCCGCTTGCTTCATGACTTCGGCAAGGTTCTGCGACCCGGCGCCTTCCAACGCAGTGATCGCAAAGGACATGGTCGTTCTCCGCAGGCAAGAGGCGCGACTGCCATGTCTGGCAGACCGTTGGTTCAGCACACCCAAGGCCGGGTGCCGGGACGGTCCCGGCCGGGAGCGAACCGGTTGGCTAGATCCGGATTGGGTGTGGGTTTGGTGCACCTCCAGCGACACCGATGCCACACCCACCGGTGGGGGCCGCGATCTTGGACTGACCGCCCACGGCGCGACCGCCCACGGCGCGACCGCCCACGGCGCGACCGCCCACGGCGCGACCGCCCACG
>JABDRL010000104.1 GCA_013041765.1 Dactylosporangium sp. | reverse complement strand
GCGCCACACCGCCGCCGAAGACCTCAGCCGTCCTGGCGGAGGTCGGTTCTGCGGGCGCGCCAGCATC
The DNA here is from genome assembly GCA_013041765.1 of Dactylosporangium sp. Lineage (GTDB taxonomy): Bacteria > Actinomycetota > Actinomycetes > Mycobacteriales > Micromonosporaceae > JABDRL01. The sequence continues at coordinate 5,708 of JABDRL010000104.1, read as the reverse complement.
TTGCCCTGCGGGTACCCGCGCGGCAGCGGGGCTCGACATCCGACCCCGACCTGGGGAGGGTCAACTCATACGACGACGATCCTGATGCTCCGGCGTATTTGTCCGTCGACCGACGAATACGTTCCGTCTATCACGGTGACGCCTCCCTTGCCGGAAGGCGATCCGACGTGATCGGAACAGCCGCGATAGCCAGGCCGAGCAGGGCCAGCGCGGCGAGGGTCGCGGCTATTCTGGACGAACTCCAGCTGGTCTTCCCCCGCGACGACGCGTGCCCGCCCGGTCGATTTCCACCCATCGTGCGGTTTCTCCCCGTGGGTAGCTAGTCAAATGATTAGTGGTAGTCGATAGATAGCGGCGCTCACCGTATCGAAGAGCAGGCAGCGCGACAAAACTTCGTTGCCTGTTACCCTCGCGGGAACAGCAAAGTCGAGCTTCTATCTGTTTGTGTCGGGAAGCCTCGGTCACCGGGGTGGTCACGGTGGTGTGGAGGAGACGGTTCTGATGGTGGATCCGACATTCGTCGGTGATCCTGGTGGCATCATTCGGGCCGGTTGGCGGGTGCGTGATCTGGCGGAACAGCTGGCTGGGGAGGTTACGTCCCGGCAGGTGGGGCTGACGGTGCCCGGCGGCACGAACGCACCCTGGGCGCATGCGTCGGTGGCCACAGCGGTGACCACGGACTGGCAGACCTATCTCGCCGGTTTGGCGGGCGAGGTGGGGACCTTTGGTGCGGACGCGGTGACGGCGGGCACTGGCTATCGGTTGGCTGACGATGAGGCCGCCAGGCGGATGCGATGAGTCTGACCATCAGCCAGATCCTGGCCTGTGATGGTGCGACTCCGGAGATCGCCGGGATCACGTTTGACGAGTTGGCCAGGGCGGTCGACGACCGCCACGACGACCTCGTGGGCATGCTGCGTGATCTGGAGGATGTCTGGGAAGCCGGGGAGGGCCGCACGGCGGCGCTGGAAGCGGGTGTTGCCCTGCGGCAGGAGATCCTCACCGCGCAGGCTGCCCTGGTGGGAACGGGCCCGGCGCTGCGGGAGTTCGCCAGCGGTGCCCGGGCCCTGGCAGCACTGCTGAGCCAGACCGTCAACGAGGCCAGGGCCCATGGTGTGGGGGTAGCCGATGACGGCACGGTGATGTCGATCTGACCGCCTCCGTGCACGGGCAGGAAGCCGCTGCGGCCCGGTACGCGCTCGCCGCTCAGGAGTCCTATGCGACGCAGCTCCGTCAGCTGCTGGCGGATGCCGCCGCGCTGGACGAGGCCACGATCGCGAAACTGACCGCCAATCGTGCCCCCAACAGCGCCACAGGTCCGATGGCCGGGGCGATTCCCAGGCAGAGTGTTCCGGTCGCTGGCACGGATCCGGCCACCGTCCACGCCTGGTGGGACGGGCTGGCCGAGGAGGAACGGCGATACGTCGTCGCCAACCATCCGGATCTGGTCGGCAATCTGGACGGGGTTCCGATCGACGCCCGCGACCAGGCCAATCGGATCGTTTTCGACCAGGAGACGGATCGGTTGCAGGCGCACCGCCATGACCTGGCCGATCGGGAGGCCTATCTTCGGCAGATGATGCGGGAGGGCCGTCTGGCCGAGGTGTATCCGGACCTGGCCGCCCGTGGTCTGAGCGTCAGAGACGCGGCGCTGTTCGACCTCGAAACGATCGACCAGCAGCGGGCCGACAGCGATGGAAAGCTCAAGGGCATCGGCCAGATCGCCGATCGGCTGAACGTCACCGACCCCAGCCGCCAGCGGGCGTACCTGATCGGCTTCTCCACCGAGGGCGATGGCCGCGCGGTCGTGTCCATCGGCAATCCCGACACAGCCGACAACGTGTTGACCTACGTGCCCGGCACGGGCGCGGACATCACCCACCCCGGTGGGGACATCAAGCGTGCCGAGAAAATGGCCATCGACGCCAGCCCGGGCGTTGGCACCAACACCGTCACCGACCTGCATGGAGTATCGGCTGATCAGGTCTGGTCCACCCGGGCCGACGGAGACCCGATCCACTTCGTTCCCGACCTCGACCTGGTCCATGGCAACGACCCGACCCGGGACGACTTCGGCGGCCGGGTCTTCACCAGCGATCCCGGTGGCCACTCCGACTACTGGAATAAGGGCAATCAGGCCAGAAGAAACATCGCCATCATCGCGACAGGCCAGGGGGTGGTGAGTTGACCCGCCAGCGACGGAGCCGCACCGCGGCGCTGGTGTGCGCCGTGCTCGTGCTGCTGTCCACCGGATGCGGAGAGGATCCCACCATGCGTCCGACGATGACGCTCGGGCAGGCCAAAGACCGTGTTGAGCAGGTCCTTCGCGAAGCCGCCGCGCAGCTTCCCGCTGGAGCCGAAGCGAAGGTCGCTGGATCCAATAGTGGATGCGTGTAATATTGTACGCATGGAACATGAGGCATTCGTTGGCCCGGCCGAGATCGCACTGCTCGGATTGCTGGCCGAGGGGCCGCAGCACCCCTGGGAGCTGTCCAAACAGGTCGCCTACCGGGAGATGCGCACCTGGACCGAGCTGTCCCAATCAACGATCTACAAGCAACTCCGGGCACTCCAGGCACGGGGGCTGGTCAAAGCGACAGAGATCGCCGTCTCCGGTCGGCTTCGGCACCAGTACTCGATCACAGAAGCCGGCCGCCAAGCCGTCGAGGAGGGCATCCTCAACCTTCTGATCACTCCAAGCTACCCACGGTGGCCCATCGACATCGCGTCCTACAACATCGACCTCGTCGACCCGAACGACGCCATGACCGCACTGGCTCAGTACGCGGAAACCCTGCGCGAGCGCGCGGGTGACTGGGCCAGGCTCGAGGATTTCCTGCGCGGGCTCGGCTGCCCCTCGCACCGGTGGGCGCTGGCCAACCGCGCCCGGCACATGATCGATGGAGAGCTGCGGTGGGTCGAGGAATTCAGCGCCGAGCTGGCCCAGCGCGCGACCTCGCACCAGCACCAGGAGCCGGATCACCAGGAGCGGCAGCGGTGAGCGCGCATTCGGGCAGCGATGCCATCCGGGTGCGCGGCGCCCGGGTGCACAATCTGCGGGGCGTCGATGTGGACATCCCGCATCAGCGGTGGGTGACCTTCACCGGTGTTTCTGGTTCTGGCAAGTCCTCGCTGGTCTTCGACACCGTGCACACCGAGGCGCAGCGCCAACTCGTCGAGACCTTCAGCGCCTTCGCCAGGCAGCGGCTGCCACAACTGTCCCGCCCCGAGGTCGACGCGATCGACAACCTCACGACCTCGATCGTCATCGACCAGAAGCCGCTGGGCCGCAACCTTCGCTCCACCGTGGGCACCGCCACCGAGGTGCACACCTACCTGCGGCTGCTCTTCGCCCGGTGCGGCGACACCCCCGGCATTCCCTCGTTCTACCTCGGGTTCAACAACCCGGCGGGCATGTGCCCACGCTGCGAGGGCGTCGGCCGCATCATCGAGGTCGACCTCGACCTGCTGCTGGACCGCTCGCGATCCATTCGAGACGGCGCCATCACCCACCCGGACTGGAAACCCGGCAGCTGGCAGTGGCGTGAACTCGTCGCCCTCGACACGATCGATGTCGACTCCCCGGTGCGCGATCTGCCGGCCCAGCAGGTGGAATGGTTGCTGTTCAGCCCGCCCGTGCCGATTGAGCGCAAGCACGGTGCCGGCACCTACCAGAAGACCTGGCGCGGCATCGCCTCGAAACTGGCAGCGGCGAACGCCGACCGCGACAACGGGGACGGCGATGGTCGAGGCGCCGCCTACCAGCGCTACCTGGTGCCCCGGACCTGCCAGGACTGCTCCGGTCTGAGGCTCAACGAGCGCGCCCTGGCCGTCCGGCTGGCCGGCCTCGGCCTGGGCGACGTGCTCACCCTGGAGCTGGACCAGCTCGATGCCTGGCTGGCCGGCCTCGAAGGGACCCTGGCCGCACCGCTGGTGCACAAGATGCGCCGTGTACTGGGCCACCTCATCACCATCGGCGTCGGCTACCTGACGCTGAACCGGCCGGTGTCCACGCTCTCCGGTGGGGAAAGCCAGCGGGTCAAGCTCGCCAGGCAACTCGACTGCGACCTCACCCGCATGACGTACGTCCTCGACGAGCCGTCCATCGGGCTGCATCCCCGCGATACCCAGCGGCTGATCGAGCTGCTGCGCGGTCTGCGCGACCGGGGAAACACCGTGCTCGTGGTGGAGCACGACCCCGACTGCATCACCGCCGCCGACCACGTGATCGAGATCGGCCCCGGTCCCGGACGCCTCGGGGGGCGACTCGTATTCGACGGGCCGACCGAGGACTTCCCGGAAGCGGGCACGCCGATCGCCACGGCCATGCGCGAGCACCACGGACTTCCCCAGCGAACGCCTCGACCGTGGTCGGAGGCTTGGGAGATCCGTGACGCCACGGCCAATAATCTCAAGAACGTCGATGTCGACATCCCGCGAGGCATCATGGTCGCGGTGACCGGCGTGGCCGGCAGCGGCAAATCGAGCCTCATCCACGACGTGTTCCTGCGCGAACATCCCGACGCGATCGTGGTTGACCAGAGCCCTGTCGGGCGCACCAGCCGGTCCAACCCGGCGACCTACATCGGGGCGTTCGACCGGATCAGGGCACTGTTCGCCAAGGCCACCGGCTCGCCCGCCGGCCGGTTCAGCTTCAACTCGAAGGGGGCGTGCCCCGACTGCTCCGGTGCCGGGTCGGTCGCGGTCGACATGAACTTCCTCGACCAGGTGACCATCCCCTGCGAAGCCTGCGAGGGACGGCGCTACACCGCCGAGGTCCTCGACCTGACGTTGCGGGGCAAGAGCATCGCGGACGTGCTGGATTTCACCGCGACCGAAGCTGTGGAATTCTTCGCGGCTGACCGCCCGCTCAAACGCATCCTCGACGTCCTGTGCCAGGTCGGCCTGGACTACCTCACTCTCGGCCAGGCGCAATCGAGCCTTTCCGGCGGCGAGGTCCAGCGCCTCAAACTCGCGCTCGAACTGTCGCGTACCGGCTCAACCTACGTCCTGGACGAGCCGACGACCGGGCTGTCGATGGTGGACACGGCACGCCTCGTCTCGATCATCGACCGCCTGGTGGGCAACGGGAACTCCGTGATCGTCATCGAACACAACATGCAGGTCGTCGCCGCGGCCGACTGGGTCATCGACCTCGGGCCGGACGGCGGGCGCGACGGAGGAAGCATCGTGGCCGCCGGCACCATCGCCGAACTTCTCGACGCGCCCACCCACACCGGCCAGGCCCTGCGGCAACTCGCCCAGTTCGGCCAGCCCGGCCCCGAGCACCGACCCGCCCGCGGTGGGTACGCGTGAAGCCCAACCCGGATCAATGTCGCGTTCGATACGGTGAGCGTCTTCGCCCGCTGGTGACGTGGAGGAGATCGTGGATTGCACAGAACGCCTTATCAATCGATTTTGGATGATGCCCGACTCCACCGACTTCGAGGGCGGCGCCAAGGTCGACGTTGTCGTCGAACTCGAAGATCACCTTGATGACCCGCGGGTGCTGGCGTTCTTCCTTTCGGTGGTCGCCGATCCGGGCGAGTACGACCTTGCCCGGATCGAGTGCATCAAGATTCTGCGCCTGTGGCCGCCGAGCACGGCAACCGACCGGCAGCGGGCGGGACAGGTGATCGCGGCGGTGCTGTGTGCCGACGACGACTATCTCGTGCGCCAGTACGCCGCCATGGCCCTGGGGCCGTATG
>JABDRL010000017.1 GCA_013041765.1 Dactylosporangium sp. | reverse complement strand
GCGCCACGGCCGAGGCCGCCCGCTCGGCACGAGCCAGCAGCCCGACGCCGTGGCGCAGAAGGTACTGGTACAACTCGGCGCCGGTCGGCTCGGCGCCGAATACCTGCCGCACGGCACGCACGTGCCGACCGTCGTCCAGCTCAAGCACACCGACCCAGAACGGGTCATCGAAGAATACGGTCATGGTGGCCATCATCGTCTCCAGAGCGCAGGCAGCATCCTGCGCTGGACAACCGGATCGAAGAACCGACCGGCAGGAGACGGGCCGCCCGGGACTGGACGACGCCCCGACTACCAACGGGGCCGTGTTTTCGCGCCCCGCCAGTGTAGGGCGTGGCTGGCCCCGGCGAGATCCCCCCGACGGAGCCGATCAGCTCGATCCGGTTGCCGGAAGAAGATCGGAACAAGGCGGAAGTTCCATGCACCTGGGGCTACACCGCGATTCCACCGACCGGCCGGTACGACCGGCCGGTCAGCACACGGGCCTAGTGGCCCAGGGTGCGCATCCCGAGCGCCCCGTAGCGGGCTCCGGCCACGGCGCCCGCCGGCACGGCCGCCTCCAGCGCGGCCAGCTGCGGTTCGGTCAGCCGGAGATCGACCGCCGCGGCGTTCTCCTCCAGGTGTCCCACCCGCCGGGTCCCCGGGATGGGGATCACCGACTCGTGCCTGGCCAGAAGCCAGGCGAGGGCCGTCTGGGAGGGGGTGGCCCCCAGCTGGGCCGCCACCTGGCGCACGGCCCCGGACAGCCCCAGGTTGGTCGGCAGGTTCTCCGCAGCAAAGCGTGGGGCCGAGCGGCGCACGTCGTCGGCCGCCAGCGCGGTGGTCTCGGTGATCGTCCCGGTCAGCAGGCCGCGCCCCACCGGGGCATACGCCACCAGCGCGATGCCCAGCTCGGCGCAGGTGGCCAGCAGATCGGTCTCCGCATCCCGGCTGAACAGGGAGTACTCCATCTGGAGCGCGGCGATCGGGTGCACGGCGTGCGCCGCTCGCAGCGTTGCCGCGCTGACCTCCGACAGGCCCAGGTGGCGCACCTTCCCGGCCCGGACCAGGTCCGCCATCGCCCCGACGGTCTCCTCGATCGGCACGGCGGGATTGCGCCGGTGGGCGTAGTACAGATCGATGGTGTCGAACCCGAGGCGCCGCAGGGAGGCGTCGCAGGCCAGGGCGACATAGCCCGGCGAGGTGTCGACGAACATCGACGGATCGTCGGTGCGGGTCTGCCCGCCGCCGCCGCTGCGGATCCCGAACTTTGTCGCCACGAGGAACTCCTCCCGGCGCCCGCGCAGCGTCGCACCGATGAGTTCCTCGTTGTGGCCGGCACCATACATGTCGGCCGTGTCCAGCATCGTGATGCCCAGGTCGAGTGCCCGGTGCAGGGTCGTGGCCGAGGCCGGGTCGTCCCGCGGCCCATAGGCGAAGCTCATGCCCATGCAGCCGAGACCGATCGCGGAGACCCGCGGGCCGTCGGTTCCGAGTTGTCGTTGCGGCATCGTCATCGGGCTCCATCCTTCGCTCTGAACGGCCGGCAGCGGCGTCAGCCGGACTCCGGGGTGGAGAACAGCTGCGACTGTTGCCTGGTGGTCTGCTCGACCGGCGAGTGGTGCGGCGCCGGACGCTGGGTCTCCGGATGGCGAGAGTACCGCTGGTGGTGGCGCACCGGATCCCGTCGCGCGGTCACCGGGCAGGTCACCAGTCGGACCGGCTCCGGCGGCGGCTCCCAGCCGCCCGAGCCCCAGCGCAGCCAGATCGCGACCCGGCCGGCGGCGGCCTCGGCGATCAGCTTGTCGAGCGTCCGGCGACGGGCGGTGTGGTCGATCTCGACCACCACGGGCGCCCCCGCCGGCCTCGCGCAGCCGACATCGACACAGGAGCGGCGGTGGGCGTACGGCGGGGGCAGTGACACGACGCTCGGGGCCCTGCGATAGATCCGCCAGCCCTGGGCCGTGGCCCAGGCCGCACTCGTCTCGATCAGGAGGTCGGTCACCGCGTCCGCGTCCAGGTCGGCGAATGTCAGCCGATCGACCCAGCGGGCCAGGGACGCGGCGGTCCGGGCGACGTCGCCCGGACCGACCACATCACGGTCAGCGGCGTCGAGGTCCCCGTCCACCGCCCCACGCTACCGCGGGCGACCGCCGTCAGCCCTCGCGGTAGGTGGCGGAATCGAAGTCGGCGAACCCGCCATCGGCACCGATGTCCTGGACCCACAGGCCGACGACGGCTCCGGTGAACCCCCATATCTCCGGCTCGCCCGGCACGATCCGGGCGGCGTGCTCGTCGGAGAGGGTGGTCGCGTCCAGCTTGACGGACAGGTCGCACCAGCCGTCCCCACGGTCGTAGGCGAAGCGGAGAACCGGCCCGTCGAGCGTCACCCGCAGCCCGATGCGGTCGACCCCGGTGACGTCGACCGTGGCCTCCGGATAGGCCTGGCGGCGACCGCCGTCGCTGCTCAGGACCTCCAGCAGCAGCTGCCCGTCGTCGCCCCGGGTGACGTACGCGTGGTGCCAGTTGGCGGTGTTGTAGTAGCCGGTGACCCCGGCCAGCTGCCGGTGGGTGGTCGGATGAAACTCCATGATTGTTTCAAACACGCACCGGGTGGTCGTCACCCTGCGGGCCACGAGGCTGGGCCGCTGGCGGCCGACCGGGGACTGGCCACCGTAGACGCGCAGGTAGGACGGCCGCTGGCTCAGGCTGATCCAGTCGGGGCTGGCGGGACGACGCAAGGTCGACCAGCGGGGTCCCAGCTCGGGCTCCACGAAATCATCGGTAGCCGGCTCGGCCGGCCAGGGGTGCCACGGCAGTCGCGGGGCTGGTACCCGCTCTGCCGGAACCCCGCCGGACACCTGGGGCCAGCCCTCGTCGGTCCAGGACACCGCCTGAATCGCCGTCTCCCGGCCGAGCACGCAGGGGCCAAGCGGGCTGTAGGGGCGGCCGACGAGGTGGGCGAGGTACCACCGGTCGTCGGGAGTGACCACGAGGCTGCCGTGCCCGGCCTTCTGCAACGGCAGGTCGGGCCGGCCCGCCGAGGTGAGCAGGGGCCCGGACGGATCGGGTTCGTAGGGGCCCAGCCGGTGCCGGGAACGGGCGACGGTCACCTGGTGCTCCCAGCTCGTCCCGCCCTCGGCGGTCAGGAGGTAGTACCAGCCGTCCTTGCGGTAGAGATGGGGCGCCTCGGTGAGCCCGGCGGCGGTTCCCGTGAAGATCATTTTTGGCTCATCCAGGAACCTGCCGGACGCCCGGTTGTACCGCTGGATCTCGATGCCCCCGAACGGGTCCCGGCCGGGCCGCCAGTCGGCGCTCATCGACAGCAGCCAGGTGGTGTCGTCCAGGGTGTCATGAAACAGCGACGTGTCGAACCCGTGGGCGTGCAGCCGGATCGGATCCGACCAGGGACCGGTGATGTGCGGGGCGCTGACGATGTAGTTCTGCGGGTCCCAGTACCCGCCGGCGAAGCTGGACACGTCGGTGTAGACGAGGTAGTAGGTCCCGTCGATGTAGGACAGGTCCGGTGCCCACACGCCGCAGGAGTCCCCGACGCCGTGCAGATCCAGCAACCGGCGTCCGGTGAGGATCCCCCCGAGCGGACGCCAGTGCACCAGGTCACGGGAGTGATGGACGGCCACTCCCGGATACCACTCGAAGGTCGACGTGGCCAGATAGAAGTCGTCGTCCACCCGCAGAATCGACGGATCGGGATAGAACCCAGGCAAGACCGGGTTGTGCAGCACCCGGGCATCCGTGGACACTTCGGCGGTATCGATTGGCATAGCGGCCCTTTCCGCTCGTGGCCGAAGTGGTCGCGGCCGTCGAGCACCGTACCGGAAACTACCAGGCCAACTTCCGGAAAGCCATCGATACACGCGGCTGCCTTCGGTCGGCGATGCCGCCTGACCACGGTACATCCAAGCGCAATCTAATAGGTCTTGACCTGGAGTTCATCGCGCCGTAGCGTGCGCCACACGCTCCACAGAGTTTTCGGATACACATCCGCAACTTCCAGATCCAGTCAACTTGCCAGGCCAGCGAACCGCCCTTCACCGCATCATCCGGACCTGGCCTGCGAAAAAGAAGGGACGGCCCATGACGATTTCACCGCGCCCATCCCGCGAATCAGCCTTCTCCCGTCGATCGTTTCTGAGTCTCGCCGGCGCGAGTGCGGGCGCCGTGCTGCTCGGCGCCTGCGGCGACGACGACGGCAGCTCATCGGATACCGTCGATTTCTGGAACATCGGCACCGCCGACCCCCTCAAGACCATCTGGCCCCAGATGGCCAAGGACTTCGAGGACGAAACCGGCACCAAGGTCAAGCTGACGTCGATGGAGAACGAGGCCTTCAAGGCCAAGCTGACCACGGTGACCCAGTCCGGCGAGGCGCCGCACATCTTCCACTCCTGGGGCGGCGGGGTCCTCAAGGAGCAGCTCGACGCCGGACTTCTCCTGGACCTGTCAGATGAAGCCTGGCTGAGTACGTTCACGACGACGTCGCTGAGCCCCTACGAGATCGACGGCAAGACCTACGGCATCCCGTTCGATCTCGGAATGGTGACGTTCTGGTACAACAAGGAACTGTTCAGCCAGGCCGGCATCACCGCTCCGCCGACCACGTGGACCGAGTTCCTCGGCACCGTCGACAAGCTCAAGACCGCCGGCGTCACCCCGATCGCCCTGGCCGGCCAGGACAAGTGGCCCGCCCACTTCTACTGGTCCTACCTCGCCATGCGGCTGGGTGGGTCGGCCCTGTTCAGCAGCGCGCTCAAGGACAAGGACTTCAACAAGTCCGAGTTCGTCCGGGCCGGCGAGCTGATGAAGGAACTCGTCGCCCTTGAACCCTTCCAAAAAGGATTCCTCGGGGCAAAATATGACACCCCGGATGGCCAGGCCGCCGCCGTGGGCAACGGCGATGCCGCCATGGAACTCATGGGCCAGTGGGCACCGTCGACCCAGGGATCGACCGCGGCCGACAAGAAGGGCCTCGGCGACAAGCTCGGTCTGTTCCCGTTCCCGACCGTGGCCGGAGGCAAGGGCAAGACCACCGATGCCTTCGGCGGTGGCAACGGCCACGCCGTCGGCGTGGACGCGCCGCGCGCGGCCGTGGACTTCCTCAAGTTCATCTCCAAGATCGACAACCAGCGCACCCTCGCGGCCTCCGGCGCGGTCCTTCCCGTGGTCACCGGCGCCGAGGACGCTATCGAAGACCCCAACCAGGCAAAGCTGGCCGAGTACCTCGCCTCGGCCACCGACTTCCAGCTCTACCTCGATCAGGCGTTCCCCCCGGCGATCGGCACGCAGGTCAACGACAGTGTCGCCGAACTCGTCGCGGGGACGGCAACACCGGAGCAGGTCACGGAGGCCATCACCGCCACCGCAGGCCGGTAATTCCAGCTCGGACGTGGAGGGGCCGGTCGGAACGGCAGCGGACCGCCGGCCTCCTCCGAGGAAGGAACCAGGGAACGACCGTCATGGTGTCCGAAACGACGAGACAACAGGTCGTGGCGCACGACGCGGTGAAAACCAAGCCCGCGGCCCCGCCGAAGGCCGATGGCACCCGACAACACCCCAAGGCCAGGCTGCGCAACTGGGGCACCATCATCGTGTTCCTCGCTCCGGCGCTGCTGCTGTTCAGCGTCCTGGTCCTCGCTCCGATCGTCCTTGCGGCGTACAACAGCCTGTTCCGCTGGAACGGCTACAAGACCTCCCCGATGGAGTTCGTTGGCCTCGACAACTTCAGTCGGCTGATCTCAGATCCCATCTTCCACGCTGACCTTGTCCACGGCGCGATCCTGATCGTCCTGTCACTGGGAGTCCAGCTGCCCATGGCGCTCGGGCTCGCCATGCTGCTCAACCAGCGGGTGTGGGGTCGGGCGATCTACCGAACGGTGTTCTTCGCCCCCTACGTCCTGTCAGAGGTCATCACCGCGGTGCTGTTCCTCATGGTCCTCTCCCCGGACCGGGGCCTGGCCGACCAGATCCTCGGCGCATTGGGGATCGACGGACCAGCACAGGGATGGCTGGGCTCGCGGGCCACCGTGCTGTACGGGGTCTTCTTCGTCATCACCTGGAAGTACTTCGGACTCCACATGATCCTCTACCTCGCGGGACGGCAGGGGATCCCGCACGAACTGACCGAGGCCGCGGCGATCGACGGTGCCGGACCCTGGCAGACGTTCCGCCGGGTCACCCTCCCGCTGCTCGGTCCGACCATCCGAATCAGTGTCTTTCTGTCCGTCATCGGTGCCATCCAGCTGTTCGACATGGTCTGGGTGCTCACCGGCGGCGGTCCCGTGAACGCCTCAGAGACCATGGCGGTCACGATGTTCCAGTACGGCTTCCGCCGGTCCGAGGTTGGGTATGCCAGCGCGATCAGCATGGCGATGTTCCTGCTGAGTTTCATCTTCGCGCTGCTCTACCAGCGACTGGTGATGCGCCGAGATGTTGAGGGAGCGACGACCGTGATGCGAGACGTGCGATGATCGAGGCGAAACGCACTGCCCCGAGCCGCGCAAAGACCCCGGTGCGGATGCTGCTCAAGGTCCCGGCCCTGCATCTGATTTCCATCACGGTGGGGGCGTTCATCCTCATCCCCGTCGTGTTCGGGATTCTCGGCGGGTTCAAGGACACCGGCCAGCTGTCCAAGAACGCCTTCGGTCTCCCCGATCCCTGGGTGCCGCAGAACTACCTCGACATCCTCACCTCCGAGGCGTTCTGGCGCCCGCTCGGCAACAGCATCTTCGTCGCCCTGGCGACCACGTTCCTGCTCGTGGCGGTGGCGGCCATGGCGTCGTTCGCGTTCGCCCGGTTCGCGTTCCCCGGACGCGAGGTGCTGTTCATGGTGTTCGCGATGGGGCTGATGTTCCCGTTCGCCGTGGCGATCCTCCCGCTGTACCACATGGTGCGTGCCCTGGATCTCATCGACAATCCGCTCGGGGTCATCCTTCCCCAGGCCGCCTTCTGGCTGCCGATTACGATCATCATCCTCCGGCAGTTCTTCATGGCCGTTCCAGGACAGATCGAGGAGGCAGCCACCCTCGACGGGTGCAGCGCGTTCGGGTTCTTCTGGCGCATCCTGCTGCCGATGGCACGGCCGGCGCTGGCCACCGTCTCCGTGCTGGCGATCGTCAACAGCTGGAACAACTTCATGCTGCCGCTGGTCATCTTCAACGACCCCGACTGGTGGACCCTGCCGCTGGGGGTGCAGCAGTTCCACGGTCAGTACGCCAGTGACACCGCCAAGGTGCTCGCGTACGTCGTCGTTTCCATGGTGCCGGCCCTCGCGTTCTACGCGGTGGCAGAACGCCACCTCGTCGGAGGGCTCACGGCCGGTTCGGTGAAGGAATGAGTGACGGGCCGGATCGACCCCGACCGGGATCGATCCGGCCCGAACCGAGTGAGACGAAACAAACACGATCAGGGAGCCCGCTGGGCATCCAGTGACCAGCCTGGCATGATCGGTACACATGTGTGGACTGGCTGGAGAGCTCCGCCAGGATGGTTCCCGCGTCGATGTCGCCGCGGTAGAGGCCATGGCGGCAACCATGAGCGATCGGGGTCCTGACGACGGCGGGTTGTGGTCGAACGGCCGAGTGGCCTTCGGACACCGACGACTCAAGATCATTGATTTGTCACCCGCCAGTGGTCAGCCCGTTGTCGACCCGACCGCGGGACTGACTGGCATTTTCAATGGATGCATCTACAACTACCGAGAACTGCGGACAGAACTCCAGGCCAGGGGCCACCATTTCTTCTCGCACGGCGACAGCGAAGTGGTCATCAAGTCGTACGCCGAGTGGGGTGCGAACTTCGTCGATCACCTGGTCGGCATGTTCGCCGTGGCCATCACCGAGCGGGACACCGGGCGGGTGGTCCTGGCCCGCGACCGGCTCGGCATCAAGCCGCTGTACCTGGCCGACCGGCCGGGCGCGGTCCGGTTCGCCAGCACCCTGCCGGCGCTCCTGGCCGGCGGCGGCGTGGACACCACGATCGACCCGATCGCGCTCAGCCACTACCTGAGCTTCCACAGCGTCGTGCCGGCGCCCCGGACCATCCTGCGGGGCGTGCGCAAGCTTCCCCCCGCCACCGTGCGCACCTACGAGCCGGACGGCCAGGTCCACGACCGCGTCTACTGGGACCCGCCCTTCGCCCGCGACCCGGAGCGCGCCGACTGGTCCGAACGCGACTGGCAGGACGCCCTGCTGGCCTCGCTGACCACGGCGGTCCAGCGACGCATGGTCGCCGACGTGCCCGTCGGGGTGCTGCTGTCGGGAGGCCTGGACTCCAGCCTCGTGGTGGCCCTGCTGGCCACCGAGGGCCAGCGGGGACTGTCGACCTTCTCGATCGGCTTCGACACGGTCGGCGGGCGGGCGGGCGACGAGTTCCGCTACTCCGACGTCGTCGCCAGTGCCTTCGACACCGATCACCACCAGATCAAGGTGACGGCGGCCGATCTCGTACCGCCGTTGGAGGCCGCGGTCGGCGCCATGGCCGAGCCGATGGTCAGTCACGACTGTGTCGCGTTCTACCTGCTGAGCCAGGCCGTGGCCCAGCACCTCAAGGTGGTGCAGTCCGGTCAGGGGGCCGATGAGATCCTCGGCGGGTACCACTGGTACCCGCCGTTGGCCGCCGCCGACCGGGACCAGACCACGGCCACCTACGCCAAGGCGTTCTTCGATCGGGACGCCGCGGGGCTGGCCCGGGTCCTCAGCCCCGACCACCTGGCCCCCGGCACCCCGGCGTGGGACTTCGCCGCGGCCCATCTGGGCCGCGCCGGCGCGCACACCGCGATCGACGCCGGGCTGCGGATCGACACCACCGTGATGCTCATCGACGACCCGGTCAAGCGGGTCGACAACATGACCATGGCCCATGGGCTGGAAGCCCGGGTGCCCTTCCTCGACCACGAGTTCGTCGAACTGGCCGCGACCTGCCCACCTCACCTCAAGCTGGCCCAGGGGGGCAAAGGCGTTCTTAAGGAAATCGCCCGCCGAGTGCTACCCTGGGAGGTCATCGACCGACCAAAAGGCTACTTCCCGGTACCCGGTCTGACGCACCTGGAGGGCAAGCTGTTCGACCGCGTGCGAGACGCTCTGCACGCGCCAGAGGCCCGGCAACGAGGACTGTTCCGGCCCGACTACATCGACGCTCTGCTCCGCAGCCCCAACGATGAGCTCACCCCGCTGGGTGGCAACAAGCTGTGGCAACTCGGACTCCTGGAGATGTGGCTACAGACTCATGGCATTCACTGACGAGGCAAGAACCGCCCCCTCGCTCGGACGGCCCAAGGGCGTCCGGGTCGGGGTCTGGCCGGTCACATCCACCGACGGCACCGAGGGGGACGCCGAAGGCCCCGGAGAGCCTGAGTCCGACATCGTACTCGACTGTGGCTGGGGCCGCTTGGTCTTCGGCCAGACCTTCACCGACCCCTCGCGGGTGGCGGACGTGCTGCGGTCGGAGGCCGCCGGGTCCCGGGACATCTGTATCTACCTTCAGGACCCGCACGTGCTGGTGTCCCGGATGCAGGACGAGCTGTTCATCGACCCCTCGCTGACCTACCGGTTGGACCTCGCCGGGGTGCGGCTCGACGATGCCACGCCGCCCCCCGGCGTGCAGATCCGTCCACTGCGGAGCGAGGCCGACGCCGAGGCCGTCAACCGTCTCTACGCCCACAACAGAATGGTCACCGCCCCGGCACGCACCCTGGCCCGGAACGCCGAGACCCGGCGGTTCGTGCACCTGGTCGCCGAGTCGTGCACCGGCGACATCGTCGGGACCATCACCGGCATCGACCACGTCGAGGTGTTCCACGACCCGGAGTGCGGAGCCAGCCTCTGGTGCCTGACCGTGGACCCCAACTACGCCCCGCCCGGCACCGGGCAGGCCCTCATCCTCGACCTCGCGTCCCGCCTGTCCGAACGCGGCCGGGCCTTCATCGACCTGTCGGTCCTCGCCGACAACGAGGGCGCGATCCGGCTGTACGAGCGGCTCGGGCTTTACCGCACCCCGATCCTGTGCGTCAAGCGCAAGAACTCCATCAACGAGCGGCTGTTCCTGCCGAGTCTTCCGGAGGGGTACGACCGTCTCAATCCGTATGCCAGGATCGTCGCCGACGAGGCCATGCGACGGGGCATCCGCGTCGAGGTGACCGACCCGGGATGGGGTGAGCTGCGGCTGACCAACGGCGGACGCACCGTTGTCACCAGGGAGTCCCTGTCGGAACTGACCTCAGCGGTGGCGATGAGCCGCTGTGACGACAAGCGGGTCACCCGGCGGGTGCTCGTCGAGGCCGGGCTGAACGTGCCCCAGGGCCGCAGCGCGACCAGAGACCGCGATGACCTCGCGTTTCTCCACAAGATGGGCCAGGTCGTGGTCAAACCCGCCCGTGGCGAGCAGGGCAAGGGCATCACGATCGGGGTGAACGATCCCGTGGCGTTGCGCACGGCCGTGGGACTGGCCGAGCGGTACTGTCCCGACGTCCTCATCGAGGAGATGCGCGGGGGCGAGGATCTGCGGGTCATCGTCATCGACCACGAAGTGGTCGCCGCGGCGATCCGCCGTCCGGCGTCGGTCATCGGCGACGGGGTGCACGACATCACCGGTCTGATCGAGCGGCAGAGCCGCCGCAGGGCCGCCGCGACCGGCGGCGAGTCCCGGATCCCACTCGACGACGTGACCCGGGAGGTCGTCCGGGACGCCGGCCACACGATGGGCGAGGTCCTGACAGAGGGCGAGGTGCTCGCGGTCCGGCGAACCGCGAACCTGCACACCGGCGGCACGATCCACGATGTCACCGAACAGCTGCATCCCGAACTGACCTCGGTCTGCGTGACGGCCAGCAAGGCGCTGTCCATTCCGGTGACCGGCCTCGACCTGCTGGTGGACGCTCCCGAGCAGCCAGACCACGTGTTCATCGAGGCCAACGAGCGTCCGGGGCTGGCGAACCACGAGCCGCAGCCGACCACGGAACGCTTCATCGATCTGCTCTTTCCCGGCACCAGCGCGCCCTGAGCGTCGGGGCGGCCGCCGGAACCCGCCAGCGGCGGTCTCTGCGGTGTACCACCGGGGTCTCCATCACCGTGATCGTCACCGACCGCAGTACGATCGCGGCGTCAGGTTGCGACACGAACGGAAGGCTGGCGGTGCACGAACTGTCGATCTGCGCTTCCATGGCGGACATCGTGCGGCGGCACGCCGACGGGCGGCGGGTGCTGTCGGTGCAGGTCCGCGTCGGGCAGTTGCGCCAGGTGGTGCCCGAGGCCCTCAGCTTCTGCTGGACCGCGGTGAACCAGCAGACCCCGCTCATGGATACCACCCTGGACATCGAATACATTCCCGGAGAGATCGAATGCGGCGCCTGCCAGGGGCGCCAGGTGCTGGCGGATCCGTTCCTGTGCTGCCCGTCGTGTGGCAGCACCGACGTGAGCGTTGTCGCCGGTGAGGAGTTCCTCATCACCTCGATCGACCTGGCGGACCCCGGAGAGGCCACGGAGGGATAGACGGTATGGGACGCTTCCACCGCCACGAGGACGGCACCGTGCACCAGCATCACCCCGCCGATGCGGCGCACCACCAGCACGAGGCTGGTGACCACTCCGGCTATGGCACGGGCGCCGAACGCGTGCAGGTCCTGGAGGCCATCTTCTCGGAGAACGACCGTCACGCCGCCGCCAACCGCGACGAGTTCGACGCGGCGGGGGTGCGGGTGGTCAACCTGATGTCGTCCCCGGGGGCGGGGAAGACCCTGCTGCTGCGGGAGACCCTGCGGCAGCTGTCGGGCGGCCTGCGCATCGGCGTGCTCGAAGGCGACATCGAGACGAGTCTCGACGCCGACCGGCTGGAGGGGTTCGGAGCGGCGGTCGCCCTGGTCAACACCGGGCAGGGGTTCGGCGGCGAGTGCCACCTCGACGCGCCCATGGTCCGCTCGGCGCTGTCCCGGCTGCCGCTGGCCGAACTGGACCTGCTCCTGGTGGAGAACGTCGGCAACCTGGTCTGCCCCGCCGAGTTCACCGTCGGCGAGCACGCCCGCGCCATGGTCTACGCCATCACCGAGGGGGAGGAGAAACCCCTCAAGTATCCGGTCATGTTCCGCTCGGTCGACATCGTGCTCATCAACAAGATCGACCTTCTGCCCCACCTCGACTTCGACCTCGACCAGTTCCGCCGGAACCTCGCGGCGGTCAACCCCGGTGTGACCACTGTGGAACTCAGTGCCCGTACCGGCTCCGGGGTACGGCACTGGTGCGACTGGCTGACGGCCACGGCCGCCACGGCCACCACGGCCACCGCGCCGTCCGGAGCCGGGCCGGCTACAGACACTCGTCGGTGACGCTCAGCCGGATCTGGGCGTCGATCCACGCCGCCACCACCGCACTGTCCGAATCGGTCCCCAGCGCGGCGGTCAGCTGCGCCACGCAGCCGCCCGCCCGGGCCAGGCCGACCCGGGTCAGGGCGCGCTCCGTGGCGGTCAGCCGGTTGGCGAACGTCGGAGGCAGGTGACGCAGTCCCTGGTGGGCGGCGTCGGCAAGCAACAAGCGCGCACCGGCCACCGCCTCCTCGACCGGTCCGGACCAGTTCTCGGCCACGGCGGCCTGGAGGGCTCCCGTGCCCTCCCCCTGGGCCAGATCGATGACGGTCATCGTCGCGTCCGCGACGACCGCCAGCGGGTCGATCACGAGCCCGCCCTGGGTGCGGCGCAGGGTGCCGCTGAGGTAGCGGGGCTGGCCGCGGTCCCCGCTCAGCGCCCCGGCCAGGGCGTCGAGCGCCCCGGGACACACGGACCGGTAGGTTGCGGCCACTGTCGCGCAGGTACCGGCCTCGTCCTCCACGATCGCTTCGAGACGCTGGTCTCCGGGGTGATAGCCGACGGCGCGCACCTTGCCGATGCGCACGGCCCGGACGAACTCCGCCTCGATGCGGGGTCGCACCAGGCGGGGCGGCAGCGCGGCCATGGCCCGGGCGGCCTCGGCCAGATCCCGCACCAGCAGGGTCTCGGGCAGCGCGCCCCAGCTGTCGCTGAAGGGGGTCGCCGCGGACCTCGCAACCCGGCTGGCGGAGAAGCGCACCATCCGGCTGGCGCTGCGGACGGCGGACTCCGACACCACGTCGCCGGAGGCCAGCAGGTCGACCCGCAGGCCACTGGCCCGTTTCCGGCCCAGGTCGGATCCGGTCAGGCCGTCGTCCGCCCCGGACTTCCAGCCGCGCCGGAGCACCAGCACCGCCCCGGTGTCCGGATGGGCGAGGTACACCTCGGCGACGGACTCCGGCGGATCCTGGTCGTCGCCCCGGCCGGGAGCGCTGGCGGTGACCCGGCAGCCGAGGCCGGTCAGCCGCAGCCGCCGCAGGGGAGTGCTGGCGGCTTCCCGCGTGCCCAGCACCCGGGACCGGGGGCTGGCATCGTGCCCGGTCGTCGTGGTCACCGCCCGGTGCCGGGCATGCAGCTCGGCGATCAGGTCGGCGGCCCGCTCGGGGCGGTAGCGCGCCGCCCGCTCCCGGTACGCGCTGAGCTGATCGTCCAGTGTCTCCAGGGCGAGCAGGGGCCACCGCAGCCCGGCGGCGTCCAGGTCACGGCGGACCCTCTCCACGGTGGCCGCAAGGGTAGGTCCTGTGTGGACCACTCCGTCCAGGAGGATGTCCTCGGTCAGGGCGAGGGCCGGGCCCAGGCCGGAATCGCCGGCCGCCGTCGTGGTTTCCCCGCCGACGTCCAGCAGGATCTCCTCGACGCCGGGTGCCCGCTCGTCCGCGGCGCGGAAGGCCCAGACCGCCAGGGGAACCACCCGGTCCCGCGCCCCCGCCGTCGCATCGGTGTGGACGTACCCCAGCTCGTGCGGCACGAGGAAGCGCACGACGCAGGCCGTCAGCTCGACCGAGGGCACCGGATCGGCGGCGCTCGCCCGGCGGACCCGGGCGGTGCAGCCGGCCCGCAGGGCCCGCCGGGCCGCGGTCAGGGCCCTGGCCCCGACCAGGGTTTCCAGGTCCTCATCGGAGAACTCCCCCGGCGACCAGTCGACCACCGGCCCGGCCGCCGGCGGGCTCTCCACGGCGGCGGGGCCCGGCGTGGACCCCGACCGCGGCGCGGATGCCGGCGCGCTCCGCTCCCGCCGCTGGTAGGCCAGGACCAGCGCGATCACGTGCCGGCACAGGCCGGTGGCCGGGCAGCCGCAGGTGGCCGTTTCCAGACCGGCCCCCGGGGCGAGCACGGTGCGGGTCCCGTCCGGGTACTCGCCGTGGACGGCACCGTCGGCACCAACGGTCACCGTCGGCCCGGCATCGGCCTCGACTTCCCGGGTCGCCCGCTTGACCAGGCCCCGGTTGGCCAGGGCCGCCAGGGAGTCCGGGGTGAGGGCCAGCAGGTCGGCGCGACTCATCGACCCACCTTCTCCGCGATGAAGGCCGCCAGCTCCCCGGGGGTCATCGCCCCGATGTGGGCGCCGACGTCGGCCAGCCGCTGGGCGGTGTCCCGGTCGTAGCTGGGGTTGGCGTCCTCGTCGAGGGCCGCCAGCCCCAGCACCTGGACGCCGTTCTCCACCAGCTGGCGCACGGTGCGCACCAGGCGATGCTCGTCGCCGCCCTCGTAGAAGTCGGTGATCAGCACCGCGATCGTCCGCCGTGGGTTGTCGACGAGGTCCGCCCCGTAGGCCACGGCCCGGGCGATGTCCGTGCCCCCGCCCAGCTGCACCCGCATCAGCAGTTCCACCGGGTCGTCCACGTCGGAGGTCAGATCGACCACCTCGGTGTCGAACGCGACGAGGTGGGTTCTGACCCCGGGCAGGCCCCACAGGCACGCGGCGGTGACCGCCGAGTGGATCACCGAGCCGGTCATGGATCCGGACTGGTCGACCAGCATGATCACCTGCCACTGCTGGAGCTGCCGCTGGTTGCGGGCGATGAAATAGGGCGTCTCGACGTACAGCTTGCGCTCGGCCGGCTGGTAGTTGGCGAGGTTGGCCCGGAGGGTCCGCCGCACGTCGAAGTTGCGGGCCTGCTTGAACCGGCTGCGCTGGCGGGATCTGGCCCCGGAGAAGGACTGGCGGACCTCGGTGAACAGTTTCTCGATCAACTCCTTGACCACGGCCTCGACCAGGCGCCGGGCCAGCCGCAGCACCTCGGGGTTCATCAGGTGTTTGGTGCGCAGCACCGCCTTGAGCAGGGTCGGGTTCGGCTCGATCCGTTCAAGCACCGCGGGGTCGGTCACCACGTCCTGGATGTGGTAGCGCTCGACCGCGTCGCGCTCCAGCCGCTCGATGGTTTCCCGGGGAAACAGCCGGAAAACCTCGTCCAGCCAGTCGATCGTGGTCAGCGACGCCGGGCCGTCGCCGCCCCGCCGGTCCCCGTCGCCGGCGGCCCCGCCCCGGCGGATGTCCCGCCGGGCCAGGTCCTCGTCGCGGCCGTAGAGCCAGTCCAGGGCCGCGTCCCGGCCGGCGGCGGTCTGGCTCAGCTGCTGCCCGGCGAGGCAGGCCCCGCCGGCGCTGCCGAGCACCAGCCGCCAGCGTTCCAGCACGGCGTCCGGGACCGCCGGAGTCCGGGTGGAAGCGGTGGACGTCGTCATGCCCGTTCCTCCTGTCGTTTGAGCAGACCCTCCCGGGCGAGCAGGGCGTCGACCTGTCCCTCCAGGACCCTGGACTGGACGATCACCTGGTGGTCGACCTGGGTGCGCAGCAGGGTGCGGCCGGTCCCCCGCAGCCCCCGGCGATCGAGCAGCCGCTGCGCGATGGTCTCCCGCTCCCTCGGTGGAAAGAACTCGAAGGCCTGCCGCAGGGCCGGCAGCGCGACCAGGAAGTCGTGCTCGGCCATCGCCCCGACCAGCTCGTCGAGCACATCGAGCACCCCGCCGTCGCCGCTGGCCAGAACCTGTTCCCGGGCGAGGGCGAACAGCCCGGCGAGCCAGTCGCCGAGCAGGGCCGGCAGGCCGGCTCCGCGCACCGCGCCCACGGCGTCCTCCGCCTCCCCGAGCGACCAGCAGAACCCGAAGGCCCCACCCCGCAGATCAGGGGGTATCTCGGGATCGAGCGCGAGCCGGGCCATCACCGCGACGGCCGCGTCCCGGTCGAGGCCGATCGCCGGGGCCGCGTGCACCATCGTGTCCCTCGTCGCGACCAGGGCCGCCAGCCGGCGCACG
>JABDRL010000400.1 GCA_013041765.1 Dactylosporangium sp. | reverse complement strand
GATCAGAGGGTTGCAGACCCGGGTCGAGCGGCTGGAGGCCGAGTTGGCCAAGGCCCGTGACGTCATCGGCATCCAGGGAAAACTCTCCGCGCTGTGGGGTCAGCTCGCCACCGACGGTGCCGTGGGGGGGCGGGCCGAGACCGTGATCGGCTCGGGAGCGCAGGTCAGTGCGCAGGTGGCAGAGCAGGCCGTGGACGAGGCGATCGGGGCGTTGGCGCCGCTGATCTCGGCTCTCAGAAAGGCCCCCGGGGCAACTGGCTCCCAGCGTGGCTTCCACGGCGCCTGGAAGGTCGCGAACCGTGGATAGCAAAAACCCCCGAGTCAGCCGTTCTGGCTGCTCAAGGGCCTTGTTCGATCTGGCGCGCCCGAAGGGATTCGAACCCCTAACCTTCTGATCCGTAGTCAGATGCTCTATCCGTTGAGCTACGGGCGCTCAGCTTCGATTAGTCTACACACCGTTCTCCGCGCGGAGGCTCCGGGATTCGAACCCGGGAGGGGCTTGAAAACCCCAACCGCATTAGCAGTGCGGCGCCATAGACCGGACTAGGCGAAGCCTCCAACAGCGACCTGTGGCCACCGACGATCGAGGATACAGCCCCCACCGGGATCGGGCAAAGCAGGTTATCCGCCAGGCGTGGCGGGGAAGGCACCGGCCCCCGTCCACAGATGGCGCCCGGCCACGTCCACCGTTCGACTGACAAGCCATATGGACGATGTGACAGTACGCTCGGACGGCATGGAGGACGATCAAACGCCAAGCCGACCGGCCAAACCGGCAAAGAAAGCAGCGGGTCACCGAGCAGCCTCGGCCGGAGCACCCCAGCCGGCCAAGCGCGCACGACGCGCCGCCCCGGCCAGAACCATCAGGACGGCCGCCGAGGAAGCCGCACCGACGCCGCAGGCGGAGCCCGCCGCACTCGCGAACCTGGGTGACGCCCTCCGCGTCAGCCCGTCGCATGCGCCGGAGCTTCTCGCCCTCGAAGCGGTACATCGGCTCGGGCCCAAGGCCCGTGACTGGATCGCGTGGCTGCACCGGAGGTATCCCGGGACGGCCCCCGCTCAACTCGCGAGGCTGACGACCGAGCGGCACACCCGGCTGGCCCGCGCCACCGGTGCCGTTTCCGGGCTGACCGGCCCCGTCGGCGCCCTGGCCGGCATCGGCGTCACCGGGTATCTCAAGGCCCGTCTCGTCCTTGAACTCGCCGCTGGGTACGGCCTCGATCCGCTCGATCGTCGCCGAGCCGCCGAGTTCCTGGTACTCGCCAAGCTGCACGACAATCTGGAATCGGCGACGGCGGCCCTGGACGCCGCAGAGAAGCCAGAGCAGCAGGGCCTCGGCCACGGGGGCGCTCCGCCCGCCCCAGCCGTCTCGCACGACGCGCCCGGCACGGCCAGCGCACCCGGCACGGCCAGCGCACCCGATGCGCCGGAGCCGGATCTGCTCCGGACAAGCGTCGCCAGGATGCTGACCAGCGGCACGGTACGGTTCGGGGCCACGCGGGTCGCCGCGCGGTTCAGTCCCGGGGTGGCGGGTCTCGTCGGCGCTTTCGCCGATGAGCAGGACATGCGCAGCCTCGCCTGGCGGGCCGTCCGGCTGTACCAGGAGCCGACCGCGGTCAGCCGGCCCCGGGCACGCCGCTGACCCGATCACCACGAACCCGGTCCTGGAGGTTCCAGGCAACAAGCCTCACGTTTCAGGCCGACCTGCCGACATTTTTCACGTGTCCGACCACAGTCTGCTTACTGACGCCACAGCGCTCAACCACATCACCGAGTCCATGGCCGCAGGCGTCGCCAGGCTGCGCGACACCAGCTCGGTCATCGGAGTCAACGCCGAGGAAGCCCGTAGCCGGGCCACTGCGGCCTCAGCGCTGACCGCCGAGGCTTCTCAGCAGGTCGCCAGCCTGGAAGAGATTGGCCAGGAGGTCCTGCACGCTGTCGAGACCATCACCGGGATCGCGCGGCAGACGAACATGCTTGCCCTGAACGCGACGATCGAGGCCGCCCGCGCCGGGGACGCTGGTGCTGGCTTCGCGATCGTGGCGCGTGAGGTCAAGGAACTCGCCCGGGAGACGGCTGCCTCCGCAGAGAAGATCACCGGAACGATTCAGCGCATCACCGAAGCGGTCGGGGCGACCGCGGCGCAGTTCGCCGGAATCAACGCCTCACTGGCGGAGATCGACACCTTCCAGCAATCGGTCGGCGCGGCGATTACCGAGCAGTACTCGGATGCGAACGCCATCGCCACCGACATCCAGCAGGCGGTCTCGCTGTCGTCCGATGTCGTCCTGCTGGCCAAGAAAGTGACCAGCGGGTAGTCCCCCGATCGAAGGATCGCATCGCCCATGACATGCCGCGAGCGGGCGCCCCGATGGCCCGGCCTGAACGAGCCCGGCCCGAACGGGTCAGTATCGCCAGGGACGCCCGGTTTCTCGGTATTCCTCGACCGAGAGAAGCCGCTCCGCTGATTCCAGCCGGTCGAGATACAACCGGCCGTCAAGATGATCGATCTCATGGGCGACGAGCCTGGCCACCGCCCGCTCGTACTCCTCGGTCACGCGGTCTCCGGTCGGCATCTCACGCTCGACGGTGATCCGCAGAGATCGCGAGACCAGCCCTCGGACGTCGAAGAACGACAGGCAGCCTTCGTACCGTTCATCACGCTCTGCCGACTCGGCAACGATCTTCGGGTTCAGCAGCGTGATGACCGTGTCGCTCTCGCCGACCGGGCGCACCACGGCGGCGGCCCAGTCCAGCCCGATCTGCGGAGCCGCCAGCCCGATCCCCTTCACAAACGGATGCAGGTTGTAGACCCGTTCGAGAGCCTCGGTCAACCGAGTGATCACGTCAACGGCAATGGTCGCTTCCCGGGGCAGGTCGAACGGCTTGGCCCGGGCGTGGAGCAGCTCCGCTCCATGCTGCACGATGCCCGCCGCTCGCATCCGGTCACTCGCCGCGCTCGCTTCGTCGCGGGTCTCCGCGACGGCCTGCGCATCCGGCGCGGAAAGCCCGGGTCCGTCGGCTCCGACGCCCGGAGCTTCCGCCGGCTCGACGTCTCCGGGCGGCGGCACGGCCACGGATTCGGGCATTGCCGCCAGGCCCACCGGCACGACGGTCGGCGGAGGATCCGCGGCCCCGGCGCCCCCGCGGAACCGCCATTCCAGCCGGTACCAGGCGTGCAGCGTCGGGTTGTCGGTGCGCCAGGAGTACACCACGCGCCCGTCCCCGGTGTAGCCAAGGGTGATCGGGGTCCGCAGCGGCACCGACTCCGCCGACAGCGACGTCTCCACCCCCCAGACAGATGGGCGCATGCTGATGGGGAACTCCAGCTCGATGGAGACCTTGCGGGTCGGCAATCGGACGGCCCGCTGGAAGTACGGCCCCCATTTGTCCTTGCCGACCCGGTAGGCATAGCTGATGGTCGCTCGCTGGCCCGGGTACAGCGGGAAACGCCCCTGATCGTTCTCGAACAGCAGCCAGGCTTCCTTGGAGGCGTCCCGGTCGGACTTGGAGCGCCAGCGCATCGGCTCGCCGTCGCAGGACGCGGTCAGGTCCAGTTCCTCCCAGGTCAGTGGGTACCGCCGATGGTGACGGTTCGAGCGATCGGCGTCGTCCGGGTACCGGTCGATCACGACCCGCATCGGGAACCTGGTCACTGGTTCCGTGCCAGCGTTGTACAGCACGCGACGAATCGTGCAGCGGTACTGATCGTCGGTGTAGACCAGCGTCGCGGTCTCGTTGTCGATGACCAGGCCCGTGCCGGGGGGGAGCCAGGATTCCGCGGCCCCGGACAGGCGGCTGGTGAGTCGCGCGCCGATCCGCAGCTCGTCGTATCGCCGGAATCGTTCCCAGAGGGTGCCACCGGTTTGCAGGATCGCCTCGGCCCGCCGGGCGAAGTCCTCCGTGGGCCGGTGGCGGCGGGCCTCGACATGGCTGACGTAGGACGGGTCGAACCCCATGGAGGCCGCGAGCTGCTTCTTGGACAGCCCGCGCTCGACACGCCACCGGGTCAACTCGGCGACGAACTCTAGCGATGCCCGCTGGACGGGCGACTCTCCCGCGCCCATATCACCAGCTCCATCGGTAGGGTCCGGTCCGCCCAGTGTCGCCGGGAGGGCGCAACAATCGACCCGTGCTGACAAGTTGCCGACAGAGTGATTGGCAGACTTACATCGCTACATGAAACATGTTCTAATAGATGGTTCGACAACAATCAGTGCTGGAAACCTCAGGTCGCGATAGGCACCTGGATTGAGGGTGCCCCGATCGGGGTATGGCCCGCTGATGATGCGAGCGCTCATCGTCGACCCCACCAGACCCCACGCCATGCGCTTGGCGAACGTCCCGCAGCCGCTGCCGAAACATGGCCAGGTCCTAGTCGAGGTCCGGCACATCGCCCTCAACCCGTTCGAGATTCATCTGGCGACCAGTGGCAGGCTGCCACCCCACTGGGTGCTGGGCTGGGACACGGCCGGGATTGTCGTCGCGGCCGCGCACGACCCTGGGGAGTCCGGCAGGGTCTGGGGCGAGTACGGACCTTCCATCGGGGACCGGGTGGTCGCCCACGGGCGCCGCGGAGGCTGGGCTCAGCGGCGGACGGCCACGGTCGACAACCTGGCCGTCGTACCCGACGCTGTTGATCTCGCAGCCGCCGCTACCTTGCCGGTCGCGGCGGGCACGGCCCTGGGAGCGCTCCGGGAGGCGGGGGCGCTGCTGGGCAAGCGGGTGCTGGTCACCGGAGCTTCCGGTGGAGTCGGCCGCTTCGCCGTGCAACTCGCCGCGCTCGCCGGGGCCTTCGTCGTCGCCTCCGTCGGCTGCGAGGCCCGGAGCAGAGGACTTCGCGAGCTTGGTGCGGGTGAAATCGTCGTCGGGCTGGACGAGGTGACCGAGCCCGTCCACGTCGTGCTCGACGCCGTGGGCGGTCATCAGCTCGTCCAGGCGTTCGGTCTGCTCGCGCCGGGGGGAGTCATCCAGAGCTTCGGCGGCAGTTCCGGTGAACCCGCGGTGTTCCCCCCGTACTCGACCGCGGGTCCGGGCAAGTCGCTCAGGTCGTTTGAGCTGTCGCCCGCGCTGGCCGATGACCTGATCTTCCTGCTCGGGCTGGTCGAGGAGGGCAGCTTGACCGCCGAGATCGGATGGCGCGGACCGTGGGAACGACACGAGGAGGCCGTCAACGCCCTTCTGACCAGGCGGGTGAACGGCAAGGCCGTGCTGGACATCACCTGAGCGACGGTGCGGGGTAGTCCCAGGATCCGGACCGATGCCGTACCGCTCCGGCGACGGCGGCTGCCAGCTCGCCCATGGTGCACACCACAGCGTCCGCTCCGGCCGCTTGGAGCCTGTCTCGCTTTCCGGGCTTGTTCGCATATCCGATTGATCTCACCCCAGCCGCATGAGCGGCTGCGACATCGGTAGACGAGTCGCCGATCAGCACGCAGGCGCCAGCTGGAAGACCCAGATATCCGACCGCCTGGTCAACGAGATACGGGTCTGGCTTCATACGGGACGGATCACCGGGGTCACGGGCAAAGACCGCCTTCACAAGCTCCTGAATATTCAGCCGGTCCAGGTAGCGCTGGACCGCGCCGGGCGAATTGTTGGTCACAATGACCACCGGTAGTCCGCGGCGCTGGCAGGCGGACAGAAATTCGTCAGTCCCGGTCGTTGGCACGGCGAACTCAGCCGCGCGCATCTCGCCGGCCTGGACCAGCGATTCCAGGTTCCGGCGCACGCTGTCTGGGATGCCGTCCATGCCGAGTACGGCCAGCGGGTCCCGTGTGGGGAATAGGCCAGGAATGGGCACGCCCAGCGACTTCAGTTCTTGCCGAAGCCGATCGGCGGTATTGGTCGACGGGTATCCGCCGAATACCGCGCATATGGGACCGTCAAAATCCAGCAGGACCGCCCGAGTGTGTTCCAGGATTTCGCAAAGGTTCCGGCGAGTACAGTCGCACGCGGTATGTCGCTTCCTGTCGGGTTTGGCGGAAAGCTCGGCCACCGGGCAGACGCTACAACACCCCGCTTGCCACGACTGGCGCGTGGCTCAAGCCTGTCGGTGTCCCGAGAAGGTCGGCCAGCTGGGTGCCGCTGGCCCAGGAGAGCATGCGCTCACGCGGGTCAGCCCGCCGGCCCGCCCGCTCCGCGCTGTGCCAGGTGGGGTCGACCGGCCGAGCCTGGCCCACATTTCCGCAGGCCAGGGGCTGTTTCGTGAGCTACGAGCGGAGGGCGTGGGATTCGAACCCACGAACAGAGTCACCCCTGTTAACGGTTTTCAAGACCGTACGCAACAAGCCTGTGAGCAGCAAAAACGGGACGTTCTTGCCACGTTTTGGGGCACCATTGGGACAGCGGCCCTCGTGCACTCGACGCCTGGCGCTCCGAACGATGTCCTGGCCAAGTCCCCACAAGCGCGAAGCCACGGAGAAGAACGAGATGTTATCCAATGTGCCAGAGGGGCGCGGCAAGCCGTTCTGGCTGCCGACTGATGAGACTGGCGCGTAGGGCTGCGACGTCGCGAACGCCGACGACCTCGGCGAGACGGCGAAATGTGGTATGGCTTGTGCCTCGCTGCCGTGCCTGGCGTTCCCAATCGGCAAGAATTCTGTCTGTGTCGATAGGGGAAAGTTCTGTCTTGCGAGCGAGTTGGCGGGCTCTGGCGCATTCGTAATCGAGTTCCGTGAAGCCGAGAAGGCGTCGAGCACTGTCCTCTGCCTGATCGAAGGACTCGGAATCGGCGAGAACTTCCACAACGGGATTGATATTGGCAATGTGCTGGATCGAGGTGCGGTAGACAGCTCTGCTGGCATCGCTCAACGGCACAGGCAGGCCCTTGCCACGAATCTCCACCTGCCCGCGAATACCTCGGGCTGCGGCAACGCATAGGGCTGTTGCCTCGGAGGGGTGCCAGGACAGGACAGGAAGAAACGGATCAACGTCATGGGTAGTGAGTAGCCGCAACGGTTCCGTCCCCAATCGCCGGATGACTTCTTGCTCTGGTACTTCACCGTCAAGTCCAGGGCCGATAATGGCGACGTCGCATGTTGTGGGAAGACCAAAACAAGCAGCAATGATGAGTGCATCACCGAGCGGGCTACTCAGATTTGGATCCCCGGGCCGGCCGATGACATCGCCACCGACATCGACGATAGTGACGCTCGTAGCCTTGTGCTCCTCGACGATGCTGGCTATTTGGGCTCGGATGCCGACGGCTCCGCGTGACGCATCGATCAGAGCAAGTGTGCTGCCAAGCTCGGCGGCTAGGCGAGGCAGGGTGGAACCGGCAGGGGTGATTGGCTGGCTATCGCTGGTGACGAAATGGTAGCCGCTACGAACGGCCAGATCAGTGAAGTCGTCTGCCGTCCGTGGTCCCGGAATGGGGTCAACGATCAGGCGGTCCCACGAGTATGACGCGACGACTGGACTGCTGTCGCCGAGTGTTCGACCGAGGATCGTGGCTGCGATCGCGTCGCCGCCTCCGCCAGCGGCGATCCAAACATGTGGCACCCGTGCAGCGTAAGCGTCAACCCGTAGGCTGGCAGTGGACTAGGCCAGTTGCTAGGGTGAGGAGTCGCGATGCCGGAGTTGCAGCAGGTGCTGCCGAAGTACCTCCAGATCGCGAACCACGTTCGCGATCAGATCTTGCGAGGCGATCTCCGCCCCGGCGATGAGGTGCCCTCAGAAAGGCGGATTGCGGCCGACTGGCGGGTAGCCCGGCCAACGGCGGCGCGAGCGTTGGAAGCGCTGCGGCTACAGGGGTTCGTCGAGTCCAGACAGGGCTCGGGCACCTACGTACGCGATCAGAGGCAGTTTCACCGTCGGGCACGTGAGCGGTACGGACGGTCTCAGGAAACCGGTCTCATCTATCCGCCCGACGAACGGGCACACATCGCTGCTGCCGAGATCGTCAATGCCGCTGACCATGTGGCTGAGGCACTTGGAATCGAGTCCGGAGCCGAGGTCGTGTGTCGACAGCGTGTCACCCTCGCAGATGACGTGCCGGTAGAGATGTCGACATCCTGGTACCCGGCCCAGGTCGCTGAGGTGGCGCCACGATTGCTTGACAAGAGTCGGATTCGAGAAGGCACGGTTGCCTATGTCGAACAGGCGACCGGACGGCGCATCAGTCATGCCCGCGATGAAATCGCCGCACGTCTGGCCAGCGAGGATGAGCGGGCGGGGCTAGCCATCGCAGAGCCATCGGCCGTACTGGTGGTACGGCATATCGTGTATGACGTAATGGATTGTCCCTTTGAGTTCGCTGAGGCGTTGTATCCACCCAATCGATGGGCTTTCGGGTCTTCCTACCCAGTAGACAGATAACACATAAAAGGACAGCTCCGAATTCTTGGCAATCGAAGTGGCCTATGCCAGTATCAAGTTAAGTGGCATAGGCCACTGGTCATCGGACACGGCGGGGTGGCTTCGGCTGCGCCGTGCGACCGACCTGACCGCTGCGCCCACGTTGTTTGAGAACTCCACAGCGAAGACCCGGGATGCCAGAGAGATCCGTCTCTCCGATTGGCCCGGAGTGCGATCTAGGGGTAGCTCGCGGGTGTCGGCCGTTGACTTGTCCGGCCGCAGGACTTGTCCGCTCGCTGGCAGCTCAACCGAGGATCGCGGTGCCCTGAACAGTCGGCCATGCCGGCCGCCGGACACCATCTTCGATCTGCCGTCCGCATCGACTGCGGACCGCCTCTGACCGGCGCCCGCGCCGGCCAGGGGCACTGTGCGCCTTCCCTGGCGTTCTACGGGGCGCCGGCTGGCGCCCCCGCCCTGTGTCGACGCGTACCTGCTCCCGGTCTACCTGGCCGGGACACGGCACCACACCCCAACCCCTTGATCTGATGGAGGTGTGCCGTGACAACGGCATCGGTTTTGCCCATCTCGTCTGTCCCGCAGCGGCCGGGAACCCGGCCGCTGCCCTACTTCGGTCGAAGCCATCCCCTTGCCGAGGTCGCCGGGCGGCACTGCGCCGCTCGCCACCGGCTCAGTGGGGTGGCCCGGTTGGGTGGCGTCGCGTGTGGAGCCTGCTGGGAGCGGGCGATTCGCGACGATGAGCGGGTCGCCGTCGAGCACGACCTGTCCCGGGACATCGTTCCGGATCCCACCTATGTGGATGAGATCGCCGTGGAGCTGGCCTGCCGTGGCCAGCGGGTGGAGTTGACTCGGGCCGATCAGGTCGCCGCTGTGGCCCACCTGGCCGGGCGGGGCTGGCCGGTCACCCGGATCGCCCTGCGGCTGGGCACGTCGGTGGCTCAGGCCAAAGCCCTGCTGGAGGGCTCTCTGCGGGTGGTGGACCGTGGTGCGTAGCCGGCCCGATGCGGGCACGCTGGCCCCGGAGTATCAGCTTGACGCGATCCGTACGGAGCTGCGACGCCGGGAAGGCCGCTGACGGCCCACGCCCGCGAACCTGCTCGGTTCGTGCCAGACCCACACCAACCATGTGGCCCGGCCGAGAGGAACCCACCCCATAGGGCGACCCCGGAGCGGTGTAACGAGCACCGCTGGTTCCGGGGTCTTGATCGGACAACGGAGGTCCGACCCATGACCATTATGT
Source organism: Dactylosporangium sp. (assembly GCA_013041765.1). Taxonomy (GTDB): domain Bacteria; phylum Actinomycetota; class Actinomycetes; order Mycobacteriales; family Micromonosporaceae; genus JABDRL01. The sequence continues at coordinate 25,401 of JABDRL010000400.1, read as the reverse complement.
CTACCCCCTGCCCGGATCGTGGGCGGGACCCGTCACCGACCGGCCGGAAGCCGGCATCGGTGTCGATGCGTGCGACTCAGGGCAACCGGCGTCCGCTGCTGTTCTCCGGCGACCCGGACTCCCGCTACGTGCGGATCCTGGCCGCCGATGGCTGGTCGGTGTCCGTGATCGGCGGTGACCGGCGATGAGACCAACCGATCCCCGTGAGCGTGGTGGCTACCCGCTGGGTGGCCGCCGCCAGCGTCCGCACGCCCCCACCGGCTGGGATCCCGCCCGCGACTCCGGCGAGGACCCCAACGAGCCGATGCCGCCCCGGGGCACCGTGGGCACCAACCGGGCGGAGCCGGACGCCAGACCCGGTAGGGGGCGGTCGCGGTGAGGATCCGCGTCATCGGCACCCCAGACGAGGTCGACCTGGCCATCGAGGCCCTCGACCTCACCCCCCTGATGGGCATCGAGCGCGTCTCGCGGCCGTATGCCTGCCGCCGTGACGGTGCTGGCCTGGTGCGCGTCTACATGACCGTGCGTGCCCTGTCCCAACTGCCCACCCCGGGAGCCGCACCGGTGGCCCCCGCACATTCCCTCGAAACCTGGGAGTCCCCGCGATGACCACCACCGATATGCCCACCCCGCCCCGGGCGATGCTGGCGGCGGTCGCCCTGGCCGACCTACCCACCCCCGCAGACATCCGCTTCAGCAAGCCCATCCTGGCGCTGACCTTCGACGCCATCGCCCAGGGACAGGCCTGGAGCCGGCACCTGAGTGGGTGCACCGACACCCGGGTCTACCCGGGCGGGGTGTACCTCAACGAGGGACGGATCACCTGGCGGGGCTGGTCGGTGCACCTGCTCGCCTGGGAGGACGCCCCCAGGCCCCCGGCGTCGTTGCCCGCCGATACCCGTGCCCGCCTGGCCCAGGTCGCCTCCGCCGATCCGGGAGGTGGATTCACATGTATGACCTGACTGACTACCGGCACCTGCTGCGGCGGGTCAAGGACCTCAACACCGGTGACCGGGTCTTCACGGCCGCCTACCGGTGGGAGACGGTCACCCGAATCGAAGAGGAGGAGCGGCCCTACGCCGTGTGGGTGCGGGTGTTCACCGACCTCACCGGGCAGGCCTACGCCTGGCGGCTGGACAACCACAATGAGGTACCCACCGTCCCGGCCTACCCGCACCCCGACCAGGCCCGGGTCCATGTCGACGACCACCGCGAGCGGATCGTGGTGTTCGTGGGCACCCGCAGGCCCTACTACCGCGACCGGGGCGCGGTGGTCCTGGCCGAGGCCATCCACGCCGGGCGCGGGCGAGGCTGGAAGGTCGCCGACCACGCCGGTGGTGGCGACCCGGTGTGCACCACGGTGGCCAGCAAGGCCGCCGCCATGACCCTGGTCAGACACGCCGCACGGGCGCATGCGCAGGCCCTCGGCCTGCGGGTACACCACCCGGAGGTGACCCGATGAACCGTCGCATGCTGTGGGCCGAGCGTGGCCGCAACCTGCTACTCACCTGCGTGGTCATCGCCCCGATCGCCCTGTCGGCACAAAACATCATCGGCTGGGCACAAGACCCCACCGGCCTGGGACTCAGCGAGTTCTGGTCGTACGCGGTGTTCTTCGCCCTGGACGCCGCCGCCGGGGTCTGCGTGCTCATGACCCTGATCCTGGCCGCCCGGGGCGACAAGCCCGGAGCCTTCGGCCCCCTGGTCTGGGTGTTCGCGGCCACCTCGGCGTTCGCCGGCTACCGCCACGGCATCACCCCCGAGGCTCCCGGCGACGCCTGGTGGTTCTTCCCCCTCATGTCGGTGTTGGGGCCGCTGCTGCTGCACCTGGTCCTGGCCCACGTCCGCCGGGACGCCCAGATCGACACCCACCGCAGGCTGGCCTACGCCCCGGCATCGGCCTACCGGCTCGGGCGGTGGATCCCCGGAGTCGGGGCATTCGCCGAGACCTACTGCGCCTGGCGGGTCGGACGGTTGGAGGGCATCACCACCCCGGCCGCCGCGATCGACCGCTACCGCCACCTGTGCCCCACCGGCCAGTGGCGGGTCCTGCGAGCGATGCGCCAGGAGACCACCGACCGCCACGCCATACCGGACACGACAGCGGACAACACTCCGGACACCGTGACCACCTCCGCCGGACACTCCAGCGGACATCTCGTGAACACGACGCGGACATCCACCGGACATTCCGGTGGACAGAACACGAACACGAGGGTGGACACGGACCGGACACCGTCGATGACATCGGCCGGACACGAACCGGCCGTCACGGCGGACACGACCCCGGACACGAGCCCGGACACGAGCCCGGACACGAGCCCGGACACCGATCACGGTACTGGGCAGCCCAAACCCCGGGTTCGCAAGACCCCTACCACGGCCGATCGGGTCATGGCGATGCGCCGGAAGAACCCGGCCATCACCGTGGCCACGATGGCCGACCGGTTGGGCAGGCACGAGCGCACCATCCGCCGCTACCTGCCGGCCCCCGAGGGCACCGCGCCAGCACCGATGCCGGCGGTCGGTCACCGGGCCAACGGCACCCCGGTGTCCGAACTGGTCGACGCCCGTTGACCCCTTCCACCATCCGCGCACCAGTGTCACTGGCCGGTGCGCGGATGGTGCGGGTGTCGGTGGTCGTCAGAGCGGCGACCGGAACCACCAATCCAAAGGAGTGCCCCATGGGGCTGTTCAGTAAGCGCGAGAAGCCCGCCGAACTCGACGGCGGGCTTCTCGCACCCGCCGAACTCGACGGCGGGTACCGGGGTGGGTGCGCCGAGCACAACATGCTCGGGCCGCGTCGCCACAGCGTCCGGGCGGCGGCCAAGGACACCCACGACCACGGCCGACGGATGCATGGGTCGCCGACCTACCCCGGTGCCTACATCACCTGAAGTTCCGCCCCTGGACCGGACACCGTGACCACACCCGCCGAACATTCCGGCGGACAGATCGTGGACATGATGGCCGGCCGGTTGGACAAGCACGAGCGCACCATCCGCGCACCAGTGTCACTGACCGGTGCGCGGATGGTGCGGGTCCCAACATTCGACCCGTGAGGGGAGACAGCCTACGAGGCCCTGCGCCGCCACGGCTACTGACCGGCCGCCCACCCACCAACCGCACCCTGTCCTGGAAGGCAGATCACCATCGTGACCACCACCACCGTCACCGTCACCAGTGCCAGCCGCCACCACACCGCCTCGGCGGTGGTCATCGACCCCACCCGGGGCCTGGTGCTGCTGGTGGCCCACAAACTCACCGGACGGCACCAGTTCCCCGGCGGGCACGTCGACCCCGACGAGACCGGCGACCAGTGCGCGCTGCGGGAGGTCGCCGAGGAGACCGGGGTGACCGCCACCCTCTGGACCGCCCCCCGCGACCGCACCCCGATCCCCGGAGCGGTACGCCACCCCACCCCGCTGATGGTCTGCGAGTTCCCCGCCCCGGCCGACCCCGACCCGGCATGGAACGAACCCGCCCACCACCACATCGACCTGCTCTACCTGGCCACCGCCGACGCCACCACACCCACCACCATCCAGCCCGACGAGGTCGACGCCGCCATCTGGGTACCCCTGGCAGACCTGACCGCCCCACCGGTGCGCCCCGACGTGCCGGTGGCCGCCCGGCTGGCCTGTGACCTGCTCGGGCTGGCCCACCCCGGGAAGCCCACCCCGGTCGATGACGAGCCCGAGCCTCAGGTGTCGGCCTGGGAGGTCGATCGCCGCCTCCGCCCGGTCGGACGTGGTTGACCTGACCCCCGGGGCACGGCCCACCAGGCCTGGAAAACCGTTGGCCGTGCCCCGCCGGCCCCCATCCACCTTGTTCACACCTCGACCCGATGGAGGTATCCCCATCATGGCTGATCTGGCATTCGGCCCGCCGCCCGGTGAGGATGGCAAGGCCACCCGGATCGTGGATCTGAACCAGCGGCGGGCCGACCGGGCCGCCGCCGCTGATGGACTGGTCGTGGCCGATGACACCGACGTAGAGACCACCGACGTCGATGACCTGGTCGCCGGTGGCCCGGTCGACCCGCCCGAGGTCGGCGTGGACCTGCGGGGCGTGCTCGATGAGCGGCGGGTGCCGATCCTGCCGACCTGGCTGACCCACCGAGACGAGCTGGCCCAGACGATGCGCTGGGCCGGTGGAACGATCGGCTACCACACCGGGGTCCACCTGGTACGCCTGCCCATCTACGCGGGCAAGATGGCCTGGTACGCACCCAAGGGCACCATTCGGGCGGTCGGTTCCGCCCTGGGATGGGCCGCGGCCGAGCGGGGCAACTTCGCCCTGCGCCAGGACGCGGCCACCCGCAACGACGCCAGGACCTGGCTGGAACTCGACCGCCACCGCCAGCGGCAGGCCGCGTGGCGCTGGTGGGTCCTCGGCGCTGGCGCACTCGGCACGGGGGCTGGTGGGCTGGTGATCTACTCCGACCTGCTGCCCTGGTGGGTGCGCCTACCGGCCCTGGCCGGTGGAATCCTGGCGGCCAGCCGCTACGGCCGCCCCGTCGACAAGCCGATCATGGCCCGCACGGTGCGCCGCGCCCGCTACCGCAAACTCACCGCGGAGCTGACCCGCCGGGGCATCATGGCCACCGGTGAGGTCAAGCGGCCCGAAGACATCCACTTCGAGCACGAGATCCGCCGGGAGGGCCCCGGCTACCTCGCCGTGGCCGACCTGCCCGACGGGGTCATCGCCACCGACATCATCGACAAGCGCCCCCAGTTGGCTGGTGGGTTGCGGCTGCCCCTGGACCAGGTCTGGCCGGACGTGCTGCCCCGCGAGCACCCCTCGCGGATGGCGTTGTGGGTGGCCGACAAACCCGTCAGCGCGCTCAAACAGCCGAGGTGGCCGCTGCTACGGGAGGCGACCACCGACTACTTCAAGCCCTTCTGCTACGGCTTCGACCCGAGGATGCGGCAGGTCATGTATCAGCTCGACGAACGCAACAGCCTGTTCGCCGGGGTCCCCGGATCGGGCAAGAGCCTGTCGGCGCGAGTGGTCCTCGTCGGCGCCGCCCTGGATCCCCTGGTCACGTTCGCCGGGTTCGACCTGGCCGGACGCGGCGACTTCGACATGTTCGAGCCATTGTGCGCCCCGGGACTGTTCGGCTCCGGCGCCGATGATGCCACCAAGCAGGCCGCCTACCGGATGATCCTGTGGCTTCTGGCCGAGTGCGACACCCGGGGACCCCTGATCAAGCACTACGCCAAACAGGGGCTCAACAGCGAGAACAAGCTCAACCGGACCATCGCCACCCGCGACCCACGGTTGCGGCCGATCGTGGCGTGGATCGACGAGGTCCAGGAGCTGATCACCGATCCGGAGCTGGGCAAGGCCGTCAAGGCCGCGCTGATCAGCATCATCAAACGCGGTCGGGCACTGGGGATCCACCTGGTCCTCATGACCCAGCGCATCGACGCCCCGTCACTACCCAAGGGCGTGACGTCCAACATCGCGCTACGGACCTGTCTGGCCGTGCCCTCCCACACCGAGGTCGAGCTGGCCCTGGGTACCGGCACCTACCGGGCCGGGGCACGCCCCACCGCCTTCGAGATCGGGGTGGACGCCGGCTGGGGCGTGCGGGTCGGCTACGGGCCGATGACCACCGTGCGCGCCGCCTACCTGGACCGCTCGGCCGTGGAACGCCTCTGCACGCGGGGGCTGGCCCTGCGGGGCGGCACGGTGGAGGCCGCCGACCTGCCCCCGGAACGAGACCTGCTCGCCGATGTCCTGGCGGTCATCGACCCGGGCCGCGAGGGCATCCACCGCGACCCGTGCGCCCGTGCCCTGGCCGACCGGTGGCCGGGCGTCTACGGCCAGTGGACCGCCGACATGCTCTCCAGCCGGCTCGGCAAGGACGGTGTACGCACCGTCACGGTCAACCTGGGTGGTGACCGGCAGCGCGGGTGGCGCCGCGAACACCTCACCACGGCGATCGAGGCGCGCACCGACCGGTGACACCCCCGGTGGGGGTAACGCTGGCGTTACCCCCACCGTCACCCCATCGCATCAACCGCTACCAGCACCAACCTTCGCAGGTGGCGGTAACGCCCCCTGCCCTCACCGTGCGTGAAACCTGTTCGGGAGGTGTTCCGTGGCCCTCACCATGGCCGTCACCAGCACAAACATGCCCCAAATGTCCGTGATCCCATTGATTCTATTTGCCCTGATTGTGACATTGGGTTACGCCACCCTCTGCTGGCTCAAGCCCTTCACCCACTGTCACCGCTGCCACGGCCGGGGTGTGTCCCCCCACCGGCTGGCCGACCGGATCCGCTACAACCACCGCCCCCACCCGAAGGCCGCCCGAGGCCTGCCCGCCTGCCCCCACTGCAAGGGCACCGGCCTACGCCTGCGCACCGGCCGCCGCACCCACAACCACCTCCGCCGCCTCCACCGGGACACCCGATGAGCCTGACCTTCACCGACCTGTTCTGCGGGGCCGGCGGCTCCTCGCTCGGCCTGGCCACCGCCGGCTTCGACCTCACCCTCGCCGCCAACCACTGGGCTCGGGCCATCGACACCCACGCGGCGAACTTCCCCACCGCCGAACACTGGTGCGCCGACGTCAACCAGATCGACATGCGCCGCCTGCCGCGCACCGACGTCCTGTGGGCCTCCCCGATCTGCACCGAGATCTCCCCGGCCGGGGGCCGACGCCGACGGCCGGGCACACGCGGACAGCTGGAACTGTTCGACCACGGCCCCATCGACCCGGGCGCCTTCGACCGCACCCGCGCGACCGCCTTCGACGTCATCCGCGCCACCGAGGTCCACCGCTACACGGCCGTCCTCATCGAGAACGTCATCGAGTTCGCCACCGACTGGCAACTGTTCGACTGGTGGCTGGCCGGCATGGTCCAACTCGGCTACCACCACCAGATCGTCTGCGTCTCCAGCGCCCACATCGGCGACGACACCAACCCCCACGCCCCACAGTGGCGCGACCGCCTCTACATCGTCTTCACCCGCACCGGCATCCCGCTACCCGACCTGGCACCCCGACCGGTGGCCTGGTGTGCGACCTGCGACACCCTCGTCTACGCGGCGCAGTCCTGGAAGGACCCCCGCAAACCCCGGATCGGCAAGTACCGCCAGCAGTACGTCTACCGCTGCCCGAACACCACCTGCCGGCACACGGTGCTGGAACCCTACGTCGCACCGGCCGCCACGGCGATCGACTGGACAGACATCGGCAAACGCATCGGCGACCGAACCCGACCCCTGGCCGAGGCCACCCTGCGCCGCATCCGCGCCGGCCTCGACACGTTCGCCCAACCCACCGTGGTCAACACCCATCACACCGACGACCGCACGTTCCCGGCCGCCAGGGCGCCGCTGCCCTCGCGAACCACGACGATCGGCGACGCGATCACCTGCCCACCCCTGCTCGTACCCGCAGGAGGCACGTGGAACACCACAGCCGTCCCGGTCGACCAGCCGATGCGCACCAGAACCGTCCGGGAGACCGAGGGCGTGCTGACGGCTCCTCCCGGGGCGTTCTTCGTGAAGAACTACACCCCACGCGGCAACCCCGCCCAGATGGCGAAGGACCCGACCACCCAACCCCTGGGAACGGTCACCGGATCCGACCACCACGCCCTGATCGTGCCCTACCGGCGGGGAACACGACCAGCACCGGCCACCCAACCGCTACACACCCTGCACACCCGGGACTCCGCCGCCCTCATCGCCACCGCCGACACGATCAACGACTGCCACTTCCGGATGCTCAAACCCCGCGAACACCTCCGCGCCCAACGCTTCCCCGACACCTACACCGTCACCGGCAACAAGGGCGAACAGACCATGCAGGCCGGCAACGCCGTGTCCGCCAACGTCGCCCAGTGGCTGGGCCACCAACTCCTCACCGCCCTCGACCAACCCGGCACCCCATGAACCCCCGACCACACCCTGACCACCGCGATCACGGAAGCCCTCGCGGACACGGAAACGAGCATCCGATGAACGCCCTCACCACCATCCCCGGCCGGCACCGACCGACCCCACCGGCGCCCCGTACTCCGCACCCCACCTGGTGCGCCGGTGGGCACCGCTGCGCCCTCGGCGAGCACCGCTCCGACCCCCTGCGGATCGACCTGCCCAACGTCGGCGCCCTGGTCGTCACCCGCGTCCAAGGGACCGACGGCCACGAGTACGCCGAGGTACGCGGCAACCTCCGACTGACCCCGGATGAGCCCCGCGCCCGCCAGCAACTGGGCCGGCTGCTCGACGACCTCACCACCCTCATGCGGGCCGCCAGACGGGCGGCATGAGCGCCAGGTCCCCGCGCAGAGAGATCACATTGAGTCACCCGATCGGTCACCGGATCCAACGCCGCCGCACGGCCGGCCACGACCTCGCCCGCTGGTGCCCCCTAGGGCAGCCCTGCCGCGCCGACGTCCTCCTCGACCTCATCCGGGAGCCGCCATGACCGCCCCCACCACCGGCCGTCACCGCCGCGATCCTGGACGGCCGCGGCCAGCACCCCGAGCCCCGCCCGGTGACGGTCACCGGGCGGGCCCCACCCACCGACCCCGACCTACCGGGGGACACCTGGACTGGTGCGCCCGGGGACACCACTGCGGACTCGGCGAGCACCGCGCCCACCCCACCCGCCTCGACCTGCCCCACGTCGGCTCCCTGGTCCTGACCCGAGTGCGCTCGGCCACCGGCCACCAGTACGCCGAGATCCGCGCCAACCTCCGACTCACCCCGCACGAACCCCACGCCCGCCACCAGATCGGCACCGTCCTCGACGGCCTGACCCGCCTGATGTGGACCGCGCGGAGGGCGGCATGAACCGGCGCTAACCGCACCCGGGTCGGCGCTGATTCGGTCACTGCCGCTGCGGCAACCCCCTACCCCCACGCTCGACCACCGGCCGATGGCCCCGCCACTGCTCACACGCCTGCCGCCAGGCCGCCTACCGCAGCAGAACCCGCACCAGGGGCAGCACACGAGCGCCCTGGATTGGCGCCAGCACCGCATCGGCGCACAGCGGCCGTGCCGGATCTGCCACCGGCCGGCGCTCATGCGCGACGACACCGGCCAGCCCTGCCACAAGGTCTGCGCCGAAACCACCGCCCAGCACCGCGCCTACACCAGCACCGACGACCACGCCGACGTGCTGACCACGCTCACCACCCCACCGGACGCGTACCGGCGGGCCGCCTGAACCAGAAAGGAGAAGAGCGAGTATGGCGCTTCGCGCTCATCATCAGGCGTTGCTGCGCAACGCCACGGACTACGCCCGTCGGGGCTGGCCCGTGTTCGTCCTGGGACGCTCGAAACGACCCGTTGCCAACTGCCCCAACTGCCCCACCACACGCGACGGTAGCGGCCATGACCCCGAAACCTGCCCCTGCCTGACCTGCCACGGCTTCTACGCCGCAACCCTCGACCCCGCCCGGGTCACGGCGATGGTCGAGCGGATACCGCGCGGGCTGCTCGCGATCCGCACCGGCCTGGCATCAGGGCTCCTGGTCGTCGATATCGACCCCGCCCACGGCGGAACCCTCGACCGCACACTGATGAACCCCACGCGCACCGTGGCCTCTGGTGGGGGCGGCTGGCACCTGTACTACCAGCATCCCGGACCGCCGGTTCTGTCGCGGCGAATGCCCGACCGGATCGGGGTCGACGTCAAGGCCGATGGTGGCTACGTCGTGGCCCCACCCTCCATCCACCCCGACACGAGATGCCCGTACCGGCCTGTCGGCGACCGGCCCGTGAACGAGATGGCCCCCGCCCTGCTCGATGTGGTCACCCAATCACCGGTTGTCACCAGTGGACCACCGATGGCCGTATCCCCCCGCACGAGATCAACCGCCGTGTTCGGGCGGGGGGCCATCTCAAATCCCACCGCGCTCCTAAATGCCTGCCTGAACAGCGTCACCCGAGCGCCGAAGGGACAGCGGCGCACCACGCTGTACGGGGCCGCCCGGGGGGTGGCCCGCATCGTGGCCACCGGGGCGATCACCACCACCCACGCCATCGACGAACTCACCCGGGTCGGTACGCAGGCCCAACAGACCGACAAACAGATCCGCGACGCCATCACCGGCGCCTTCACCGCCGAGGGAGTCTCCCTGTGAACCCTCCGTTGTTCCTGCTCGGCACCCATCAACCCGGATGGCTGGCCACGCTGGGGGTGCCGCTGTTCGTCTCCGACCGCCGGCTACGCGGCTACCGCACCCTGCCCCGGGCAACGGCACCATGGGCGTGCGACTCCGGGGGGTTCACCGAACTGGCGCAGTACGGGGCCTGGACCACCACACCCGGCGAGTACGTGACCAGGCTGCGCCGCTACCACCAGGAAATCGGCCACCTGTTGTGGGCGGCCCCGCAGGACTGGATGTGCGAGCCGTTCGTCATCTCGGGCGGCCGGGCCGGGCCACTCCGGTTCGCCGGAACCGGGTTGAGTATCGGCGAGCACCAGCGGCGCACCGTGGCCAACTACGCGCAGCTGCGCGAGGCGGCCTCCGACCTACCGATCATCCCCGTGGTGCAGGGCTGGGCGCGCGACGACTACCTGCGTTGCCTGGACCTCTACCAATCGATGCTCCACCTCGACCTGACCACCATGCCGCTGGTCGGGTTGGGGTCGGTGTGTCGCCGGCAGGCCACCGGGCAGGCCGGGGCGATCATCGGCGCACTCCACACCGCCGGCCTGACCCGGTTGCACGGCTTCGGGTTCAAGACCCTCGGTCTGATCAGCCACGGGCACCTGCTGACCTCTGCGGACTCGATGGCCTGGTCCCTGGACGCCCGCCGGAAACCACCGCTGCCCGGATGCCGTGGGCACCGCAACTGCGCCAACTGCCCCCGCTACGCCACCACGTGGCGGACCCGGCTCCTGACCACGATCGCAGGCACCCACCAACCGCCCACCCTCTTCGACGACTTGGAGCACGCCGCATGAACGCCGATGCGATCCACGGCGCCCCGGGGCGGGCGGAGATCCGGATCGGGTCGAGTCCCGACACGATCCGGATGCTCAAGACCACGATCCGCACGGGCACCCTGCCAGGGACCTACGTCAACGACGGTGCCCTGGTCCAGGTCGAAACCGTCTCCGGTGGCCTGGTCACGGCGGCCGACGACGACGCACCCCTGCCAGTGACCGCGAGCAGGCTGACCCCCGCATCCCTGGCCGGCCTCCTCGCCGATCACGCCCAGGTGGTGCGGACCCGGACCCGCAAGGGCCCCGACGGGACCCCGGAGTTCTTCGACGAGGAGGTCACCCCACCCCGGGATGTCCTCGCCAGTGTTCTGGCCACGAAGACGTGGGGGAGTCTGCGGCCGTTGCGGGGGATCATCGGCGCGCCGGTCCTGCGTGCGGACGGGACCCTGTTGCAGACCCCGGGCTACGACGAGGCCACCGGCTTCTATCTGGCGTCCAGTTTCGACCTGCCCCCGGTTCCCGACCAACCCACGGTGGAACAGGTGCGGGCCGCACGGCGGTTTCTGCTCCAGGACTTCCTGGGGGACTTTCCCTGGTCGGGTGCTGCGGATCGGGCCAACTACCTGGCGTTGCTGGTGGCCCCGGTGTTGCGCCATTACACCCGCAGTCTGACCCCGTTCGCCTTGATCGACGCGACCATGCCCGCCTCCGGCAAGACGATCCTGACCGCCGGTCCGGGAATGCTCTACGGGCAGCGGGTGCTGACCTGGCCCGACGCGGAGGAGGAGTTGCGCAAGTCCATCACGGCGGTGTTTTGCGACCCGGTCGGCTGCGTCGTGTTCGACAACCTCCCCGAAGGGACGGTGATCGATTCGGCGGTGCTGGCCCAGTTGGTGACGGGCAAGACCTGGGCGGATCGGCAACTGGGGTCGTCGCGGACCCTGTCGGCGGTCAACGACCGGTTGTGGATGGCCACCGGCAACAACCTCCAGGTCGGTGGGGACATGGCATCGCGGACCGTGCGGGTGCACCTGGATCCGAACATGCCCCGCCCGGAGAACCGGGACCAATCCCGGTTCGGGATCCCCCACCTGGACCAGTGGATCACCCACCCCGCCAACCAGATGACCGTGATGTGGCACCTGCTCGTGCTGGTCGGCGACTGGATCTGCTCGGGTGCGCCCCGGTGCCGAGGGTTGTCGATGCGGCAGTTCACGCCATGGGCGCATGCCCTGGGCGGGTTCCTGGCCCATCACCAGGTTGGGGGGTTCCTGGCCAACCAGGCCACCGTCACCAGCATCGACGAGGATGCGATCCGGTGGCGGGCGTTCCTGACCTGCTGGCACACCCGTCACGGTGGGCGGCAGGTGACCGCCGCCGAGCTGCGTCGCGACGGCGAGCCCGACCACATCGGTGGCGACGAGCACGACGCGTGGGAGGGCACGTTCATCACCACCCACACCGGGCGGCTGCCCAACACCCTGTCGCTGGGGCGGCTGCTGACCGGGCAGGTCGGCCGGTGGCGGGGAACGTATGTGATTCGTACCGGACGCAACGAGCGGGGCGACCGGTCGGTGTTCTGGGTCGAGCATCACCCACAGTGACGGTCGTGGGGTAGTCCGGGTCGAAAGCGCTGAACCATCTCCGCAGCTCCGCATCTCCGCAGAAAGGCCCACTGGCCAGGGTGAATGTTCTGCGGAGATAGGGCCATCGAGGATTGTCCATCTCCGCATCTCCGCAGATTCTGCGGAGATCTTGCGATTTTGCGGAGATAGAACCCATCGACAACCATCCATCTCCGCACACGGACCCGCAGCTCACAACCCAGTTTGCGGAGATGCGGAGATGCGGAGATGGTTCAGCCCCCCACGCATCAGCACCCGCAACACACCCCCACACCCCGACCACCGATCACCCTCAGCAACCCCAGACGAACCGATCCAACCCATCACACCAAGGAGACACAAATCTTGGCTCAGCGAAACCCTCAGAGGACACCTATCCGGCCATCTGATGGCACACCATCCCCAGCCACCGCAAACGACCGGACAATGACAGAAAGCCCGCAGCGGACCACACAGATGGCCCTGACGCACCGCCTGCCAGCACCACGCCAGGGCCGCACCCCCAACAGGCCAGCTGAAAGGAGCACCACCACCATGCCACGCACCGGCCGCGCCGAGATCCTGACACTCGCCCAGGTCCTTACCGAACTCGACGTCCCGAAATCGACCTTCTTCCGCTGGAAGGCCACAGGCAAGGCGCCCTGCACTATCAAGTACCCCAACGGCAGCCTGCACGTCCGGCGCGTCGACCTCGACACCTGGTTAACCGCCCACGAGGAAGCACCCGCCGCATGAGCACCTACGACGTCCGAATCTGGAGCATCGAGGAACACCGGGGCAGGGATCGCAAGACCGGAAAGCCCCGCAGCACGTACCGGGTGCGGTGGGTCGCGGCAGGCAAGCGGTTCGGCGACAATTTCCAGACCAGGGCGCTTGCCGAAAGCTTCCGCTCCAAGCTGGTCATAGCCCAACGGGAAGGCGTCGCCTTTGACGAGCCGACCGGGTTGCCCGAGCCGATGGCCCGAGAGCTGAACAGCCGCAGCTGGTATGACCACGCCGTGGCGTACGTCGACGTGAAATGGCCCAGGGCCGCTGCGAGGCAGCGCAAGAGCATCGCGGAGTCGTTGGCAACGGTGACTCCCGCGATGTTCGCCACGGACCGGGGGCGGCCCTGCGGCCAAGAACTCCGGGCTGCCCTGTACGGGTGGACGTTCAACAAGGCTCGGCGGAGTGCCGGACCGCCGCCGGAGCACCTGGCATCAACAGTCGCGTGGCTTGAGGCGAACACTGTGAAGCTCGCCGATCTCGCCGACGCCGCCCGCATCCGCAATGCTCTGGACCTGCTCGCGTTGCGGCTCGATGGCCGCCCGGCCGCACCGACCACGATCGCCAGGAAGCGAGCGGTGTTCTACGGGGCGCTCCGCTACGCCGTCGAGCTGCAGCTACTCGACGGTCACCCGATGGACCGAGTCCAGTGGAGCGCACCCAGGATGGTCGAGGAGGTGGACCGCCGCGTCGTGGTCAACCCGAAGCAGGCTGCCGCTCTGCTCGACGCGGTCGATGCCGAAGCCCCGCATCTGACGGGGTTCTTCGGCTGCATGTACTACGCGGCGATGCGGCCTGCCGAGGTCATGCACCTTCGGGCCGAGGAGTGTGACTTGCCCGAGCGGGGCTGGGGGCGGCTCCGGCTGACCGGCTCGACCCAGCACGTCGGCGAGGACTGGGGCGACACAAGCGGCACCAAGGAAGACCGGGAGCTCAAGCACCGGGGTAGGGGTGCGACGCGGGACGTCCCGGCCCCGCCAGCCCTGGTGGGCATGCTCCGCCGTCACCTTGCCGAGCACGGAACCGCTCAGGACGGGCGGTTGTTTGGATCCCGGGATGCCTTCCGCAACCCGGTGTCGTCGGTGACCTACACCCGAATCTGGCGACGAGTCCGGGAGAAGGTGCTCATCCCGGTCCAGCAGCGTTCCCCGCTGGCCAGGGTCCCGTATCACCTACGGCACGCGGCCGTATCGCTCTGGCTCAACGCCGGGGTTCCGGCGACTCAGGTCGCCGAGTGGGCCGGCCACAGCGTGCACGTCCTGCTCAAGGTGTACGCCAAGTGCATCGACGGCCAAGACGAGGCCGCCCGCCGCCGGATCGAGGCGGCGCTGCGATTCGACGACGATCCCGATGTCCCGAAGCCAACCGGCAGCAGCGATTCCTGACCCCGAGCTCTGGGGCGTATTTGGGGCGACGAGTGAGATTCATCGGACCCGAACGGGTCCGAGTGGGATCACCTGGCCCAAACAGAGATCGCCCCCTGCCCGGCATTCCCGCTGGTCAGGGGGCGTTTCTAGGTGGTCCAAGCGGAGGGCGTGGGATTCGAACCCACGAACAGAGTCACCCCTGTTAACGGTTTTCAAGACCGTCGCCATCGGCCACTAGGCGAGCCCTCCAGCGCCAGGTACGTCCCCAGTGTGCCAGATCCGGTGCGGCGAGCGGGCGCAGCGCCCGCCCAAGCATCTCCGATGGGCGAGGACGAGAAGATGGTCAGATGCGTGCTGTGACGATTCCCGAGCCGGGAGGCCCGGAGCAACTGGTGCTGGCGGAGGTCCCCGATCCGGAGGCCGCGGCCGGCGAGGTGGTCATCGAGGTCGCCGCGACGGCGGTCAACCGGGCAGATCTGCTGCAACGACAAGGAACGTATCCCGCTCCGGCCGGCGCTCCGCCGTACCCGGGGCTTGAATGCTCCGGAAGGATCTCGGCCCTCGGCCCGGGGGTGACCGGGTGGCGCATCGGCGACGCGGTCTGCGCCCTGCTGGCTGGCGGGGGGTACGCCGAGCGGGTCGCCGTTCCGGCCGGGCAGTTGCTGCCGGTTCCGGCCGGCGTCGACCTGGTGGAGGCCGCGACCCTGCCGGAGGCCGCGTGCACCGTCTGGTCGAATCTCATCCACCACGGCCGGCTGTGCCCCGGCGAAACGCTGCTGGTGCATGGCGGAGGCAGCGGCATCGGCACCTTTGCCACGCAGCTGGGGACGGCCCTCGGCGCCACGGTGCTGGTGACCGCCCGAGGACTCAAGCACGAGGCCCTTCGCGCTCTCGGCGCATCGACCGCGATCGACTATACGGCCCAGGATTTCCCCAAGGCGGTCCGCGCCGCCACGGGTGGTCGGGGCGCCGACGTCATTCTCGACATCATCGGCGCGGCATATCTGGATCGTAATATCGACACGCTCGCGCCAGATGGCCGTCTGGTCATCATCGGTTTGCAGGGCGGTCGCCGAGCCGAGATGAATCTTTCCGCGTTACTGGTCAAACGGGCCAGCATCATCGCCACGACGCTCCGCGCCAGGCCTCCGGCGCAGAAGGCGGCCATCGTCGAGCGGGTGCGGGCCGAGGTCTGGCCATTGCTGGAGACCGGCCGAATCCGGCCGGTCGTCGACCGCCGGTTCCCCCTTGGGCAGGTCTCGGAGGCCCACCGTCTCGTCGAGCGAAACGCCCACCTCGGCAAGGTTCTCCTGGTCCTCGACGAGGATTGAGCAGGGGCGCCAGCACCCGCGGATCGACCCGAAATGTCGCATTTCCGAATATCCCTCATGACCAGTAGAGAAAGGGTGGGAGGGGGACGGGGGACGCCGTAGTGTTGGGCGATGACGACGAACGCTCCGGCGCACCAGTTGGGGTCGCAGAAGTACGTCCTGCTGACAACGTATCGTCGGGTGGGGACACCGGTCAGGACGCCGGTGTGGGTCGCCCCGGACGGTGCGGCTCTCCTCGTGTGGACCGTCATGGATTCCGGCAAGGTCAAGCGGATTCGCAACAACACCGAGATCTCGGTTGCACCGTGCACGTCCCGGGGAAAGCCACTGGGACCGGCGGTGGCCGGTCGAGCGGAAATCCTCGACGCGGAGGAGACTCGACACGTCCGGCGACTGATCCGCAAAAAATACTGGCTCGCCGGCCCGATCGTGCTGTTTCTCAGTCGACTGCGGCGCGGAACGCGGGGAACCGTCGGTCTCCGCATCGGTGTCGGCCAAGAAGAACGCCCCTGACCGCCGCGCTCGGGGCACCAGGGGCACATGAGACCGCCGATGGAGTCAGACCCGCCGCCACGGAACGTGCCGATGCTACGGCGCCATCGCGGAGAGGCGAGTCAACCGCCGCGGTCCGCGCTCGGGGGAGCGGCGCGGTCCACGCGGTGGCGAAGGCGTTTCATCCGCTCTCGCCATCAGTAGTTGTTCGCTCCAGGGTCAGTCGCCCTGACGCTGTTGGGGAATCTGCCCCTGCAATAGTGCCCGAACCTCTGACTCACGGTAACGACGATGTCCACCCAAGGTGCGAATGGCGCTAAGCTTCCCAGCTTTCGCCCACCGAGTGACCGTTTTCGGGTCTACTCGGAACATCGACGCAACCTCGGCTGGCGTGAGCAGGGGTTCTGGTTCATGCGTACGCGATGCCATCGGTCACTCCTCCACAGGTAACCCATTGACGTCGGCCAGGGTCCCGCCGGTCGACGCGTTTTCATGGTCCGGCTAGTCCCCGATGTCCGACATGGGCCGAACGGTTGAAGGTCATTGTATGGACGGATGACGAATAGGCGGTTTTAGACCCACCATAAGGTGATATATGAGGTCATCCATGACCAAGCGTATGGGACCAACCACGAATCTAATTGCATCAACCTGTCGCCCGGTACGTCAAAAACGGTGACCGAATCTCGGCGAAAGGCCGTCCGACCCGCCATCCGTACGGCTGGTGTTGTCCTTCAGTTGCTCCGTTCACGCAACTGGACGGCTTGCCATCGATCTGCCAGTTGCTCGTAGGCGACCGCCGCGGCTTCCCCATCGCCCCGCGCCACGGCCTCCAGCCCCGACAGCAACAGCCCCGGAGAGTCGTCGGCGACCAGCGCCTCGTCCGACAGCACGTGGACCAGGCCGCCGTAGTCGAGTTCCAGCACCGAATACGGATGAAACTGCTCCAGCCAGCGACCGGTCTCCTCGACCGCGTCGGTGATCGACGCGGCTCCGACCCCCCGCCGCAGCACCGCCCGCGCGGAACTGGCCCGCCGCTGGGCCTTGGCGAGATCGGTGCGGTACCGCAGGGCTCTCGTCCCCCGGCGCAGCGACAGCGCCCGCTCGGCCGGTTCGAAGAACGTGAACCACCGCAGCGGAACCGTCCAGGTCGCCACCTGCTCATGCAGGCGGGGAACCCCGTGCTCGAGCACCCGGTTGCCGCTGCGCCAGTCGTCCAGGACCGCTCGGGCCAGCCCGGCGAACAGCGGGGGAACGAACGCGTCCGCCAGTACGGTCGGAACCCCGTCGCGGGCGTTCAGCGCGGCCTCGGCGACCTGCACCCGCAGGTTCCACGGGCAGATGAGCAACGTGTCGTCGGCTTCGAGCACATAGGCGTCGTCCGGCAGTTGCGGCAGACGCGTCCAGCCAGCCCCGAGGGCCTCAAGGACCGCGGTCCGTTGGCGTGCGGCCCCCTCCATCGGGGCGAGCGCCCGCCCCTCGTTCACGTAGCGCCGCCAGTAGCGCTGCCACTCCCGATCGAAAGCGGCCAGCGGCTCATACACCCGCAGATACGAGGCGAACAGCGACGACACGTGGTGATCGTCCCATGAACGTCGCGGCGACGCCGCTCGGCGTCCGGGTACCGAACGGGTGCGGCCGGGCGAGGATCCGGTGATGGGCAACCGGCACGAACGGTGCTTACGGCTACGCGACGGTTGGGATCACCCGGCGTTCGATCGCGTTTCGGCCAGGCTGAGATGCCGAAGCCAGCCGACGACATGTACCGTAAGAGCCACGAGAGATGCCTGACGTTGTCGGGGCCCGCCGGAGACGGCTGCCCCGTAAATTCTGTGCGAGGGGGTCGAGCCATGGGGCGCGGCCGTGCGAAGGCCAAGCAGACTAGGGTGGCCAGGGAGTTGAAGTACCACTCCCCCAACACCGACCTCGCCGCGTTGCAGCGGGAGCTCGCCGGCAGTCATCGGTCAGACGATGACTTCGACGAGTACACCCAGTACGTCGACGACGAGGACGACGAGGACGATCCCGACGCTGACGAGGTTGACGCGGCAGAGGCCCAAGGTCGGTCCGACGGTCATAGTTGACTGTCGGCACGGACCACTCGTCAGCGCGAACGATTGTTCCAGTTGTAGTACGTTCCGGTGCTCTCGCATCGGTCTTCGGTAACCGCGGCCGAGGGAGCCTTCGCTATCAGCAGGGCGAACTCGTCCGCGGCCCGATGAATGCGGGTAGCGGCCGAATCGGTCGCCGCACTCCGGATCGCCACCTCGTCCAGCACGCCTTCCAGCAGCCGAATACGGCTGTTGCGACAGTGGTTGGTGTGCGTCTGGTCAAACCTGCCGTGCTCGAAATAGCGGTTGCCGGCGTTCGCGCCGCCGCAGAATCCGAAGTACGGGCATGTCCTGCGGCACGCCTCAACGCCGGAGACGAATTCGGTAACCCAGGACGCCGAGACAATGGCCTCCGAGACGATGTCGTTGAGCGGTCGTCGCAGCACGTTGCCGGCCGAGAAATCGCCGTAGCCCGGGTCGGTGAACCCGGCCAGTTCCGGCGAGAGCAGGAAGGCCCGGCCGTCCGGCGAGATCATGGGTGTGGGGTCGATGCGTCGGGGCAGGACCCGGTCCTCGGCACCGGCGAGCAGCGCCCCGGCATACCCCAAAACATGATCAATCTCACGGATCCGGAGACTGGGGTCACGGCGCCACGCCGCCGCCAGCTCGGCCCAGAATGTCCTGACAGCGTCGTCTCCGGCGTCGTTGGCCCGCTCGTTGACGCCTTCCTGCTCCTCGATGCTGACGCCGAGGGCGTCACAGCCGAGTTCGAGGAAATAGTCGTACAGCCGGCTCGCCAGCCCCGGCCGGGGGTTGGACACGACGCAGAGGGCCGCGAACGGCACGCCGTTGCGGCGCAGCGCCTCGATCCCCTTGATGATCCGTGGGTACGCCGGTCGGCCGAAGCCCCGGATGACCCGGTGGTCATTGCATTCCTCGGGGCCGTCGACGCTGACGCTGACCCGCATCCGACGGGCTGAGAAGAACCGACACCAGTCGTCGTTGATAAGGGTGGCATTGGTCTGCACCTGGTGCTCGACGTCGCCGAACGGCTCCATGAGGGCCGCTAGCGCCGGCCTTCCAGCAGCAAGCGGCTCGCCGCCGTGCCAGACGATGGCGAACCCCGGGTCGTCGGCGGCCCAGCGGTCGGTGGACTCCGCAACCGCACGGGCCACGGCGACCGGCGTGGGCCGATGGAAGGCCCGATCAGGGAGATAGCAATAAGTGCAGGCAAGATTGCACAACGTATTAGCCTGCATGACCACATACCCAGGAACCGGGGATATGCCCCGCATCCCGGTCCACCTGGTGGCTATCTCCCTCACCGCAACGACGCTACTCTGTCACGGGACGTGGGCTACCCCCTGGTGTGGGAGCCCACCATCTGGACCGTGCCGGTGCCCTCGATGACCTCGCCGACCTGCCAGGCTTCGATGTTGCGCCCCGCGAGGAACGCCAGCGTCCGGTCGGCGTCGGCTGCGGTGACCACGACAAGCATGCCGATCCCCATGTTGAAGGTGCTCTCCATCTCGGAGTCCTCGATCCGGCCCTTGGTCCGCACGAGGTCGAAGATGGGCTGCGGGCGCCAGGTCGAGCGGTCCACGACCGCGTCGACGTGCTCTGGGAGGATTCGGACGAGGTTGCCCGGGATCCCTCCGCCCGTCACATGGGCGTAGGCGTGCACCTCGCACTCCTTGAGGAGGTCGAGGCACTCCTTCGCATAGATCTTGGTCGGGGTCAGCAGTTCCTCGCCCAACGTGCGCTGGGAGCCGAAGTCGTCGACCACGGTGTCCAGGCGCATCCGGCCAGCCCCCAGCAGCACGTGCCGGACCAGTGAATAGCCGTTGGAGTGCAGGCCGGAAGCCCGCATGGCGATGACGACGTCGCCGACCTCGACCTTGTCCTGGCCGAGGACCTCGTCCTCTTCGACGACCCCGACGCCGGTCGCGGCGATGTCGTACTCATCGGGCCGCATGACCCCGGGGTGCTCCGCCGTCTCCCCGCCGAGCAGGGCGCAACCGGCGTACCGGCAGCCATCGGCGATCCCCGCACCGATGTCGCAGATCCGGTCGGGAACGACCTCCCCGCAGGCGATGTAGTCGAGCAGGAACAACGGCTCGGCGCCACAGGCGACCAGGTCGTCAACGACCATGGCCACGAGGTCGATGCCGACCGTGTCGTGGATGTTCATCGCCTGGGCAATGGCCAGTTTCGTACCGACACCGTCGGTCGAGGAGGCGAGAATCGGATTGCGGTACCTGGCGACGTCCAGCCGGAACAGGCCGGCGAAACCGCCGATCCCGCCGACGACCTCAGGACGCAGGGTCCGCTTGACCTTCGTCTTGAGCAGTTCAACCGCCTGCTCACCAGCGTGAATTGACACCCCCGCGTCTGCATACGTCACCGTCCGCTTCCGTCGGCCGTTGCCAGCGGTCCAGGGCTGGCGCTCGGGAGTCGACTGGCCGGGTACGGTCTTACCGGTTCGCTCGGACACGTGCGTCACGTTCTCCCCTAATTGCGTCGCGGCTGCCATCGCATCTGCCTGGTTTCGGATGATCATGAGCGCAATAGGGCGCTCAGGCCACCGTGGCTGGCGCCGAGGCGATCCACCCCGCCACCCCGCCGCTCGTCGGCGTTCGTGTCTTCGGCACCCACGACGGCTCGGGCAACGCCCTCAAGCACGTGTTTGCCGATGACGTTGTCTGCCGGAAGTTCAATGGGGTATTCCCCGTCGAAGCAAGCCCGGCACAGTCGGGTCGCAGGCTGTTCGGTCGCGGCGATGAGGCCGGACAGCGAGACGTACCCCAGCGAATCAGCCCCGACCGACCGGCGGATGCCGTCGAAGTCGAGACCATTGGCGAGTAGCTCAGCCCGGGTTGCGAAGTCGATGCCGTAGAAGCACGGCCACAGCACCGGCGGAGACGAGATCCGAACGTGGACCTCGATAGCCCCGGCTTCCCGCAGCATGCGCACGACGGCGCGCTGGGTGTTGCCCCGGACGATCGAGTCATCGATAACGACGAGACGCTTGCCCCGCACGTTATCGCGCAGTGGGTTCAGCTTGAGTCGGATACCAAGTTGTCGAATCGTCTGCGACGGTTGGATGAACGTCCGGCCGACGTAGGCGTTCTTCACCAGACCGGAGCCGTAGGGAATACCGGATTCGGCCGCGTAACCGATCGCCGCTGGCGTTCCCGATTCTGGCACCGGAATGGTCAGGTCGGCCTCGGCCGGGTGTTCGCGGGCCAGCGCCCGGCCGATGGCGACCCGGGCCGCGTGCACGTTGCGGCCGGAGATGGTGGTGTCCGGCCGGGCGAGGTACACGTACTCGAACAGGCAGCCCTTCGGTTCCGGCGCGGCGAACCGGGCCGACCGCAGACCGTGTTCATCGATGGCGAGGAACTCGCCCGGTTCGACCTCGCGGACGAAGGTGGCCCCGACGATGTCGAGAGCCGCCGTCTCGCTGGCAACCACCCAGCCGCGGTCGAGGCGGCCGAGCACCAGCGGGCGGACGCCGTTCGGGTCCCGGGCCGCGTACAGGGTGAACTCGTCCATGAAGACCAGGCTGAACGCGCCCCGCAGGGTCGGCAGGACCTCCATGGCCGCGCCCTCAACCGAGCGGTCCGGGCGGGACGCCAGCAGGGTGGTCACCACAGCGGTGTCGGAGGTCGCGTCGGTCGGCAGCTCCAGTTCGGCGGCCTGGCGGGCCAGGTCGGACGTATTGACCAGATTGCCGTTGTGCGCGAGCGCGATCGTCGTGCTGGCACCGTTCCCGGCCACCGGCGTCGACCGCAGCGTCGGCTGCGCGTTCTCCCAGTTCGACGCGCCGGTCGTGGAATAGCGGGCATGGCCGATGGCGATATGACCGCGCAGGCTGGCCAGCGTCGGCTCGTCGAAGACCTGGGCGACGAGGCCGAGGTCCTTGAAGACGACGATGCCGGAGCCATCCGAAACGGCGATACCCGCCGCTTCCTGGCCTCGGTGCTGAAGGGCGTACAACCCGAAATAGGTCAGCTTCGCGACGTCCTCACCGGGTGCCCAGGCTCCGAAGACGCCGCACGCGTCCTGCGGACCTGGACGCAGGGGGTCGAGTTCGTGGCTCAACCGGCCGTCGCGTCGGGGCACCTGAAGCTCCTGGGGTCGCCGTTGGCCGAGGGGAGGGAATTGGGGTGAGCGCCCACGAAGGGCGCCATCGCGCACGTAAGTGTACGCGAATCACGCGCTGCAACATACAGCCACGCTGTCGATGCTTTATGTCAACGAACTAGACTTCTTCGTCTACCCCATATAGAGGTAGATACTCGGACAGGTCAGCACGCGTACCGCTGGCAATGACGCGCCCTCCTGCGACCGCATCATGCCATGCCAAGAGACCTCCTGCGATCTCCACCCAGGTGATTGGGTCGGTCTCCACCACGTTCGGGGGGTTCCCTCGCGTATGTCTTGGACCATCGACGCACTGCACGGCGCCATATGGCGGAACACGCACCTCCACCGTTCGGCCGGGCGCCTTGGCCGCCAGGGCGGTGAGCAAGCTACGTACCGCGTCCCGGAGAGCCGCACCGTCCGGACGCTCCCCCGACCTGATCATTTCCAGCGCGGTTCTAAGTGAATCTGAATACACGTACGGAGCGGACATGGCGGGACGATACGACCAGGCGCGATCTGACAGCAACACGCCCCGGCTTTCGCCGAAGCAGTGGACAGGGCATAGTTTGCTGCGGTGCACCATGCAGGGTGAGCGCTACGCGCGTGACGTGCCAATTCCGGACCCCGGGGCGAGCCCGGAGAATGGCAGTCACGGGCGGCCACGACCGGAGGGGCAGTAGACGTGACAACGCACCGACGAGCTGTACTGCGAAGTTGCGCGGTGGGCGCACTCGTTGCGGGAGCACTGGTCGGCGTGGCCAGCCCTGCCTACGCGGCGGACGTGACCGTCAACATCACGGCTGGCGATGGGATGAGCCTGGACCCGGGTGGATCCAGCTCGCTGTCTGCGGAGATCGAGAACACCGGCTCCGGGCTTGCCACGGCGAAGCTGACCTTCAGCAGCGGCGATGTCACCGCCAAGTGCAGCACCTCGCCCTGCGCTGTCGCCGCTGGCCAGACGAAGACGCTCCGCTGGACGGTCACCGAGTCCGCGAATCCCACCACCGTCGCGGCGGGGCAGTCGAAGTCGGTCACGGCGACCGTCGAAGCAGATGACGGCTCCGATACCGCCAAGATCACGATTCGTGGCGTAGCCGCTCCCACGGCAACCCAGACCCAGACGCCGACGGTCGCCGCGATCTCGGGAACCGTGACGGATTCCACAACCGGGGACGTCATCAAGGACGCGACCGTCATGGTGCTCGACGGCAACAGGAAGAGGCACCAGACCGGGTCGGACAGCAGCGGCCGGTTCAGGTTCACCGGGTCATCCAGCGAGCCGATCGTGCCGGGGTCGCTCACCCTGGGAGCCTCGAAGGACAGCTTCCAGACGGTGACCACCACCAAGGAAGCGCGCGCCGGCCAGACGCTGAGCGGCGTCCAGCTGAAGCTCAAGCCGACCGCCGAGCCCGAGGCGAGCGCCGTGGAGAGTATCCCCATCGAGGAACTCCCCGAGAACGACGTCGATGATGGAGCGGGGGCCGCGGACCCCGGTACCAAGGCCAGCAGCGGACTCAGCACGGTCTCCTGGATCCTCATCATCCTCGGCACGATGCTCGTGCTCTTCCCCATCGTCGTGATCGTCATGCTGTGGCGGAAGCGGGAGAAGGACGATGACCTGCTCGATGAGGAGGGCGAGGACGGTCCCGACCCAAGGCCCCGGGGCGGCCCGCAGACGCCCGGCGCCCAAGGGATGTACCACGGCGATCCGATGGGACGCGGCGGCGCCGACGCCACCATGATCACTCCGAACAACATGTCCGACGCGACCGCGATCGTGCACACGCCGATGGCGCCGCCCCAGGACCCGTACCAGGCGCAGGAGCCCGGCTACGATCACCAGTACGGCGACAGCTTCGGCTCGGGATACGGCCTGCACGATCACAGTGACTACAGCGCCGCGACCACCGTCCAGCCGGGTGGGTACAGTCCCGGCGGCTACGAGCAGCAGCCGGGTCGCGGTCCCGCCGGGTACGACGAGTATGGCGGGCCGCGAGGTCAGGAGCCGACCCGTCCCGGCGGATACGCCAGCGAGCCACCCCCCACCACCCGAGGTGGCTACGACGCCGGACCACCCCCCGGCCACGGCGGCGGATACGACGCACCCCCATCCGGCCGAGGCGGCTACGGCGACGGCTACGACGCACCCCCCACCACCCGAGGCGGCTACGACGCCGGACCACCGCCCGGCCACGGCGGCTACGACCCCGGACCACCCCGAGGCGGCTACGACGCCGGACCACCCCCCGGCCACGGCGGCCACGGCGGCTACGACGCACCACCCACCGGCCGCGGCGGATACGACGCCGGCTACGACGCACCACCCACCACCCGGGGCGGATACGGCGACGGCTACGACGCACCACCCACCGGCCGCGGCGGATACGACGCCGGACCACCGCCCGGCCACGGCGGCTACGACGCACCACCCACCACCCGGGGCGGCTACGACGCCGGCTACGACGCACCACCCACCGGCCGCGGCGGATACGACCCCGGACCACCCCGAGGCGGATACGACGCCGGACCTCCCCCCGGCCACGGCGGCTACGGCGAGGATCCCTACTACGACGGGCCGTCTGGGCGGCAGCCTCCGCCGCCGTCGAACCGGGGTGGGAAGCGCTCCGTGGAATGGCTCGACGACTGATCCGAGCGGCTTCTCCACCAGCCGAACGACGATGGGGCGGGACCTTCCAGGTC
>JABDRL010000176.1 GCA_013041765.1 Dactylosporangium sp. | reverse complement strand
GGGCCGGCCGCCGCCGACCACCTCCAGATAGTCCAGCGGATCGCCGCCGTTTCCGAGCAGTGCCGCGACGGCCTTCCCGAGGTCGATGACGCTGCCGCCGCCGATGGCCAGGACGACGTCGGCTCCGGCCTCCCGCGCGGAGGCCGTCGCCGTTCTGACGAGATCAACCGTTGGCTCGCCCCGCACCGAGAACACCGTGGACGGTAATGGAAGCTCGCCGATCAGACCCGCGTACCGCTGCGGGCTGGACCCGGTACAGACGAGGACCCTCGATCCGAGCCCGGAAAGCAGCTCCGGCAGCTCCGCCGCGCGTCCCGCGCCGACGATGACCTGCGGGGACGTGGCGAACTCGAATGACATCAGGCTTCCCAGCGCCGCGCGTCGGCCGGAAAGAGCGCGGAGAACGTCGTTGACGTCCTCGGCCGGGCCATCATGCCGGCCACGGTGTCCCGCCAGATCGCGTAGTGCGGTGTCTCCTTGTGCGCCGCGGCGGCAGCGGCATCGCGGTAGACCTCGATGAGAACGATGTGGGTCGGGTCGGCCTCGTCCTGGACGACGTCGAAACGCACCACCCCGGGCTCCCCCACGGATGCCTGGGCATTGATCAGCGTCGCCTTGAGGAAGCCGTCGACCTGCTCGACTTCGACCGCGACATGCACGTGGACAACAAGCATGGCCCCATCCTGCACTACCGCAGGACTCGACACATCCCGATCGGACCATCCGCAGTCAAGCGCGTCACAGGTAATGCATATCGGCCGCTATTTCGATACGTTGTACTCATGGCCGTCGTCGCGTGTCCCTCCACTTCGGGGCAGGGTGCGCACCGACCGCTGAGGTTCTTCGTCGGGCTGACGTCACTCGCCCTTGCCCTGGCCGCATGGTTCTGGCAGTGCACGTTGACGAATGCCCCGACCCCGAGTGCGCCCTTGGGTGTCACGGCGACCGCCCTGACGACCGCCCCCGCACCCCAGACCGAAGCACTCCACCAGGCCACGGCCCACGATGACGCGGCCGGCGAGCACGGCGCCGTCATCGCCGATGCGCCGCCCGCCTGGGTAGCACCGTTGGCCCCGCCGGTGCTGACCGGCTCGCCAGCGGCCTCGGTCCCGCCGGCCGGGATCGCCCAGTCGACGACTGGCCCGCGCGCCCCGCCCCACCACAGCGCGTAACGGTAGGCCGGCGTACGCCCGGCACCCCCTCCCTCGCCGCGCTCGGTCATGAAGCCGCACGAGCGGCCGTGACGTCCCCACTCCGGGTCTGCGACCACCACCTCACATCGACTCTCAACGATTCACTGTTCGCTTCGCATTTCCAGGGAGACCAGCTGTGGATACCATGGTCAACACAGCCATTCACACATTTCTCATCGACAGCCAGGAAGCGCTGGCGATCTGGGCCACACTGACGATCGTCGCGCTGGCGGCATTCACGGCGCTTGCCGCGACCGCCCGACGGGAATGGTCCGGAGTGGCGCGGGCCGGGGCCGGCTGGGCCCGACGGCGGCGGGCCGGTCTGGCGGGGCACGCGGCCGATCGACGTCGATACGCCGATGAGATCGCCGTTGCCGCCCAGCGGGCCGCCCGGACCGCCCGGCGGCGACACGACGAGTGGGCCGCGGCCCAGACCTCGGTGGGTACGGCGTGGACCGCCTTCGACACGGCCGATGCCCGGCATCGCCGGACGGTTCTCGCCGCCAGCATTCCAGTCCCGCCCAGGCCGCTGACGCCGAGCGACGTCTCCGTTCGCGAGCGGCACATGCACCGCGCCGCCACCGAGGCGTTCCACCGGGGCGACCTCTCCATCGACCAGCTGTTCGACGCGCTGGCCTCCCGCAACGGCTGGAACCCCTGCCGCGATCCCGCGGACCAGGAGCTCATCATCGGCAGCATCGCGCGCTACCGCCGCCTGCAGACGTACCTGTCGGCTTCCGCGATGGAGCGGGTGGCGGGGCACAACGCCCACATCGCGACGTCGGCCCGGCGCAGTCTTGACGACGAGGCCTTCACCGCCGAGATTCAGGCCCGGCAGGCGTACATCCGGCTGGCCAGAGAGGTGCCCCAGCACCGCCGGCCGCGCGCGGAACCGCGGTTGCCCTGGCAACGGCGGAGGAGTCTCGCCACCGTGGCCGTCGGCTCCGCCGCCACGGCCGTGCTGCCCATCGTCCGGCTCGCGTGAGCGAATGACGGCGGTCGCTTCCAGGTCAACACCGCAGTCCCCCAATCGCTGGACTGCCCAGAAGCAGCACTGTATATAGAATCTTAATAAGAGATCGCGCGAATAGGGCGACAACAGCGAACCGAAGATCGGGCATCGATCCGGCACAGCCGCCACCGTTGCTTGTGCCGAATCCACGTTGCGCGACGAGAACGCTGATCGACGTTTTCGCCTAGGGCGGTCCTGCCGCCCTGGTCCGCCAAATACCGGAAGGATAGTGCTTCTTCACCACATTCACATTCCAGGCTCTGTCATGGCCTGCGCCCAAGGAGGTCGATCTGCTTGCGCTCACCTGGACGGCGGCCCTGGCAGCCACAACAGCCGTTCTGCAGATCTGGCTCAAACTCGTCTCCCGCACGCCGCCAGGCAACAAACGACACGGCCTGGAACTCGAGGATGCGCTCTGGTGGACGGACTGGGTAGTGACGGCTTCGATCGCACTCATCGTTTCCATGGTCCGAGCCGCCAATCAGGGAAAGCACATTCCTGTTCCCCAGGTGGCATGCGCCGTACTCGCCCTGCTCATCGGTTTCAGTTTCATGCCCTTCGGCATACGGATGCTGGCCTATCAGGGTAATGGGCGGATCAAGAACTGGCGGTGGGTTCTCGCGGTCAACGGCGTCGCCAGTCTGGTGCTCCTGAGTGCGGTCGCGGCAGGGGTGAAAATCTATGAATAGCAACGGCACGGGTCCGGCGTCATCCCCCGGAAACGCCAGCTGGCGCGGTGGCCGAGCGGCTTGGTCCGGCCTCGGGGTACTCGTCATCACCGGCGGTACCGCCGTCGCCGGGATCATCGTCAATCTCGGTACCGACGCCGTGTTCGCGATCGCGGTCACCGTCATGCTCGTCATCGCGCTGACCTGCCTGGTCGCGATACTGGTCGAGCCCACTCCCAGCCCCGGTCTGCTGTGGGTCGCCGTCCGGTCATGCCGCAAGCAGCCGCAGCACATGGCTGCGGATGCCGACTTGCAGGTACGCGAGGCGCGGCAGACCCGATCGACGGCGCAGACCGCCCCGTCCCCGGACTAGGGCCTGTCCGGTGGATCGCCGCTCGGAACCAGGTCCACGTTGCTGGACGCCGCCGGCGGGCGTCGCAGGACAATGCCGCACCAGCGACAGAGCATCACGTGATACGCGCACCGCCGTCGGGTGATAGATCCACCAGCCGTCACCGGTGCGGCGCTCCTGGACGCTCATGGACGCCCAGGGCACTGGCCGGTGGGTATCGGCGAACAATCCGACTTCATGCGGTTTGAACTCATTCAGGATAAGGGGACCGTAAATACGGTGGTATCTGGCGACAAGAGACATCGAAGATCATCGCAACATATACGTGACGGCAAATCCCGGGCCCCTGATTCACTCTGACGTATAGGTAGCGATGATTTTCGATGAACGTGAAGTCCGGAGCAACGACACCGCGCGAATCGATCCACAAGATACGTCCTGAAGCGGGGTGGGGCGTCCCGGCGGAGCACCCCACCCACCCGAGTCGGCGGTCAGCGGCTGGCAGCGGCGTAGCGGGCCGCGACATCCCGCCAGTTGACGACCTGCCACATCGCCTTGACGAAGTCGGGCCGCACATTGCGGTACTGGAGGTAGTAGGCGTGCTCCCAGGCGTCGAACGCCAGCAGCGGGGTTGAGCCCTGCGCGACGTTGCCGTGGTGGTCATAGACCTGCTCGACGAGCAGACGCCCGCTGGCCGGTTCATAGGACAGCACGCCCCAGCCGGATCCCTGGACGAGGGTCGTGGCCGCTGACATCTGGCCGGAGAACGCCTCGAAGGAGCCGAAGTGCTCGTCGATCGCGGTGGCCAGGTCGCCGGCCGGCCGGTCCCCGCCGTCCGGCGACATGTTTTGCCAGTAGAGCGTGTGCAGGATGTGGCCGGAAAGATTGAAGGCCAGCGTCTTCTCCAGGCCGACGATGGCGCTGAAGTCGTTCTGGTCGCGGGCCTCGGCGATCCGGTCGAGCGTGTCGTTGGCGCCCTTGACGTAGGCGGCATGGTGCTTGTCGTGATGGAGTTCCAGGATCTCCCCGCTGATGTGCGGTTCCAGCGCCGCGTAGTCGTAGGGCAGATCAGGCAGGGCATACACACCCATGGAATGCCACTCCTTCCGAACGGATAACGTTCTGGGACCAGTCGTAACACCCGGATTCTCGCAGATACCCCGCTTCGCGACAGAGACGAAGACACGTAACCAATGCCACTCGCCAACCGCGATCCCGCGTGCTACGGCACCCCGGGACGGCGCCTGGCTGGCCGTCGGGGCACCGGTCAGGCCGGGGAATCCGGTCCGGGAGGCAGCGCGCTGCGAAGCGGGCCGAGCACCTCGCCGGTCACGGTCCGCCGATGCGTCATGGCCGCCGCCAGGGGTCCGAACGCCGGCAGTTGCAGGCCCCTGGGACCGTAGAGGATCCTGGCCGTGGCCACCGCGAACCACGGCGCTCCGGGTCCGTGGATCATCAGTGGATCGCCGCCCTCGTGCCGGAGCACAAACGCCCACCGGGACAGGTCGGCGATGAACTCGATGGCCCCCTGATGCCAGAACGCCTGCCAGGATCCCCCGACATCACACAGCATCCGGTGGTTGGTCAGGACACACCGCAGGTATGCATGATCGCGCCACTGCACCGCCGCCATCGCCTCGGCCCGCCGCTGGGCGGCCTTGTTGCTCACGTGCTCCGCGGCCATCCCCGCGAGCATGAACGTGGCCGAGCCGAACCAGATGCTGCTGCTCTGCTGGTAGCTGACCTGGGCGCCGTACATCCGGGCGTAGCCGAGCAGGGCATCCCCGAACTGGATCTCTCCGGGGTTCATCCGCAGGGTGCCCGGTGGCAATGGGGCCAGCGAGCCGCCCTGGGCCAGATGCTCGTACAGCCGGCAGGCGCTGGCCCACCCGTCGTGCAGGGCAGCGTTCAGAGCGGAATTATCTGACTTGCTCATGTGCGCCCTGGCTCATGCCGCCGTAGTGCCAGCCGGGTGGCGATGACCATGACAAGCCCCTGGAACGCCAGCACTCCCATGGCCCACCCCCACGCGCCAGCGGTGTGCGCCCAGAGCGCATCCGCCGGCGGTTCCAGCATGATCGAACGAAGATCAACGGTAGCGGCGGAGGCCGCGTACCCCCACCGTGCCGGGGCTATCCACGACAGCTGCTCGATGCCGCCTCGACCAACGATATCGAACAGCCCGCCGCAGAGCACGAGCTGAGCCATGACCAGCCCGACGAGCACCGGCATCGTCTGCTCGTTCGTCGACACGAAGGCACTGACCAGCAAGCCGAGCAGGGTGGAAACGACGGCGGTCAGCCACACCGCGCCGATCAGCTCGAGCATGGGTTGCCCCAGCAGGAGCGCCTCCCCCGGCCCGGGGCGCCCCATCAGCCCCGCGATCACGAACAGTGCCGCCTGCACCAGATTGAGCAGGCCGAAGACCAGCAGCTTGGATCCGAGATACGCGCTGGGCGAGAGCCCGACGGCTCGTTCCCGCCGATAGATCGCCCCTTCCCGGACGAACTCCCTGATCCCCCCGGCCAGGCCAACGAAGACCGCGCCGATCAGCAGCACCACGAGCAGCTGGGCGGCCTCGGCGGTGCGCGGGATCACGCCGCCGGGGCGGCCGAGCCCGTCCGCCCCGGGGATGACATGCAGCAGCAGGGCCAGGCCAAGGGGCAGGCCGAGCGACAGCGCGGCATAGAGCCGGTCGGCGCCCGTCACCGCGACCATGCGCCTGGTCAGAATGGCCAGCTGCCGCCAGCGGCCCTTCCGGGGCGGGGGCGAGGTCGCCAGGACCCGGCCGGGAACGGCGGGCGCCGCGGACGCCGGGGTGACGGTCGCCGCGAATCGCTTCGCCCAGACGTCCGGGTCCTGCGCGACGGCGGTGAAGACGTCCGCATAGCCGCTGGCGCCGAAGAACGTCAGCAGCTGGGACGGATGTCCCAGATACGCCACCTTGCCGCCCCGGCCGAGCACCAGCACCCGGTCGCAGACGTTGAGGTGCAGCGGGCTGTGGGTCACCACGACGACGGTTCGCCCTCGATTGGCGAGGTCCCGCAGGCCGACCATGACATCCCGGTCGAGCCCCGGGTCGAGCCCGGAGGTCGGTTCGTCAAGGAAGAGCAGTGACGGTTCGGTCAGCAGTTCCAGCGCGACCGAGGTGCGCTTGCGCTGGCCGCCGGAGAGCGTGTCGATGCGCTGCTGGGCGTGGGCGGTCAGCCCGAGCTGGTCGAGCACCTCGTCGATCCGCGCGTCGCGCTCGGCCCGGGTCACGTCGGAGCCGAAGCGCAGCGCCGCGGCGTAGCGCAGGGCTCTGCGCACCGTCAGCTGGCTGTGCAGGATGTCGTCCTGAGGAACGAGACCGATGCGGTGGCGGAGATCGTCATACTCGGTGTAGAGATCGCGGCCTTCGTACCAGACCGCGCCGCTGCTCGCCGGGCGGATCCCGGTCAGCGCCCCGAGCAGGGTGGACTTGCCGGCCCCACTCGGACCGACCACGGCGAGCAGGCTGCACTCGCCGAGTTCGAACGACACCCGGTCAAGCAGCTGGCGGCCGCCGGAAACCTCGACGGTCAGTCCTTCGACCTTCAGCGACACCCGTCCGGTGTCGACGTACTCGCGCAGCTCCGACCCGTCGAACACCATCTGGTGGTGGCCGAAGGACACCCGGTCGCCCGGTCGCAGGGTGACCCGGTCGGCTCGCTGGCCGTTGACGAACGTGCCGTTGTTGCTGCCGAGATCGACGACCTGGTAGGCGCCAGCGCCCCGGACCAGCTCCGCGTGGTACCGGGAAACGAGCAGGTCGTCCAGGACGATCGTGTTGTCCGGGGCGCGCCCGACACGGATGCGGTCCAGAGCCCGGTGCACGGCCGAGGGCATGCGCCCGGGGATCTGCGACGCGGACCCGGCCGGACCGCCCCGGGCCGGGTCCCCGGGGTCCGGACCGGCCAGGGCGGCCCCCGTATGCCCAGAGGCCTCGCGATGTGCCCCGGGGGCGGCCTCCGGCCGCAGGACGATGCCGGGACCGGCACCCGCGTCGCCCAGCCGGACCAGGCACGGTTCGACGATGTCGAGTTCGGTGATCTGGCCGGTACTCGCGAAGGTGCCGTTGCTGCTGCCAAGATCCCGCAGCAGCCACCGGCCGTTGACGTAGCCGATGGCCAGATGCTCCCGGGAAACCCGGTCGTCATCGATCACCATCGGGCACAGCGGATCACGACCGACCACCACCGTGCCGTGCTCCGGGACCAGCCGGTGCTCCCCCGCCGGCAACGTAATGATCAGAGCATCGGTCACGGTGTCGCCTTCGGGATCCTCGTCGCCATCCGCTGGGCCAGTTTGATGGTCTCGGTCTGGTACGCGCCGCGTGCTTCCGCCTGGACGACCAGCCGGAACAGCACCTGGCCCGATCGGACGAACAGGAGGGCGACGGGTTCCTTGGTGCGGCTGCACGTGGTGAAGGCCCCGAATGACTCCTCCGCGATCGTCGGCACGCTGAACTGTTGCCAGCCACAACGGAGTGCCTGTTCCCGGGCTGCCGTGAAGTATTCGGCGGCATAGCCTCCGTAGAAGCCCGCCACGGCGGAGGAGACGTTCGAGGAGGTGTAGTTCGCCCCATCGACATCGAACAGATTCGAGGTGTTCGCCCCGATCGCATCCCCGTTCACGGGCTTCTCCGCGCACAGCGCCATCCTGGTCAGACCGCTCCCGACGACGTCCGGGTAGACGCCGCTGTGCATGTCCTCAAGGCTGCCGGCGCTGATGGCCTTCTGCTGCACCCGCATCACCGCCACGATGTCCGCGACCGACACCAGCACGGGTTCCAGTGCCGTGGCGGCCGGCGGCGGAACGGAGCGGTCGATGCTCCGGCTCGGTGTCGCGCTGTCCTGAGCATCGCCGGCCTTCTCGTTGATGTACTCGATGGCGGAGGACGCGCAGCACACGACGACGAGCAGCAGCACGAGGCCGCTGATGCTCAGCCCGATGATGTTGCCGATCGAGCGTTTCTTCTTGACCGGTTGCTGCGGGCCGACGTAGTAGCCCGACGCGGCGGCGCCCAGGTACGGCGACGAGGGCGGCGGGGGCGAGTAGGCAGCGACCGGGACCGCGGACACCGGGCCGGGTGCCGGTGTGGAGGCTCCGCTCGTCGGGTATGGGACCCCGGACGCCGGCCCGGCCCGGCCCGGGGGGTAGGACGAGACCATCCCCGTCGGCGGCAGCTGCGACAGGTACGGCCGGTCCGACGGAGTGCCGGCCGGTCCGCCGCGAGGGATGGTCGCCTTGGACGTCGCCGGCGGGGGCGGGCTGATCAGCGCGCGGATCCAGGCGGCGGCGCTCGCCGGGCGCCGCTCCGGCTGGGGCGCGAGCATCGCGATGATGCCCCGGGCAAGGCGGTCGTTCCCCGGCCCCAGGGCAGAGATCAGCTGTTGCATCATTCGCTCGGAAACGCCCGGAACAGGCATCTCGCCGGTGATGGCGTAGTACGCGGTTGCGCCGAGGGTGTAGCGGTCGGTCGCTGGCGTGTACTCCCCGTGGGAGAGGGACTCCGGTGCCATGAACGGCGCGGTGCCGAAGATCCGGGAGGTGGTTTCGGTGGCACGCAGCCGGACCAGGCCAAAGTCGACCAGGTAGACCCGCCCGTCGGAAGCGATGAGGATGTTCGCCGGCTTGATGTCGCGATGGATTACCGATGAGCCATTGGTGTCCCGGCCACTGTGCAGATAGTCGATTGCCTCGGCGATGGGCGCCAGCGCCTTCAGGATGCCCAGGCCCTTCAGTTCGCGACGTTCCAGCGCATCCTGCAGGCTTTGCCCTTCGATCCACTTCATCACGAAGTACAGGCGGGGGTCGGTGGTGTGGGAGCCGGGCGGCGGCGGACCGACGAAGACCTCCTTGACCTTCACCACCGACGGATGCTCCAGGTGGGTCGCCAGGGCCGCCTGCATCCGCAGGTCCTCCAGGCGCTCCTCGGGGCGCTCGTTGTCATCGACACTGATGATCTTTACGGCATAGGCGAATGGTTCCCCGGCGTGGTATTCATACGCCTTCCATACTTCGCCTTCGCCGCCCACGGCGAACCGCTGGACGAGTTCGTAGCGGTGCGGGGCGTCAACGGGACCCACGTGGGTGCGCTGTGGTTGGGACACGCGCACATCCTGCCACTTCGACGCACCTCCCGTGGGGCAGCGGGTATCGATCGCGATCCGCACGAAACGCAAGACTCGTCGTGAACAACGTTCAGAAACCGACGCATGACTCCCCGTTGAGGGTGATCGAGCCAGCCACCGCGGCCTCGACCGTTCCCGGGCCGATAGGTCGGTCGGCGTTGAATCCGATCGAGACGGTCTCTCCTACCGCGAGGGTGGGACTCCAGACCGGAGCGCTGGCGGTCACGGCGGTGCCGCTCTGCCCGACGGTGGCGTTCCATGCCGTGCCGATGGTGACGTCCGCCGGCACGATCCAGGTGACGACCCACGACCCGGCCGCCGCCGCGGCGGTGTTCCGCACGGTGACGGTCGCCTGGAACCCGGTGGGCCACATCGTGTTGACGGCGGCGGTCGCGGCACAGGCCCCCGATTCGGCGGGGCCCGGGACGCTCGCCGTCGGGGCCGGAGAGGACGCGGAGGACGCGGAGGACGCGGAGGACGCGGATCCAGTCGGCGAGGATGCGTCGGTCTCGTACATCCGCACATTTGTCACCTGATCGACCATGGGCGACAGTTCGATGCCCTCGACGACGGCCTGGTGACCGTAGATGTCGGTCAGGCGCAGTGTGAACGGCCCCGGGCCGGCGCCATCCTCCTGGAGCCAGTAGTTGTACTCGGCACGCGCCAGGCCGCGCCACTCGTCCGCGTCAGCGTCCGCGAGGTACTCCACGGAGGCCAGCGGGTTGCCGTGATCCATGATCAAAAACCCGATCCACCATGCCGAGGAGCCCTCCTTGACCCGGACCCGGACGGGGCCGACTCCGTCCGGATCCCGCACGCCCCGGTATGTGATCGGGATAACGCCGTCGGCCAGCGGTCCGATCATCGCGAAGGCCTCTGGGCTCATGTCGAGATGCCCGGACTCGCATTCCGGGCACTTGTCGGCGGCCAGCACGCGAACGGTACCCAGCGGACCGGTCACCTCGAGATAGCCACCGCAGCCCCCGGCATGGTCGTAGTCCTCCGGCCCGAGCGCCGCGTAGAAGCGATCGGCGGGAACCTCGGGGAACGAGCAGTTGCCCAGCCCGCTGTCGCCCAGGGAGTAGAAGGTCGCCCGGCCGGAGTGCGAGTCGGTGTCCGCGACGGCGCCCGCCGGCCAGCCGGAGGCGTTGGCCACCAGCACACCCGCGATGGCGACCACGGCCACCGCCCCGCCCCAGCCCCGGAGCGCGGACCGGGAGCCTCCAGAAAACCGCCGTCTTGACCGCACGTTGCTCACCTCATCGGAACGCCGGGCGCACACACCAAGTCCACGCATCGTAAATCATCAATCAAGTGGAGGTGCCCTCCCCCTCCGCGTACCCTCCATGAACGGCCCGGCGAGAAGGACGATCGATGCCCAGACGATCGATGCACACCGACACGCAACCCACAATGGACCGACAGTGAGGGCTTCGTGACAGAGGCACTGCCGCTGGTGTTGCTCCCCGCAGCCGTCTTCGTCGTAACCACCCGGGCCGTCCGGCCGGCCACTGGGGTGCTGGCCCCACGACGGTTGACCCTGGTACGGGCCTCGGTCCTCACCGGAGCCCTCGCGGTGTGCTCCGTCGAGGCGCTGTCGACGTTTCGACTGATCAACTTCGCCGGCGTCGCGGCGGTCTGGTTCGCGGCTCTCCTCATCGCCGGGGTCGGAGCCTGGTGGCGTTCCCGGGCGGCTCGGCCGGACGGGCCGGACCCACCCGCCGGGGCGGACCAGCCCAGCGGGCTACGCCGGGGCTGGGCTCGCGCCCGCCGCCGGTGGTCGTCCTTCGGCCCGCCGTACCGGGGCCTGCTCCTGCTTCTCGGGGGGCTCCTCGCCGCCGAGTTCCTGCTCGCACTGATCTGTGCCCCGAACACCTACGACTCCCAGACCTACCACCTGCCGAGAATCGAACACTGGATCACCCAGCACTCGGTCGAGCCCTATGCCTCGAACATCCACCGGCAGGTCACCTATCCGCCCGGGGCGGAGTATCTCCTCCTCCACCTCCGGCTACTCACCGGCAGCGTGGTGTTCTACGCCAGTGTCCAGTGGTTGTGCGGCCTGCTGTGTCTGGTCGCGACCACCCGGATCACGGCCCAGCTCGGCGGAGGGCGCGGTGCGCAGGTGCTCACCGCGGTCGTCGTCGGCACGACGCCCGCCGTGGTCCTGGAAGCCAGCAGCACCCAGGTCGACCTGGTCATGGCGGCCTGGGTCGCCGTGCTGGCGACGCTGGTACTCGATGGCCTCGGCCGGCGTCCCGCCACGGTCCCCGGGCCGGGCTCGGTGCTGCTGCTCGGGCTGGCGACCGGGCTGATCGCCATCACGAAGTCCACCGGTCTGCCCCTCGCCGGAGCGCTGCTGGCCTGGTGGTTCCTGGCATGGCTGCGCCGGAGCACGCGGGCGCCGGACGGTGTCCGGACCGGCCGGCGCGTGGTCACCGTCGCCCGGATCGTGGGCGGCGCCGTCGCCGTCTTCGGCCTGATCTCGGCGGTCACCGGCCCGTACCTGTGGCGTATCCACACCGAGTTCGGCCACCCGCTCGGGCCCCCCTACCTGCGGGAGTCCATCGCGCTACAGCGGCACGATCCGGCGGCGGTCCTGGTCAACGGCCTGCGTCAGGCCCATACCTTGCTCGACACGCCCCTGCCGGGGGTCAGCGAGGCCACGGCTGAGGGCGTCATCTGGATATCCGAAGCGCTCGGCGTCGATCCGCAGGATCCGCGCATCACCTTTGACAACACGACGTTTCCGGCGGTGGCGTGGTACCCGTCCGAGGGCAAGGCAGCCCTGCCGGTACAGGCGGTCCTGCTCGGGGCCGGAGTCCTCACGCTCCTGGCGCGGCCGGGTCTGCGCTGTTCCGGGGCCCGGAGAGGGCTCGCGATCATCATCCTGCTGGGGTGTGTCACGCACACCGCGACGGTCACCTGGTCGCCGTGGGCCAACCGGCTCACGATGCACCTCATCGTGCTCGCCGGCCCCCTGGCGGGGCTGTGGCTGGCCCGGTTGGCCCCGCAGACCCGCGGCGACGGGTCCCGGCGGGCGCGCCGACCGGCCCGAAGGCTGATCGCCGCCGGCACCGTCGGCACGCTGGTTGCCGCGGCCACCATCGGTTGGCTCTCCGCGCTCCACGGCTGGCCCCGGCGTCTCGTGGGTCACCAGTCGGCCCTCGTTCTGGACCGCTGGCACAGCACCTTCGTCACCCGGCCGACGTGGGCGGACGACTACGCCGAGGTCGGCAGCGCCGTGCGAGCGGCGGGCGCCCGCCGCATCGGCATCGTGCAGGGCAACGATTCCTGGGAGTACCCCTGGTGGCTGGTGTTCGAGGGCCGAGAACTCGTCGCGCTCCAGTCCCAGATGCCCAGACACCCCCCGGCCGCCGCGGACTCCGTCGACGCGATCGTCTGCTCCGCGTCCACGGACGTCTGCCGCCGGTACCCCCCGGAGGGTTGGGTGGTGGTCCAGCAGAACACCCTGACCTACGCGCTGCCACCGGAACGGTGACCCGCGAGAAACGGGTATTGATGGGCACCGAGGTGGGCGGGTTCCTCTCGCGTCCGCCCCGAGCAGGGAGTATCGGAGTCGTCGCTCGTCCTGCACCCACCCCGGTGCCACGCCTCACGGAGCGAGGCGTGGCACCTTGATCGTGGCCCGCCGCCTGTCTCCGGCTATTCCAGCCTCGCGGACACGCTCCGTCCGGCGGAAGACACCACCAGTAGGCCAACTGTGGGCCTACATACACGAATGGGTGTACCCGGTGATCTGTAGCTTCTCGCCACAGTGTCCAGCGGCTATGTTCCCCCCCAAGCGGCGGCTTACTGGACGACTGCGGCCACACCCCGAACCGGTCAGGGGAATCCAATGAGCGGTGAGACATTTGGGCAGGCGCTGCGTCGGCTACGGCAGGAACGCGGATTGTCACTCCGCAGCCTCCAGGCTATCGCCCGGTATGACTTCACCTACCTCGGTCAAGTCGAACGCGGCGAGAAGCCCGGCTCGCTCGAACTTGCTACCACCTGCGATCGGGCACTTGGGCTTGGTGGAGAACTCATCAAGAGCTACCGCCGGTCGGCAATGCCCCTGGCGGGGTTGACCGACGGGGAGGATGAGATGCGGCGGCGTACCGCGATGAAGGCTCTTGCGGTGGCGCCTCTTGCGGTGGCGCCGTTCGCACTCGCCGTCGAGAACGGCGACGACACGGCGGGTGAGGTTGCCCGGCTGGAAAGCAATGCCCAGATCTATCGCAGCCTGTACCACAGCGCCAATTCCCCGGCCGATCTGCTCGGTCTGACCCGAAACCATCTGGCGTCAACGGTTGACGTGCTGCGCTCCGCCTCTTCGGGTTCCCGTCGCCTCCGCGTCCTGCGAAACCGCAGTGAGATCGGCATGCTCGCCGGGAGGCTGGCGTTCTTCGATCTGCATGACCCCACGGCGGCCAGGGGGTACTACGGGTTGGCCTACGAGGCCGCGACCCAGGCCGGCGAGCACGCGCTCGCCAGCGCCGCCCTCGGACACCTCGCGTTCGTTCCAGCGAGCGAGGGCAATGTCACCGCCGCGGCGGCCTATCTCGGCGGCGCCGTCGAGCATGCCGACAGCACCGGTACGCCGATCCTGCGCTCGTGGATCGCGGCGATCGAGGCGGAACTCCTCGCGTCGGCGGACCCGGAGGCCAGTCTCCGCGCGCTGGATCAGGCCGAGGACATGTTGGGTCATCCGTCCCAAGCGGCGGTGCCGAACTGGTTCGACTACTACTCCGCCGATCGCCTGGCGGGCTTCCGCGGATACACCCTCCTCAAGCTGGGCCGGGCCGAGCAGGCGCGGACCGCGCTGTCCACGGCTCTGGCGGGGCTGGCACCGACGGCCGTCAAGCAGCGCGCGGTGTTTCTGACCGACGTGGCCAGCACGTATCTCAACGGGAATGCGGATGTCGAACGCGCCTGTTCCCTCGCAACCGACGGGGTGGCCAATCTCGCCCTTGCCGGGTATGCGACGGCCAAGGACCGCCTACGTGCGTTCCGGATGCAGCTTCGACCATGGGAACATATGTCCGCTGTTCGAAGTTTCGATGAACGATTGGCCACACTGACCGCATGACCCCGCTCCTCACCCCTCAACCACCGCTACGAGCCATCTACTTCGATGTCGGCGAGACCCTCATCGATGAGTCCACTGAGTACGGCGCATGGGCCGACTGGCTCGGCGTCCCCCGCCACACCTTCTCCGCCGTCTTCGGGCAGGTCATTGCCCGGGGACAGGACTATCGGCAGGTGTTCGAGTGTCTCCGCCCCGGCTTCGATCTCACGGTCGAGCGCCGGCGCCGGGCAGAGGCCGGTCTCGGCG
Source organism: Dactylosporangium sp. (assembly GCA_013041765.1). GTDB lineage: Bacteria > Actinomycetota > Actinomycetes > Mycobacteriales > Micromonosporaceae > JABDRL01. Next base: position 1,940 of record JABDRL010000176.1, on the reverse strand, counting down.
AACACTTCAACGGCCACGACCTCTACCCGGATGTTCGTGACTGTCTGCGGACGCTCAGAGCCACCGGACACTTTCTCGGAGTCGTCGGCAACCAGACCGCCCGAGCGGGTGGGCTCCTCAACGAACTCAACCTTGGCGTCGACCTCATCGCCACCTCGGACGACTGGGGCGTGGAGAAGCCGTCATCGGCCTTTTTCGCGGCGCTGATCGCGTCGGCTCCCTGCGGACCGGAGTCCATCGCCTACGTCGGCGACCGGCTCGACAACGACATCCTTCCCGCGCTCGCCGCCGGTCTGACGACCGTGTTCATCCGCCGTGGCCCGTGGGGGCACTACTGCGCGACCCAGCCCGAGGCCAAACTCGCCCACCTGTGTATCGACAGTCTCGCAGAACTGCCGGAAGGACTGGCGACGCTCGCTCCGTAGCGCTCTCGACCGGGCACGGGCCACCGGGCGGTCCTTCCCCCGGACGAGCGAGACCCGTCCGGAGGAATCGCGCCGGTCGCTTCGCATTCCGCAGCCGAAACGTCGGCGAATATCGGGCACCGCCCTCGCATTGTTGCGCCGAAAGCACGCCGGCCAGGCATGTTCGCATAGGGCAAATGCGGACAAAGCCCAACAGACAAATCGGCCATTCCCGCCTTAAAAACATTAGTTCTTCATTAAGGAGCAGCATTCCAGCAATGGCAACCACCACGACGCACACGGCGAGTGGCGCATGAGAAACGCCACACACTCCGCGCGGGCAATCCGGAAAGAATGGGCGTATAAGCCATCATCACATCAGGTGACTCCTTTGCCGGCCTAACCACCCGTACTGGCAACTTTCACCCGACTGGAGCAAGTAGCCCAACTTGCGAGACGCCACCTCCCCCGATCGGAGGAAAAACCACAGGTCAAGGCTTGGAGCGTGACTCAGTTCCGAGAAACGGCTAAATTTCACCAATTTCCCTAAAAAGACAAAACAAACATCCGGCCGATACTGAAGAGTTGCTATGTTCGCAGGCCACAAAGGCGCACCACTCTCCCGGGTGAAGTGCGCACCGCCGCATTCGGCACATACTTCGATCATGAAGAATTCCTTTCTTACGAATTAACTGGTCACAAGCCATCTAATGACCAGCACCACCAATCAGGTGACCACCAAGACATGAATGGCTTTCGTATTCCATTCACATACCTTGCTTAATATGACGATCATGACTTCGGGCCATAACTCGGAAAGCCATGCAGATCCCCTGTCCATCGAATCGCCCGCCGAGAGGCCCGGCCCAACGGGCGACCCGGATACCGACCCGGCCGTCGGACACGGCGCCGTGATCAGGCCGGCTGCCGATGCGACCAAGCCCGTGTTCGTCGATGCCACCGGACGGCGGCGGCGCCGTGTCCGGCTGCTCGCGAGCGCCCTGGGCGCCGCATGCGCGTCATACACCGCGGTCGTTGGCCTGAGCCTGCTCGGGGTCCCCGTCGGCACGCCGGCCCCGCGGCCGGCGGCGATCGCCGGGACCGCTCCTGCTCCCGACGACCGGACGCCGCCGCCGGATGCCCCCGATACGCCCCCGGTCACCACCCACGGGCCGGAGACGCCCCCAGTCACCACGGACGAGCGGAAGACGCCTCCGGTCACCACGAACGGACGCCTCGCCGGCCCGGGCCGGAGACCGGCGACGGCCGCCGGGCGCGGAAACTGGGTCGGTGACATCGCGCCCGTCTCGACCCCGACGACCCCCGCGGTGGTCCTCGCCCCGGCGACCGTCTCGACACCGGTCCCCATCACGACGTCGCAGCCCACCGCAGAGGCTTCGGTAACCACGGGGCCGACGACACCAACGCCATCGCCCGTCGCGGCCACGTCACCGGCGATCCCGGCGGCGACGACCGTACCCGCCGCCCCGGCGACGACCGCACCCGCCGCCCCGGCGACGTCGGCCGCCGGCACCG
>JABDRL010000173.1 GCA_013041765.1 Dactylosporangium sp. | reverse complement strand
TCCCATGCCATGGGACGGCCAGCGGGGTGTCTGCGCACCACCTGCTCGTCGATGGTGGTTGATGCCCTCGGCGGCCCCGGGGGCGCTACGCCACGGCGCCCCACATGGCGGAAAACGCGGCGGCTTCGCCGGCAAGCCAGCGTTCCATCTCGCCGGAGCCGGCCGACGGCTCCCCGCGCAGCACCGTGCCCCGCCGGACGTCGACGAGCACCGGCTCGGCTCCTGGCAGCACGGCCTGCATGTGCCGGCCCATGAGGTGCAGGGTCGCCATGGCCGTTTCCTCGGGCGGGGGCTGCTCGTCGAAGTGGAGCCGCACCGCCTGATGGCGCCCCCGGCCGAGATCGAGCCCGAAGTGTGGATTGATCTTGACAGTCAGGCCGCCCACCATGCCGATCGCGTCTCTGGTCCGGACCAGCTGCGCGGTCGGTGGCTGGCCGAGGCTGTCCAGGTAGGTCAGGGCTCCCGCCGTCAAGATTGCGTACAGCGGCCGCCAGCGGGGCTTGACCAGCGCGGTGATCGCCCGCAGGTGTGTACCCCCAGTGCGGAACTGAATGTCGGCTTTGAGGGCCTTGACCAGTGATCCGTGCGGGTTGAACCCGGAGCGCGACTCGCGCTGGCGACGAAGGCCCCCAACGAAGACCGCCTTGCCCGGGCCGGTTCTTCCGACGTAGCGGGTGAAGCTCAGTAGGGTGGCATATGGGGTGGTGTGGGGCGCGAGGTGCGGTGTGGCGGACACGGCGCTCTCCCTCCGCTCGGAAGCGTCGTTCGTACATACATTCTAATTCATCATCGCCACATCGAGCAGCCACCGACCCCCGATGACCAGGGACGCAATCGCGACAGCCGCAAAAAATCCCACCCAGACAATGGGGGGAAGGTGGGTCAGCCGACCGACCTGATCCGCGTCGGACTGCCTGGCGGTGCCCCGGCGGCGGGATCCCTGGAGTTCGAAGACCGCGCGGGCTCCTCCGATCATCAGGAACCAGGCGAAAAGATACGCGAACGCGCCCTGGACCGCCGGTGGCGCATAGACGGCGACCCCCAGCAGGATCGCCATGGTCGCCACGACAGACAGCACGCCGAAGAAATTGCGGATCATAATGAGCATCAGCGGCAGCAGGACCAGGGCGATCAGCAGGAGCAAGGTCATCCGCCCCGCTGCCAGCAGGGCGGCGGCACCCAGCCCGAGCAGCGGTGGCGTGACATATCCCGAGAGCCCGGTAATGATCATGCCCGGCCCCGTCGGGCGCCCGCGCGACAAGGTCAGTCCGGACGTGTCGGAGTGCAGCTTGATGCCCGACAGCCGTCTGCCGGTCAGGACCGCGGCGAGTGCGTGCCCGCCTTCGTGCGCGATGGTGATGAAGTTGCGGGCCATCCGCCAGAGCGGTTCCAACACGACGACGATGGCGGCCAGCGCGCACGTGGCCAGGATGACGCCCTTCGGCGGATCTGGACGCAGGCCGAACGCGGAATGCACCATGTCGAGAAGGGCTGACAGCACGAGGACCTCACAGCGCCGGGAACAGGGGTTGCTCCAGTTTCGCAGCCAATGGCCAGCTGCGGCAGCCGCCTGTGGTGCTAGGCTGACAACGTTGCAGTCTTGGTTTCCACGTGCCTTGCGTAGCGTCTGTGGGTATCTGACCCGCGGGCGCTCTTTGTGTTTCCGGTCTTCTACCGGACGAGGGTGATCAAAGCGGCGGCGCGGCGTCCACGTGGGGTGGGCTCCACCAGTTGTGCAGGAGGAAGAGATATGGCCATCGGTACCGTCAAGTGGTTCAACGCCGACAAGGGCTACGGGTTCATCACGCCGGACGACGGCGGTCGTGACGTGTTTGCCCACTTCTCGGCGATTGCGGCGAACGGCTTCCGGAGCCTTGAAGAGAACCAGCGGGTCGAGTTCGAGATCACCCAGGGCCAGAAGGGTCCGCAGGCGGCCAACATCCGCGCCGTCTGATATGGCGGGTCGGGCCAGCGCGTGCTGCCATGTCCCGACCTTGGTAGGAATGGCACCATGGATCCGCAGGTCAGACTGGGTATTGACTACGGAACGTCGAACACCGTTGCGGTACTGCACACGTCGGGAAGACCGGCGCGGATGCTGCTGTTTGACGGATCACCGCAGCTACCCTCTTCGATTTTTGCCGATCCGGACGGGGGATTCCTTACCGGCCGCGACGCGGTCCACAGCGCGCGCACCGACCCCACTCGCGTTGACCCCAATCCGAAACGCCGGATCAATGACCAGTTCGTACTTCTCGGAACGGTCGAATTCCCTGTAGCAGACCTGATCGCCGCAACCCTGCGGCGGGTTCACGGCGAGGCCGAACGGGTCGCCGGGGTCCCGGTCGCCGAGACCGTGCTGACCTACCCGGCGGCATGGGGACCCCCGCGGCGGGGCGTGCTCGCCGCGGCCGTGCAACGGGCCGGCCTGTCGGCACTGAGCCTGGTTCCAGAGCCGGTGGCCGCCGCCGCATACTTCGTCGAGGTCCTCGGGGCGAGACTGCCGCTGGGGCACTGCCTGGTCGTGTACGACTTTGGTGCCGGTACGTTCGATGCCAGCGTCGTTCGGCGGGTGCCCGGGGGATTCACGGTCCTGGCCACCGAGGGGCTGCCCGAGACCGGTGGCCTCGATGTCGATGCTGCCGTGATCGAGTATCTCGGCACGGCCGGCGCGGGCTGGGACCCCGCGCTGCGGGCGCGGCTCGACCAGCCCCAGGCCACCGACGACCTGCGGGCGCACGGGTTGCTGTGGCAGGATGCCCGCTCGGCCAAGGAGATGCTGTCCCGCGCCTCCTCGACGTTCATCCACGTACCGCTCGTCGATGTGGACGTGCCGCTGGGCCGGGAACAGTTCGAGAACCTCGCCCGACCGATTCTCGATCAGACCATGGCGGCGACCCAGCGCGCCGTGCAGGCCGCCGGGGTGCGACCCGACGAGATCGCTGGAGTGTTCCCGGTGGGTGGCTCAAGCCGGATACCGCTGGTCGCCACGCTCCTGCACCGGACGTTCCGACTCGCCCCGACCGTGCTCGACCAGCCGGAACTCGTGGTGGCCGAGGGCGCCGCGCTCGCCGTGCCGTCGGGCGGGCCCAGGCCGGTCTCGGGTGCGCCGGTCTCGGGTACTCCCGTGTCGGGAACCCCCGAGTCCGTGTCGCCCGTGTCGCCCGCGGCGACGCTGCCGCTGCCGCGGCTGCCAGCGCCCCGGTCCGGGGTTCCCGCGATGCCACCGCGGCCGGTGCCCGGG
>JABDRL010000377.1 GCA_013041765.1 Dactylosporangium sp. | reverse complement strand
GTCCCGATCGGCGGTCCGGCCGCCAGCCGGTCGAGGGCCGCCCGGGCCGGCGGTGGCGCGGCGAGCAGGGTGCGGCGAAGCCGGGCGGGATCGGCGGCCAGGAGCGCGGCGTCCTCGCCCAGGTCCACCGCCGGCCGGCCGAGTCCTGTCAGGTACGGGGAGGAGACCTCCTCGACGGTCGGCACGACGGTCGGGGCGGTCGCGTCCCCGTAGACGAGGAGGCGCTGGGTCAGCGCCTCGATCGCCGGTAGCACGGCGGTGTCCGCGACCCCGGACTGTGCGGCCATCTCCAGCACCGTCGGAACGCACGCCACACCATCGGTGCAGGTCATTCGGAGGGCGTCGAGGACCTGCAGGGTGAACTGGTTGAGCCCGTCAAGGGCGCGCCCGACCGAGACCCGGGACTGGGCGCGGGTGCCGAGGGCGGCGAAATCCGCTGGCACGGGAATGATCAGGTCCGGCCGGAGGCGGACGAGCATGGACAGCTCGTCGTCGGTCAGCAGCCGAATGTGATCGGTGAAGGAGGAGGCCATCGTGCCCAACGCTATCCGGCCGCGGGCCCGGGCGTGGCAAAGCGGGTGGACCAGCCCGGGGAACGTACGATGTCGCTCGCCCGCGACCGGACGCCGTCGCCGGGCGGTTTCCTTGCCCGATCTCGGTTGGACCGGGGCCGTTGGATGGATAACCTTAATGCTCGATGTACCCGGGATGTTCGATGTACCCCGCGGGGTCCGGGTCGGTTGCTATGGGAGCTGGGGTCTGCGGTGCCGACGGGTCGAGTGAAGTGGTACGACACGGACAAGGGGTTTGGTTTCCTTACCCGTGACGATGGTGGCGACGTGTTCGTCCACAAGGCCGCGTTGCCACACGGCGTGATGGAACTCAAGGCGGGCCAACGGGTCGAGTTCGGGGTGGTGGAAAGCCGCAAGGGCCACCAGGCGCTCTCGATCAAGCTGTTGGAGTCCCCGCCGTCAGTGGTCGAGTTGCGCCGCCGCCCGGCGGAGGAACTCCATGGTCTGATCGAGGACATGATCAAGGTTCTTGAGGCCAAGGTCCAACCTGACTTGCGCAGAGGACGGTTCCCGGACAGGAAGACCACTCGAACGGTTGCGGAACTCGTGCATGCGGTTGCCCGGGAGCTGGAAGTTTGACGCCTGGATCGGCCACGTCGGCTACGCCTCGGGCACGGTCTCGACCTCGCTGTCGTCGTAGACCGTCGGTAGCTTGTCGACCCCGGCCGTGACGTCGAGGAGCACCTCGGAGTTGGCTCCGCATCCATGATCTGCGGAGACGACATGGCCGTCATCCGGAGCGTACTGGTTGCCACAGACTCCGAACATCTGCCGCAGACTGCCAGCCAGCGGCAGGTAGAACCCGCACAACCCGCATCTGGCGGATGACGGCGCCGCGAGGGCGATCGCCGCGCCGGGGCCGGGGTCGCCGTCATACCAACGCGTGGCCACCTCCGCGCGTCCTTCCCGGGACAGCACCCGGGCCCGACCGAGACCGGGCTCCCACAGCCCGGCCTCGACCGCCGGATCGTCTGAGTGCAGATACCCCGGGATGAGCCGATCATCGTCCGACGGTGTCGGCAGCAGGTCCCCAACGCCGAGATCCCCTGGCCGTAGCCGGTCCTGCCACGGGATCCAGGTCGGAGCGAGCAACGAATCCGGGCCGGGCAGCAACGCGGTCTCGCAGACCGTCACGTTGCGGCTCCTGGCGATCCGGGTCACCGTCACGGCCCAGCGCCAGCCCTTGTATCCGGGCAGCAGGCACGCGAACTGGTGGGTGACGAGCCGGTCGCCCTCGGTGGTCGTCCCGGCGTGCGGGCCGATATGGTCGGGATCAGCGCCAATCGCATCTCGTGCCAGCTCGACAGCCTGGGAGCAGATCTGATCCAGCCGGGCCGCGCGACCGCCGCCTCGCGAGGAGGCGGGCCGCGCGCTGACGGTTGGTCGGTCGGTCGAGCTCGCTATCACACCCAACAGTGTCCCTTATCGCGTGCCAGGATTGCGGGTTACCCCGCGCCGTTGTCGAAGTGTCACCATGGATCGGCAAGGATGAAGGGATGCCGGCGATACAGACTCTCGGCACGATCATTCGAATCGTGGCCCGTGCGACCCGGGCAACGGTCGTCGGCGCCGTGCTGGTGGTCCGGTTCGCCGGCCGTGGGGTGCTGGCGGCCAGACAGCGGGGCACCGCCGGCGAACCGGGCCTGGCGCGGTTGTTCGACCTCCACGCGGCGTCCTGCGCCGGGGATGCGCTGGTCGTGATCGGCCTCGCCGGTGCCGTCTTCTTCACCGTTCCCGCTGGTACGGCCCGGGGGCAGAGCGCCCTGTACCTGCTCGTGACGGTGCTGCCGTTCGCCCTGATGGCACCCGCGCTGGTACCGCTGCTGGACCGCTTCCGATCCGGGCGGCGGTACGCGCTCGCGGCCACGATGGCCGGGCGGGCGCTGGTCGCCTACCTGATCGCTGAGCATCTCGGCGGGGTCGCACTGTACCCGGCCGCGCTGAGCATGCTGGTGCTCTCGCGGGCCTACGGCGTCGCCAGAGGCCCCGCCGTGCCCCGGGGCACCGCGACCGCACCGGAGACCGACCTGGCTCGGGCCGGAGCGCGGGTCTCGTTCTTCGGGATGTTCGTCGGGGCCCTGCTCGTGCCCGTCGGCCTGGCGGCGGCCCTGTTCGCCCCGGCGTGGGCCCTGCGCGCATCCACAGTGGTGTTCGTGGTCGGCACGGTGCTGGCGTTGCGTCTGCCGCCCCGCGCCGACCCCGATCCGTCGGCGCTCCCGCCGTATCCGCTCCGTCGGGGCGGAAGGCTCCGGACCAGCCGGGTCATTGTCTCCACACTGGTCAGTGGCACCGCGCTCCGGATGCTCTACGGGTTCCTCATCGTGCACCTGGCGCTGGCGATCCGGGCGGACCAGTTTCCAGATCAGCTGCTGCGCTGGCGGCTCACCCAGGCGGCGGCGCTGGGTCTGGTCGTCGGGGCCTTCGCCACCGGATCGTTCCTGGCGATGGCGGTTGGAACCACACTGCGCATTCGCCGACCGGCGCTGATCCAGGCCACGGGGACCACCGTGGTGGCCCTGGCGGCGCTGGGGGTGGCCCTGCGTCCGAGCCCGCTGGCCGGTGCGTTGCTCTGCCTGGTGACCGGTCTCGCCAGTGGACTCGCGCGGCTGTCGGCCGACGCGGTGCTGGCCGCACCCGCGGGCGAGTTCCGGCGGGCCGGTGCCCTCACCCACGCCGAGACCCTGCTGACGCTGGCCTGGCTGTCCGGAGCCGCGCTGGGGCTGATCCCGGTCGCCGGCCGCTGGGGCCTGGCGGCGGCGGCCGGTCTGGCGT
>JABDRL010000373.1 GCA_013041765.1 Dactylosporangium sp. | reverse complement strand
CGCTACGGGCGCCGCGGCCGGTGCGGGCACGGGTCGTCAGGGATGACAGCATGATCGGTCAGTCCGAGGACAGCGACTCTGTGATGGCCGAATTGTGCTGTTTCAGGACCGCGGCGACGTCGTCCTCACCAAAGACGGCATCGGTGATGGCGGCCGTCCACGGGCCGTTGGGGTCGTTGTACGTCTTGCCGAAGTTGACCGAGATCGGTGTCTGGCCCTCGGTCGCCAGCTTGTTGAACGTCGCCAGCCGGGGATCCTGCTTGGCGTAGGTGTTGTCCGCCAGATCACTGCGGACGGTGATGTTGCTGTTCTTCGCGATCACGTCCACCTGCGCGGTCTCCGACAGCGTCCAGGAGATGAAGTCCCATGCCTGGGCGGCGTGCTCGCTGTTGGAGCTGATGCCCAGCACATCGCCGCCGACGAACGAGGAACTGCCGCCGTTCAGCCCGGGGATCGGGGCGACGCCGACGTCGAGGTCTGGGCCTTCCTGCATGGCCTGCAACGAGGTGGCGCCCATCGGCTGGATGCCGATCTTCCCTTCCTGGAACAGCTGCGTCCAGGTCGGCCCGTTCTCGTTCTTGGCGGAGGCCGGGACCACGCCCTCGGCGACCAGCTTGCGGTACAGCGAGTACACGCCGGCCGCCGTGGTGCTGTCGATGGTCGAGGCGGTGCCGGCGTCGTTGATGACGCTCTCCTCCTCGGCCCAGATCATCGGCCAGGTCGTGAACAGCATGCATCCCGGGCAGGCACCGCCGAAGAAGTATCCGTTGACCCCTTCCCCAAGGTCATTGATCTTCTTGGCGTACGTGTAGATCTCATCCAACGTGGTCGGTGGCTGCTCCGGGTCGAGCCCGGCCCTGGTGAACAGGACCTTGTTGTAGAAGACGGCCGAAAGGTCGATGTCGTGCGGTACGCCGTAAATCTTGCCTTCGTGGGTGGCGGTCTTGACGTGCGCGGGAGCGAGCGTCTCCTTGAAGTCGAGCTTGTCGACGCGGGCCGTGATGTCCAGATAGACGCCCTTTGAGGCGTAGTTGGGGGCGTAGACGACATCGGTGGCCAGCACGTCGGGCAACTGCTTCGCGCCGGCGGCCGACCCGACCTTCTGCTGGTAGGAGTCGGCCGGGATGACCGTCAACTTGACCTTGTTCTTGTGGCTGGCGTTGTAGGCGTCGATGAGGGTCTGGCTGAACGTCGCGGTGGGCGACCGGGTCCACATGGAGATGGTCGTACCGTCGTCGGTGGCGGTCGTGTCGCTGGCGTCCGCCGACGGGCTGCCGCTCTGGCAGGCCGCCAGGACGGTGGTGAGGGCGACCAGCGTTGCAAGCGTCGGAAGGGTGGTGGAAGTCAGCGGCCCCAGCCGGAGCCGGGTCCGGGAGAAGGTCGATCCCATGGTGCCTCCTTGTGGCGCAAAAGACCTGGCAAGGAAAATTAGGAAAACGATTTCGTCGAGGCTACGACCGCCGCTGACGACGTGTCAAGGATGGATCATCTGGCCGTTTCGGCAGGTCCAGATCCTTTGGGCCATGAGATAACCTCGGCTGCAGCGAGTGTAGGTCACTTGGGGGGGAAACATGGGAAAACCGGTTCGTCCGACCACTATCAGTGACGTCGCCGCGCTGGCCGACGTCTCCGTCGGCACCGCCTCCAAGGCGCTCAACGGTCGCGGATCCATGCGGGCCGAGACCCGCCAGCGGGTCCGGGAAGCGGCCGAGCGGTTGGGGTTCCAGCCCAGTGCCGCCGCCCGCGCCCTCCATTCCGGACGCACCTACACGGTCGGCATGATCACGACCGACTCGATCGGCCGGTTCAGCATCCCGGTGCTCATGGGCGTCGAGGACGCGCTCGGGGCTGGCCGGATGTCGGTGTTCCTGTGCGACGCCCGGGACGACTCGATCCGCGAGCAGTACTACCTGGAGACCCTGCTCAGCCGGCGGGTCGACGGGATCATCGTCACCGGTCGACGGTCCCAGTCGCGCCAGCCCATCGGCGCCAACCCGCCGGTACCGGTGGTGTACGCCTTCATCAGCTCGACCGACCCGGCGGACTGCTCGATCGTGCCGGACGAGGCCGGCGGCGCCCGCAAGGCCATCGAGCACCTGCTGGCCGTCGGGCGGCGGCGCATCGTCCACATCACCGGGCCGGAACACCACGATTCCGCGGTGGTACGCGCGGCGGCGGTCGGCGAAGCGCTCGCCGCGGTGACCGGCGCCCCGGACCCGGCACTGGCCGTACCCACCATGTTCGGCGAGTGGAGCGAGGCGTGGGGGCGGCAGGCGATCGGCATCCTCCTCGCCAGCGGCAGCGCGTTCGACGGCGTGTTCTGCGGCAGCGACCAGATCGCCCGGGGCGTCGCCGACGCGCTGCGGTCGGCGGGCCGGCGGGTGCCCGAGGACGTCGCTCTGATCGGCTTCGACAACTGGGACGTCATGGCCCTCGGCTGCCAGCCGCCGCTGAGCAGCATCGACATGGATCTCGAAGGACTCGGGCGGGCCGCGGCCGAGCTGCTGCTGGCCGCGATCGACGGGGAACCGGCCGCCGGCCGCCACGTGCGCCCGTGCCGGCTGGTGGTGCGCGAGTCCACGGCGATCACCGGGTGCGGATGAGCCCGGCGGCCCGGACCGCGGCCGGCGCGACGATCACCGGGGGGCGCGGTGGCGACGGTATGCGCTGACCGAGGACTCGGCCGGTAGCCAGAACCGCCACGGCACATCCGCGGCGGCGGCCACCCCGACCCGGGGACCGCTACGGACGGCGGCGTCCGGGACCGGGCCGGCCGGCGGGGCCAGCACGACCGGCCCCGACCCGTCGAGCAGGCGGGTGCCGTCGGCGTGGCCGTCGATCCCCAGTGCCCGGGTCAGCCGGGCCGGGCCACGGGCCAGGTCCCGGTCTGGGACATGCCGGCCACGACGACCGGAGTCGGGTCGTCGTCCGGCACCGCTGGGACCGGCATCCCGGCGGGCGCGGGCCGCCGCACGGCCCCGGGTCACCTCCCCGGCGCGCAGCAGGACCGCGGCGGCGGTGCCCGGTGGGCCGCAGACGACGTTCAGGCACCAGTGCATGCCGAAGACGAAGTACACGTAGGCCAGACCGGGCCCGCCGAACATGGTGGCGTTGCGGGCGGTCCGGCCCCGGTGGGCGTGCGAGGCCGGATCGGCGCCGACCCCGGCGTACGCCTCGACCTCCGTCAGCCGGATGGTCACAGCTTCGCTGGTCAGGGACCAGCCGAGCAGCGTCCTGGCCACGGTCGGCGCATCCCCGGCGAGGATCCGGGTCGGGTCGTCGTCCGGCACGGGTTGGTGCTCCAATCGGGATGGCGACGTGAACGCGCCGTTCTCGCGCGCCGAGCTGGACAGCACGGCCCGTCGCTTGGCAACGGAAAGCCCGGGGTGATCGCATCGCGGTCTACACCAGTCGGCTTCCATGGCGATGATTCCACGGCTGGTGTAGACCGACACCGTACGCGGGTGGTCGGGCAACGGCACTCCTTCGCTGTTCAAGCCCATACAGGTCTTGATTGTGTGCCCACAGCCCCAAAGGCCAACACCGTCGAGTGGAGGACTCCCAGCGACTGGACAGTTGGCACGCCGGGAAACGGATATACACCACTCGATTTCACCGCGATCGGCGGCAGTCACTGTGACGGCAACATCTATATCGGAGACAACGCCTCCAGTTCCGGCGTCCCCATCTGCGGCGCGGGCAACCCCGCACCGGGTTCGTGGGTCTTCGCGTCCGGTGGCTTCTCCGGAGCATCGGTGGTACAGCTGACAGCCATCAACGGCTACTTCGAATATCAATGGCCAAGGCATTGACTGATAGGATTCTTGAGGCGTCCGCACTTCCAGATGAACGGTGCAAGCCCGAGGTCAGGGGTGGCGATTGATGATCGGTCAACGCGCGCGGCACGCACCTGGTGCTGGGACCGGGTTCATCGCGGCCGGCCTGGCGCGGAAGTCACTCGCCGGTGCGGTCATCGCCGGGACGCTGTTCCTGCTGGGAGCGGCGAGCACCCCCCAGGCGGTTGATGCCCGCGCCCCGCTGCCTTCGAACACCGAAGCCTGGAGATTGGAAAGCTCTCTGGGAATCGAAATCATGGTGCCGGCTTCCTGGGAAATCAATGACATCGGGTGCCGGATGACCACAAAGCCGAGCGTTGTGCGCGGCACGGGTGTGACACCAGCGTGCTTCTCCACGGAGCCCGCCACCAAAGACATCGCCGAAATCGCCGGCCTGGACCAGACCAGCGCCGTCGCGGGGCGGTCACGCGAAGTCCAGGTGGACGGCGTTGCGGCGGTACGGGTCGAGGGCAGGTTGCCCGACGGGCGTTTCGCCGGCCGGGTGGCCATACCCTCGCGGGAGGTCAGCGTGGCGGTACGGACCCGCGACCGGGATCTGATGCGGACCATACTCGACAGCCTGCACGTCGTGGACATCGATCACTGGGGGTGTGCGGTACGCCCCGCCGCCCCGCCCCCGACGGGGCAACCGGACCGTCTCGCCGTCCCGGACCCGTCCTCGATCAGCGTTTGCGGCTACGGGGACGGCGCGTCCGGGCGGCTCCTCGCGTCGACGCGACTGCTCGGCGCGGATGCCACGCGCCTGGCCTCGGCGCTCAACGCGGCGCCGCCCGGCGGCAATCCGGACCTGCCAGCCGCGGAATGCATCGACATCGGTCCTCCGGCCGGGGGTCGGGCCCCCGACGCGGTGCTGCTGGTCCACGGCGACGGAGCACCGACCGCCACCGTGCGGGTGACCTTCAGCGGCTGCACCGGCCGGGGGCTGACCAACGGCACGCGCCTGGCCCAGGTGACCCGGGGCATCATTGACCAGATCATGCGCCCCCTGCATTCCGGGTACGCGTTCCAGGGCGACATCCCGGCATAACGCTCGGCTGCCCGGCGGCTGCCCGGCGGGCAGCCGGCCGCCGCCCGTCGCGACACGGCCACCTCGCGACCGCACAACCCCACCATTGACATTCATAAACATCTACAGTTAGCCTTTCAGGTCAGGAAAGCGCTTTCCATGCGCGGCGGCAGCCCCGCGACATGTCCCACCACCGGCCCAGGCCCCCATCGCCTGGGCATTCAGCAGCACCAATGGAGGTCCCCGTGGATACCGATACCGCCCCATCGGCCCATCGCAGTACCCGCAGACGCCGAATCATTGTCGGCACGGCCATCGCCGGTGCCACCGCGCTCATCGTCGGCGTCGGCGTCAACGTTGCGGCCTTCGCGGCGACCACGCTGTTCAGTGCCGACTTCGAAAGCGGCAGCACCAGCGACTGGTCCAAGTCCGGCGGCACCTGGTCGATCGTCACCGACGGCTCCAACGTCTTCCAGCAGGCCGATGCCAGCTCCGAGAACGCCCGCCAGATGGCCGGCGACAGCGGCTGGACCGACTACAGCCTCCAGGCCAGGGTCAAGCCCCTGTCCTTCGGCTCCGGCGGCGTCGTCGGCATCGACGCCCGGGTGCAGAGCGCGACCAAGTTCTACCGGCTCGCCCTGACCAGCGGGCAGGTCCAGCTCCAGGCCGTCAACGGCAGCAGCATCACGGTCCTCGGCAGCACCGCCCAGACCGTGTCCACCGGCACCTGGTACACCCTGCGTGTCGATGTCACCGGCAGCACGATCACCGGATACGTCAACGGCAGCCAGGTCGGCTCCGGCAGCAACAGCGTCTACGGCAGCGGCCGGATCGGGCTCCAGACCCTGTACGCCTCGGCACGCTTCGACGACGTGCTGGTCAGCTCCGACGCCACGGCCCCGACGCCGAGCGCCACCTCGTCAGCGACGTCGTCAGCGACCTCGTCGGCGACGGCCACGCCAACAGCCACGAACCCGCCGACGACCACCACCGGGCTGGTCGGCTGGGCCACTCAGAACGGCGGCACCACCGGTGGCGGCAGCGCCTCGACGACCACCGTCAGCAGCTCCTCCGCCCTGTCCAGCGCGGTGTCCGGCACCAGCTCCGCCGTGGTCCAGGTC
>JABDRL010000171.1 GCA_013041765.1 Dactylosporangium sp. | reverse complement strand
ACCGGGCACGGCCGATTGCAACGCTCGCAGCATGGTGGGGACGTCACCGTCCAGGTCGATGTCCCCGGCGACAAATGCCCGGCTCAGCCCCAGCTCGCCGGTCGCCCACATCATCCGGCGGACCGCGCCCGCCGAATGCACTCGAAGGGTTCCCGGGCCGTTGTCCGGTCCGAGACCGCTGCCGTCCCAGAACTCGATGCGTACCGGCAGTCGCTGCCCCAGAACGGTTCGCAGCAACGGCACGAAGGCCTCGGCCACGATCTCGCGCTGACCATCGTCGCGGGTCCCGTTCCTGAGCCGGGCAGGCTCGTGAGTGGACATGCTACGGCTCCTTCGGCGGATACGACGAACAACCGGATCCGACCGGCACGATGCCGGCCGTCCAGGAAACCCCCTACCCCCCGATGGAATCGGCTACACCTGGATCGGCGGCTCAGCGGCATGCGAGGCTGGCACCAGCGGTCGATGTTGCACCACCGGCACACCATGATGATCCACGCATTTTCCACACCCTTGCCCAGCAGTAGCGGGAGGCGCCCATGATTGCCTGGATGAACATTGTCGCCCTGCTCATCGGTGGCCTGCTGATGACCGGCCTCTACCTGATGAGTGTGCGCCCCGCGGCCTTGGCGCGGAAGATCGGGCCGAAGGCCTACAAACGGTCCGGATTATACCGAATGCTGACGTCAATCACTATGTTGACAATTACCGCTAATTATATTATCTACCATTGGCACCCGGTCCCGTTCGACCCATTTCCAGTAACGTTCAGGTGGCCCTACTGGATTTCCGTCGTCATTGCCGTCGCTATCGCCATTCCCAGTCTCTATCTTGAGATTCGCAGCATCAGGGACGCGAAAGCAGAAACCCTGCTGCCCCAGGAAAGCCACACCCTGTATGGGGGGATCTACGAAAGAATCCGGCATCCCATGGCTCTGGGCGAGCTCCCGCTGTGGTGGGTGCTCGCATTCCTGGTACATTCCCCGTTCCTGGTCGTGCTCTCATTCATCTGGATTCCGATATGGTTCTGGTGGTGCGTCGCCGAGGAACGAGACCTTCTTCTGCGCTATGGCGAAACGTATGCGGCGTATCGCGAGCGGACCGGGATGTTCTTCCCGAGGTGGTGAGCGTCGACGGGTGCGCCCGCGGAGCTTTCCGGACCTTACGGTCGGTGTTCCCGTGACCCCATGAGCACGGCCGCGACCACGCCAGCGGTATCGGTGAGATCATCGAAGACGGCGGTCGCGCCGGCCTTCGCCAGCGCGGCCGTGCTGGTGTGGCCCGCGGCCACCCCGACCGACCGCACCCCGGTGTCCCGGGCGGCCCGGATGTCGTGCGGGGTGTCCCCGATGACGACGACCCGGTCGCCGGCGAAGTCCTGGCCGTAGTCGTCACCGGCCCGGCGCATGGCCTGTTTGACGAGAGATGCCCGGTCTTCGCTCTCGTCTCCGTAGCCGCCGATGTCGAAGTTCAGGCCACGGGCGAGGTCGAGGGCCTCCAGCTTGATGATGGCGACCCGCTTGATGTTGCCGGTCACCACCGACTGCACGGCGCCCGCGTCGGCCAGTGCCCCGACCGCCGCCGCGGCGCCCGGCAGGGCCCGCCCCGACCGCCGTATGTCGGCGCTCAGGGCCGCCGCGGCCTGGCCGATCGCCTCGAAATACCCGGAGAGGCCGTCGTCGTCGACGGTCATGCCGTGCAGCGCGAGGGTATCCCGCAGGATCGCGCGTTCGGTCCACCCCGCCACGCCACCCTGGTCTCCCAAGGGACGGCCGGTGACCTGGAAAAACGCGGTCTCGTAGATGCGGCGGCCAATCCCGCCGATGTCGATGAGCGTCTGATCGATGTCCCACAGCACGAGCACGGGGTTGAAGGGCGGTGTCACCGGCTCATCCTGACATGGTTCCGGCCGGACCGAGAAACTACGATGCGTGGTCAACCGCTCCGTTGCCCGGGTGTCGCCCGTCCCCGGCGTCGTCGGGAGCAGCACCCGTCGTCCCCCGGGCGATGAGCACCGGCAGTGGGGCCCTGCGGACCAGCGGAGGCGTCGCCACCCGGCAAAGCACCGAGTCGTCCCAGGCGGGCAGGGAAAGATCGGTGGGGACGCGCCCGCCCCGCAGCGACTCGGTCGGGCCAGCGGTCGCCATAGCGCCGTAGAAAATCACACCCAGGGGTGTGATTTTCTACGGCGCTATCAGGAGGCGGGTCCAGGCGCTGATATCGGCGGCGATGTTGGCTACCAGGACCCAGTCCCGGTTGATCTTCCAGGATCGGGACGGAAGGTTGCGCAGGCCCAGGGGCTTGTCGGTGCGCACTCGATCCTCCACTGTGGCGTGCCTGCGGTGGAGGCAGTCGATCCGCTGGGGGATGGGGAGAGCCGGGAACGCCCCAGATCCGGGTGATGCTGGTGGCCACGATGGCGTGCCGCCACCCGGTCACACACTCCAGGACGGTGAGGTTCCTGGGGTGCCGGGCGGCTGGTCTGGCGCGTCGGGCGATCAGTCGCAGCCCGGAAACCCAGGTTTCCGTACGGACGTCCAACCCGGCCGACTCGGCCACGCCAGCCGCGGTGGCTGCCCACCCATCCTGGTGGGGGGGGGAGAGCCGGTCCAGTCGGATTCGGGGACCGCGGCGATCGCCTTCTCGTCAATGTCGGTGATCGCCCACCCGACGGTGAACCTCACCCGCCGCCAGAGCGTGTTCATCTGGGTCAGGTGGTCGAGGAGTTCATGGGTGGCTCCGGCACCGTCGGCCCGGATGAGAATCTTGTGCTGGCAGCGGGGTGGCAGCCGAGCGATAGCCTCACCCAGCACCCGAATATGGCCACTGACCGTGTTCGATCCGGCACTGCCGGGTCGCAGCAGCACGGCACCGGCGTGACCGACCAGGTTCTTCCCTCCGACGGCGGCGGACAGCCGTTCATCCCACCCGATGGTTTTACTCACCAGAGTCGAGATCCGGCTACGGCAGGCCGGCCAGTCGAAGCACGGCTGCGGTGACCGCCGCCCCGCAGACCACCACGATGAACGGCGCCCGGCGCAGGGCGAGGATCGCCCCGACCGCCACCGCCGCCGGCCGGGTCGGGCCGACCAGCCGGGTGCCGTCGATCATGGTCGAGGTCGCGATGAACGCCGCCAGCAGCACGACCGCTCCGAGCCCGCAGTACCGGACGGCCGCCTCCGGCAGAGTGATCCGCCGACGCAGCATCGGTCCGGCCAGCCGCAGGGCGTAGGTTCCCGCCGCGAGCAGCAGCACGGCCGCCCAGGTCATGGCCGTCTCCCGGGTCGCCGGGCGGGCAGCGGCAGGGCGAAGGCCAGCGCGATCAGGGCGAGCAGCAGGCCGGCGCCCGGCTGGAGCAGGGGCGTCGCGACCACGGCGATGGTGGCACCGATCAGCGCCACCCGCAGCGCCACCCGGTCGGCCAGCGACGGCAGCAGCAACGCCAGCAGCCCCGCGGGGAACGCGGCATCCAGGCCCAGAACATTGGGGTCACCGACCGCCCCACCAGCCAGAACGCCCAGGGCGGTGCCGAGGTTCCAGCAGACGAACACGGCGATCCCGCACATCCAGTACGCCCGGCGCCGCCGCTCCGGTTCCCGCTGGGCCAGCGCGAACGCCACCGACTCGTCGATCATCAGGTGGCTGCCCACGATCCTGGTCGCCCAGCCCCGGTCGAAGGCCGCGCCAACGGCCAGGCCAAAGGGCAGGTGCCGGGCGTTGAGCAGCAGGCCGGCCAGGATCGCCGCGGCGATCCCGCCGCCGGCGCCGATCACCCCGACGGCGAGAAACTGCGCTCCCCCGGCGAACACCAGGAGCGACATCCCGATGGTGAGTTCGGGGGCCACGCCAGCGGCCGCGGCCATGGCGCCGAAGGACGCTCCGACGACGCCGACGGCCGAGGCCACGGCGATCACATCTCGCAGCAGACCGGCACCGCGCACCAGAACCACTGTTCGTCGAATCAAACGCACAGTCCGGTATCCTGAACGAGTCCCCGTCGTTCGTCAAACCGAACATCAATACCGCCGGAGCGAACACATGGATCGTACCGGGCCACTACTGGCCGTCATCGCGTCCATGCTCCGCAGGGAGCGCGAGCGGGCCGGGCTGTCGCTCAGCGAGCTGGCCAAGCGGGCGGGCATCGCCAAATCGACCCTGTCACAGCTGGAAGCCGCGTCCACCAACCCCAGCATCGAGACGCTCTGGGCCCTGGGCGTCGCCCTCGACATCCCGTTCAGCCGGCTGGTCGACCCGCAGACCACCCCGACCACCGTGATCCGCGCTGGCGAGGGCACGCCGATCGCCTCGACCCAGGCGCATGTGACCGCGACCCTGCTGGCGGCCTGCCCGCCGGGCGCCCGCCGGGACGTGTACGTCGTGACCGCCGAACCCGCGGAGATCCGCATGGCGGATCCCCACCTGCCCGGCAGCGTGGAGCACCTCATCGTGGTCTCCGGTCGCCTGCGCACCGGCCCGGTGGGCCACCCGGTCGAGGTGGGCCAGGGCGACTATGCCATGTTTGCCGGCGATGTACCCCACCTGTACGAGGGGCTGACCGCGGGAACCTCGGCGGTACTCGTCATGGAGCACCGCTAGCGACCAGATGCTCGCCGACGGCGGCGCCCAGCACCGCACCGACATCTCCATCCCGCCTCCACATCCGGCACATGGCGTCTGCACGCCGGGAGGGCACCGTTGCGCATGTCAAACGAGGAAAGGAGTGGTCACCATGAGGGGGACAACGGTAGCGGCCATTGCAGTCCTGGCGGGCGCCGTCGGGATCGGGGCATTGATGGCCGTATCGCCCGCCGTGGCATCGACGGTGAGCCATCCCCTGGCCGCGATCACCGGCAACGGTCCCGGGGACGGTCCCGGGGACGGGACCGGCTACGGTCGCGGCGGTCGGGGTCCGAACGCGGACCCGAGCGCCACGCCGGGCGACGGCACCAGGCTGCGCGACGGCAGCGGGTACGGTCCCGGCAACGGTCCCGGGATGCGCGACGGCACCTGCGACTGCCTGACGATCACCGCGGACCAGGGCACCCTGACCGAGGCCCAACGGTCGACCGTGGCCGCCATGGCCCAGGAGGAGAAGCTCGCCCACGATCTGTACGTGGCGTTCGCCGCGAAGTACGACACGAACGCCTTCGATCGGATCGCCAACGCGGAGAGCCAGCACCTGACCGCCGTGCGGGCCCTGATGGATCGCTACGAGATCACTGACCCCACCGCCGGCCAGCCGGACGGGACGTTCAGCGACAGCACGGTGCAGGCGACCTACGACCGGCTCCTCGCCCAGGGAACCGCGGGCGAGCAGCAGGCCTTCGAGGTAGGCCGGACCGTCGAGCAGACCGACATCGACGATCTGCAGCAGGCGCTGGAGGGGCTGAGCGCCGCCGACGTCAAGCAGGTCTACACGCACCTGCTCGACGCCTCGCGCCGGCACCTGGCGGCCTTCGACCGGTGGGCGACCCGGTAGCGCCGGACACCCGGTTGAAACCACTGCGGTGCCTTCCACCCGACCGGGTGGAAG
>JABDRL010000344.1 GCA_013041765.1 Dactylosporangium sp. | reverse complement strand
GGCCAGCACCGCCGCCGCCCGGTTGGCCACGACCACGCTGGCGACCCCGCCCGGGCGCAGGCAACGGACCAGGGCCGCGACCGCGACCGCGGGGTCGTCGACGACCTCCAGCAGGCTGTGGCACAGCACCACGTCGGCCTCGCCGGCCGGCAGCAGCGTCGCCAGGTCGTCGGCGTCCCCCTGCACCGCCTCGACCCGGTCGGCAACGCCCGCGTCCGCCGCCCGCCGGGTCAGCGCGGCCAGCGCGTCGGGGCTGGGGTCGACAACCGTGACCCGGTGGCCGTCGCAGGCCAGCGGCACCGCGAAGCCGCCAGTACCGCCACCGACGTCGACGGCGGCCAGGGGCCGTCCCGCCCTGGTCAGTTCCGCACGCAGCACTGCCAGCACAACAGCGGTTCGAGGGGCACCGTGTGGCCCCGTTGCCAAGCGCTCCACGCCTAGCAGCCTAGTGCAGGCCCGCCGGGCCCGGTGAGCGGTTCCGCAGTCGTGCCGATCCCGCTGCCCGGACGAACGGGGGGCCTACAGTGGTGCCCATGGCCATTCGTAGCCGGCGACGCGGCGGCGCACTCCGTTCCGGCCCGCCGGCCCCGCCGGACGTGCCGTCCTCGGCGGAAGCGGCGCTGCTGCCCGCCGGTGAGCTGGAGCCGGAGGCGACCTACCGGCTGCTGCGGTTCGCCAATCTCGTGCTGCCCGCCCAGGTGGCCGAGGCCGCCGACTTCCGGCAGTGCCGGATCCGGGACACGGACCTGTCCGACAGCGTCCTCGACCGCTCGGCCCTCACCGACTGCGTCATCGACCACAGCAACCTCGCCAACGTCCGCGCGGGGCGGGGTTCCCTGGCCCGGGTCCACATCGCCCGGTCACGCCTGACCGGATGGACCTGGCTCGATGGCCTCGTCCGGGACACCACGTTCGAGGAGTGCCGGCTTGACCTCTCGGGGTGGCGGTTCAGCGACTTCGATGCCGTGCTGTTTCGCGGCTGCAACCTCGCGAAGGCCGACTTCACCTCCGCCAATCTCACCGGGGCGCGGTTCGTCGATTGCGACCTCAGCGGGGCGGTGTTCGACCGGGCCCGGATGACCGGCACCCGGGTCGAGAACTGCACGCTCGCCGGCATCGGCGGGGTCACCAGCTGGGCCGGGGCCATCGTCCGGGCGCAGGACGTCATCGCCTGGTCGATCGCGTTCGCCGGGGGGCTGGGCGTCAGGGTTGAGGACGAGGACGAGGACGGGTGAACGCCAGCAGAAGCAGGCCGGCGAAACAGAGCCCGCCGCAGGCAAGATAGGCCAGGCGGTAGCCGGCGTACTGGGCATAGCCGAAGACGGCGCCGGCGAACATGGCCGCGATCCGGTTGGTGTTGGTGAACAGCGTCGTGGACAGGCCAGGGGACGTGGGCATCAGGTCCTGGAAGTAGGAGATGCCCAGCCCCAGCACGGCGGAGATGTAGCACGCGTTGAGCACCTGCGCCGCGGCGACCTGCCACACCGCGGTCGAGGCCGCCACCGCCACGTAGTACGCGAGGCCGAAGCCGGTCCCGAACAGGACCAGCCCGCGCAGCGGCAGCCGGGTCGCCAGCGCCCCGAAGAACACCATCAGCGGAATCTCCAGCGCCGCGCACAGCCCGAGGACCAGGCCGGCGTCCTTGATCTCTCCATGGAGGTCCTCGCTGATGAACAGGGGCAGCGTCAGCACCGCGAGCATGATGGCCCACTGGAGCATCAGGAAGGCCAGCATCGTCGACCAGACGGTCGGGTTCAGCCCACCGTCCCGGTGCCGCGTGACCGGCAGGTCGGCGCCGGATCTCGGCGGGGAGGGTTCGGCGAGCCAGAACACGACCACCATCGCCGCGACCACGAAGCCCCCGGCGGTCAGGGCGAACAGCCCACCGAAGCCGATCACGCCGAGCAGCATCCCCGCCAGGGGCGGACCGAGGACCCACGCGACCGAGACGAGCATCCGCAGGGTACTGATCGTCATTGGCGCCCGGGTCGAGCGGCTGTGGTCGAGGAGCTGCTTGGCGTATGCGAAGACCTGCGGAGACAGCGAGCCCGCGACGGCCATCAGGGTCATCGAGACCGCCAGCAGGACCCAGTAGTTGTCGACCAGCGCGAAGCAGAGGCTGCCGATCCCGCCGGAGACGGCGGCGACGAGGAGCAGCCGGCGGCGGATCCGGCGGCGGTCGGACAGGTGCCCGAGCACCGTGGCCATCACCACGCTGGCCAGGGGCATCAGGACGAGGAAGACCGCGCTGGCCACCGGGCCGACGCCCAGCGACTGGCTGAGGAAGACGGCCAGGAACGGGTTGGTGAGCGCGGAGGCAAAGGCCGTGATGCCCGTCACCGCGCCCAGCGGAACCAGCAGGCGGGCCAGCGGCCGAGAGGGCGGTGCCGGCCGGGCTTCCGTCGCAGCGCTCACATGATCACCGTATCGGGCGGAACAACGGGTTTTTCCGGCCGGGCGTGGACCGCGGCACGATCAGCGGAGTCAGCCGGTCGGCCACCAGGTTCGTCACCCCCGTTGTCCGTTCCAGGACACCGCGCACCACCAGGGCACTCGCGGTCCGGGCCACCGACCGGTGGCGCACCCACAGTCCCGGAGAGCAGATGACGTTGAGCATCCCCGTCTCGTCCTCCAGGTTGAGGAAGGTGATCCCCCTGGCGGTCGCCGGTCGCTGCCGGTGGGTCACCACCCCGCCGACGGTGATCCGGCGCCCCGGCTCGGCCCGGGCCAGCCGCGCGACCGGCACCGCGCCGATCCGGTCGAGCAGGGCGCGGGCGAAGGCCACCGGATGGGTGTCCGGCGAGATCCCGGTCGCCCAGCGGTCCGCGACCAGGATGTCCAGGTCGTCCATGCCGGGCAGGAGCGGTGCCGGCGGTCCAGGGGTGGTACCTGGCAGCCGGTCGGCGCGCTCCCCGGCGGCGGCCCCGGCCACCCACAACGCCCGTCGCCGGTCGAGTCCCCAGCCGGCGAACGCCCCGGCGGTGGCCAGGGCCTCCAGCTGGACGGCGCCGAGTCCCGCCCGCCGGGACAGGTCGGCCGGGGAGGAGTAGGGCCCCCCGGCCACCCGCTC
>JABDRL010000165.1 GCA_013041765.1 Dactylosporangium sp. | reverse complement strand
GGCCGGTGGCGTCCGCCACCGGCCGGCCACGTTCACGACGCGTAACCTGGATTGTCGGCCCTCAGCGCTTGCTGGTTATCGCAGAGAGCGGCCCGAAGGTCGTGTAGGGATTCAGAAATCCACGGATCCGTAGCCCGTGCTGCCTATTCCCCCACCCTGTTCCCCGCCAAAATCTGCGGTGTACACCTTCCAACTTGCCCAATGCGGGTTGTACAGCGTGTTGAGGCTGCACGTGCGACTCGTCCCGCTACCATTACTATTCGTACAAGTGGTGGTCACGGTCGTCGGATAGCCATCGGAGCGATAGCCACCAACGGTGACGTATGCCACAACCGAATAGCCATCCGCAGACCTGTCATAGACAGTCACCGTTTCGTACACCGTGTTGACGCATGCCTTGCCGTGACCGTCAGACGTCGACGCGCAGGAGGTGACGGCAAATGCCGGGGAGCCGACCAGCAGGGATCCCGCGATTCCCCCGGCAGCCGCGAATGCGATACCACGCTTCAACAATTTCATGACTTCGTCTCCCAGCCGCCATCGTCGCTTCCACGAAATTCGACAGCGTTGAACCAATCCAGATGCTTTTTTGACATGCGCGTTGCCCATGGATACTAAGTCTTGCCCCCGTTCCCCAGTGCGCCGTTCAGTGTTCGTGGTACGTCAACAATACGTATATACGACGTACCTACACATGCCAATGAACGCTACACGGAACCAGCTTTCATGTCCAGGTTCATCGATACGCCTTGTTCATTGCTGTTTTTAGATATTTACCTATCAAAAAGGAATTGCCTCCTTGAATCCGGACAGTCGCCACACGAAACTCCGGTCCAGTGACGCGGCAGCGACCCTCCGCGAGAGAGCCGTCCGCGCCGCAGCGGGCAGCACTACCCCAATTCCCTCAAACTGGACGTGGGTGACGCCAGGATCGTCAGGCGAGCATCGTCGCATATGCCCGGCATCGATAATGGCGACAATTCCGGCAGCATCAACAGTGAGTGGCGAACCGACTCCGGTGCGGCAGGCTTGTGCAGATGAAGCTCTATGCGGACCGTCCGGGCGCCCGACTCCGGCAGCTCATCAGCGACGTGCTCGCCGTCGCCTGGACCTATTTCTGGATCACGCTTGCCGTGCGGCTGCACGACCTGGTGCGGCAACTGGCAGTACCGGGGCAGAAGCTCGAAAGCGCTGGCAACGGGTTGGCCGGCAACCTCTCCAGCGCCGGGGACAAGATTGACGGCGTGCCGGCCGCCGGCCGGGCGCTGGCCGCGCCGCTGCGCCAGGCCGCAGAGGCCGCCCAGGGAATCTCCAGCGCCGGTCAGCAGCAGCAGGCGGCCGTGGAAGACCTGGCGCTCGTCCTCGCGATCCTGCTGGTCACCATTCCGCTCGGCCTGGTACTTCTGGGCTGGCTACCGCTTCGCCTGCGGTGGGCCCGGCGAGCGGGCGCGGCGGCCCGGCTCCGCCGGGATGCCGCGGGGCAGGACCTGCTCGCCCTGCGCGCGCTGGTCACCCAGCCGCTGCACCGGCTACACGCCCTCGACCCCGGCATCGCCGCCGCGTGGCGCGACGGGGACGAGACCGCCGTGGCCCGCCTGGCCGCGCTGGAACTTCGCGGTCTCGGCCTGCGCGGGGCACCCGGCACCCACTGACGTAAGGCTTCCGAAATAGATCGACGTTGGGAACGCCACGGCCGGCCCGCCTACGGTTGAACCATGTGGAAACGATTGCTACGCACCCCACTGACGTGGGTCTTCGTGATAGTCATAGCCGTGGTCGGAGCCGGCGGGCTCTACTGGTTCCAGCCCTGGAAGCTGTTCGTCGACGAGCGGGTGAACGATGTCCTGCCAGTCGTCGAGGTGAGCCCCGGCGCATCGCCGCCGGCCGCCGGCGGCAACCGGATCCTGGCCGCCGGCACGTTCGTCACCCATGAGCATGAGACCACCGGCACCGCCCAGATCGTGGCGCTGGCCGATGGCGGCCGCCAGCTCGTCCTGCGGGACTTCGCCACCTCCAACGGTCCGGATCTGCGGGTATGGCTGACCGACCAGGCCGTGGTGGCAGGCCGGGCCGGCTGGAAGGTCTTCGACGACGGCACCTGGACGGAGCTGGCCACGCTCAAGGGCAACCGGGGGGATCAGGTCTATGACATCCCCGCCACCGTGGATCTGGCCGAGGTCCAGAGCGTGTCCATCTGGTGCAAGCGCTTCGCGGTCTCCTTCGGCGCCGCCGAGCTACGGTCGACCTGACGGTTGGGGGCTGGACGGGTTGACCATGCCAGGACCGGAGCGGCAGCGAGTCCTCGTCGTTGACGACGATCCGACCGTCAGCGACGTGGTGTGCCGCTACCTGGAACGGGCCGGCTACCAGACCGCCCTGGCCGCCGACGGGCCGGCGGCCCTGACCCATCTGGAGCGAACCCGGCCGGACCTGGTCGTGCTCGACATCATGCTCCCGGGCATCGGCGGCCTGGAGATCTGCGAGCGGCTGCGCCAGCGGGGCGTCGACGTACCGATCATCATGCTGACCGCCCTGGGCGAGGAGTCCGACCGGATCGTCGGGCTGCACCTGGGCGCGGACGACTACCTGACCAAACCCTTCTCCCCGAGAGAACTCGTCGCCCGGGTGCGCTCGGTACTGCGCCGGGCCACGGCCCCCGCCGGATCCGCCACCGCCACGGTCCCGACCGTGGCCGACGGTGACCTCGTCGTGGACCTGGGACGGCGGGTGGCCACCCGGGCCGGGGCCGAGCTGGCCCTGACCGGGCGGGAACTCGACCTGCTGGGGTTTCTCATGCGCCATCCGGCCAGGGCGTTTCGCCGGGCCGAGCTGCTGGAGGCGGTATGGGGATGGACCTTCGGCGACCAGTCCACCGTGACCGTGCATGTGCGGCGGCTGCGGGAGAAGGTGGAGACCGATCCGGCCCGGCCCCGCCGCATCCTGACCGTGTGGGGCGTCGGCTACCGGTACGAGCCGGGAGTGCCCCGTGCCTGACCTGTCACCGCACGACACCGCGCTGATCCTGGGGATCGCGCTCGCCGGGGCGCTGCTGGTGGGTGTCCCCGGGGCGCTGCTGCTGCGGGCCCTGCGCGGCCGGTCGGTCCCGGTCCATCTCTGTGTGCTGCTGGCGGTGACCGTCGCGGCGGTACTGGTCGGGATCCTCGGGGTGGCCCGGGCGATGTTCATCTCCCCCCACGACCGCGACGTGCTGCTGGTCGTGCTGGCCGGTTCCGGCGTGGTCAGCCTCGGGCTGGGGTGGTGGCTCGGCCGCCGGCTGGCCGCGGCGGCGGTGTGGGCCGATCAGGTCCGCCAGCGGGAGCGCCGGATGGAGACCAACCGCCGGGAGCTGGTCGCCTGGGTATCGCACGACCTGCGGACCCCGCTGGCCGGTATCCGGGCGATGGCCGAGGCCCTCGAAGACGGGGTGGTGTCGGATGCCGCCACCGTCGAGGAGTATCACCGGCGGATCCGGACAGAATCCGCCCGGATGGCGGCGCTGGTGGACGACCTATTCGAACTGTCGCGCATCAGCGCCGGGGCCCTGCGGCTGTCGATGTCGGCGGTGCCCCTCGGCGATCTCGTATCTGACGCCCTGGCCTCGGCGGAGCCCCTCGCCCGAGCCCGGGGCGTACGGTTGCGCGCCGAGGAGCACGGCTGGCCGACGGTCCTGGCCAGCGAGCCGGAACTGGCCCGGGTCGTGGCGAACCTGCTGCGTAACGCGATCCGGTTCACCCCGGACGGCGGGACAGTGTGGATCAACGCCGGGTATGACCGGGACATGACCTGGCTGGCGGTGACGGATACCTGCGGGGGCATTCCCGAGGGGGACCTGCCCCGGGTGTTCGACGTGGCCTTCCGCGGTGAGCGCGCCCGCAGCCCGGCCCCCGGCCCGCAGCCGAGTGGACCGGTCGAGGGCGGACCGGTCGAGGGCGGACCGGTCGAGGGCGGGCGGGCCGGGCTGGGGCTGGCCATCGTGCGGGGCCTGGTCGAGGCCCACGGCGGCCGGGTGGAGGTCACCAACATCGGCCGGGGATGCCGCTTCGTGGTCCGGCTTCCGGCGGCGACCGGAACCCGCTGGGCAGGTCCAGGAGCGGCGGGATTCCGGGAAACTCAAGTTATGTAAATTCCGGGTACGTTCCCCCCGGCCGTGCCAGGTGAAATACACGGCATGCCTGTCTATGGAAAGATCAGTCGCCGGACCGTTCTGGGTATCGGCGCCGCTGCCACCGCGTCACTGGCCATCCCCGCCAGGGCACATGCCGCATCCAGCACGACCGGATCGGGTGTCCAGGGGCTTCGCGCGGCCCGAGTCTTCGACGGCGAACGATTGCACGCCGATCCCTCGCTGGTTCTTCTCTGCGGCGGGACGATCATCGGTGTGCTGCCGGAAGGCTCCGACACCGGCCGCATTCCGGTGACGGACCTCGGCGATGTGACATTGATGCCGGGCCTTGTCGACGCCCATGTGCACCTCTGCTTCGAGCCCACGGGAGACATCACCACCCCGTCGCTCGAGGATTCCGACGAGACCATGCTGGAGCGCATCCGTCTCAACGCCCGGGCCGCCCTCTCCTCCGGGGTGACCACGGTGCGGGATGTCGCCGATCGGGGCTACCTGACGCTGGGGGTCCGGGACGAGCGGGCGGCGGACATGCCGGAGATCCTGTGTTCGGGGCCGCCGATCACCACCCCCGACGGCCACTGCTGGTTCCTCGGCGGGGTGGCCGAATCGGATGACGAGATCGTGGCGGCGGTCGATGAGCGGGCCGCCCGGGGGGTCGATGTCGTGAAGGTCATGGCGACCGGGGGCACGCTCACCGCGGGATCGAATCCGTTCGAGGCCCAGTACACCGTCGAGCAGCTGCGGCTCCTGGTCGACCGCGCCCACCGGCACCGCCTGCCCGTCACGGCCCATGCCCACGGTGCGCCCGGAATCGCGGCCGCGGTCCAGGCCGGGGTCGACGGGGTGGAGCACGCCACCTTCCTCAGCCCGACCGGTGTCACGGTCGACGAAGAGACCATCATGGCCATGGCCGCCGCGCAGATCTTCGTTGGTTCGACGGCGGCGCAGGTACCGGAGGGCACGGCGTCCGAGCTGGTGCTGGCCGTGGCGGCGGTGCTCGCCAGCGAGTACCGGGCCGGCGTTCCGATGGTCTGTTCATCCGATGCCGGAGCCAGCCCGGAGAAGCCGTTCACGTGCATGCCGTACGGCGTGGTGCAGATGCGGGACTACCTCGGGATGACCGACCAGGCGGCGCTGCGCTCGGCCACCAGCCTCGCGGCCGATTCCTGCGGGGTGGGGAACCGCAAGGGCAGAATCCGCCCCGGATACGACGCCGATCTGCTCGCGGTTCCGGGAAATCCGGCGGCGGATGTCATGGCGATGCTCAATCCCGTCACGATCTATCGCGCCGGAAGGCTGATTCCGTCCAGCTAACCGGTGGAGCAGCCGGCCGCAACGGCGATCACCGAAGACAGCGAACGGGCCGCGACCACGGCATTGCCACCTGCCGCGGTCGCGGCCGTTCCGGTCGATCCGGTTCGCGGATCAGATCGTCTCGAATCATCAACCGACAATGTCTTCCCCCACCCGATGCCGACACCAGTTTCACGTTCAGTAGTTTCAACAACCGTCAAGGCAGTAGCGGGAGTGGCCCTATTTGCGCAACCGCCACTCCCGCCGCCCGTCCCGATTGATGGCTGCGAGCGCCCGCCGGGTCCGCCGCCGCTTCCACGGACATCTCAAGATCTTATCGTGACGAATTCGATCGCCCACAATGTGCTCGCTGGTCGGCGGCAGGGTACCGAGGCGAGGCACGGGGTTTGCGAAAGCGCCCTCACGTCGTAGGCTCCCCGTCGAAACCAGTGCACGGCGGGACGCAACCATCGGTAACGGCCTGCGGGGGAACCGGTCTCTGGCCGACGGTGGACGACCGCGACAGGCAACACGCCGAGCAAGGGAGGCGGAATCGACATACTCCGTAGTCATCGGCGACAGACCATCGGGTTCCTGGCGCCGGCGATCCACGGGTATTTCTGGGGCAACGTGCTTACCGGCCTGTTCCAGACGGTGGCGGCCCGTGGTGGCAGGGTTGTCGCGATCCAGACGTTCGACGCGGGCTTCGTCGACTACCCCGACGACGACCGCTTCATGGCTCGCGTGGCGTGGCAGCACATCGACGCCCTCGTCGTCGGCCAGGCCGCCGTCACCGATGCCTATCTCCGGGAATTCGCCCAAGCCGGCAAACCGGTCGTGGCGGTCTACCGGGAACTCGGCGAATTCCAGTGCCCGACCGTCGTGCCCGACAACCGCACTGGCGTGCGCCTGGCCATCGACCATCTCATCGAGCACGGGCACCGAACGATCGCGTTCGTCTATCGTCATCGGGCGGATGCCGACGAATGGATTCGCTACCGCGCCTACCAGGAAATCATGCTGGCCCGTGGGCTGGAGCCATGCGAGCCGGTGCTGGTGTCGTGGCAGCTGGATGAGACCTATGACGCCACCGAGGCCGTGCGCGAACTCCGGGACCGTGGCCCATTGCCGAGCGCCGCGGTGGCCTGTACCGACCTCGTCGCGATGGCGTTCGTTGCGGCGCTCGCCAGGGTCGGTGTCGTGGTACCCGACGACATGGCTGTGATCGGATTCGATGACATCGCGGACGCGGCCACGTTTCAACCGCCGCTGTCCACGATCGCTCAGAACTTCATGCTCGCCGGCACCCTAGCCGGTGACCTTGCCTTCCAGCTGATCGAGGGGTCCCCGGTAGTGCCGGGATACCAGTGCACCCCGGTCGCCTTCGTCCCGAGGGAATCCTGTGGATGCTCGGACGCCGCCGGACGTCCGCCGGGGGCAGCCCCCGCCGACGCCGAATGGACCGACGCCCAGTTTGTCAACGAGTTGACCGATGCCGTCCACAGCGGTCGCCATCTGACCGTGGCTGAGCATCGAGCCCTGGTCCGGGTGACCGAGCACCTCACCGGGCTGCTCACGGCGGTGGCCCGGACGCCGTCCGCCGATGCCGCCAGCGTCGTCGGACCCATCATCCGTGAGCTGCGGCAACTGGCGAGCCAAGCACCGAACCCGCTGCAGCTCGTCGGCGCGATTCGCCGGTTCGCCCAGGCCTCTTCCGCTCGCCTCGCCCCGGACGACCCCACGGTTGCGGCCCGGTGCGACCGTCTCGTCTTCGACATCGCCATGCGCATGCTGGAAGACCAGAACCTGAACGTGCGGGGGCGCCCCATCGCCTACCAGGACGTCGAAATCCAGCGCCGGTACTACATGATCGGAACGGATCTGGTCCGGCAGCGCGTCCTGACCGCCCAGTCGCTGGACTGGTTGGCGGCCACCGAGTTCCGGGCCGGGTGTCTGGCGTTGTGGGAATCCGGCCGGGGCAACCGCGACGATGGAGCGGCCCTGCGCATCGTCAGCACCTACGACAGGGCCGAACAATGCCAGGTGCCGCCGGGACCGTGCGACGTCACCGCGTTCCCTCCGGCCTCATTCATCGATCTCGTCGATGAGCAGAGCGTCGTTTCCAGCTACCTGTATGTCTTGCCGGTGCGCTTCGCCGGCAGCGACTGGGGGTTCCTCGCGCTGACAGGTCCACTCGACGTGTGCGAGGTGACCGCATTCGAGCGGTACAACCACTGGGTGGTCCTGTTGACCGTGGCGCTCGACCACGAGCATGCGATCCGTTCGGAACGTGCGCTGCTCGAGGAGATCCGGATCAGGGAGGAACGCTATGCACTCGCGGCCGAGGCCGCGAACGACGGGCTGTGGGACTGGAACCTCCTCTCGGGAACGGTCTTCTACTCCAGCCGGTGGAAGTCTCTGCTGGGCTGCGCCGAGGACGAGATCACCGCGACGTCCACGGAATGGCTCGGCCGGATCCATCCCGACGATCGCCCCACCGTGGACCGGATGCTCGCCCAGCACATCGACGGGCAAGCGCCGACCATGGAGCTGGGGTATCGGCTACGCACCGCGAACGGCGCCTACCGGTGGATGACGACCCACGTCCGATCGATGCACAACGAGGCCGGCCGAGTCATCCGGCTGGTCGGCTCGATGACCGATGTCACCGACCGGAAGCTGATGGAAGAGCGACTTCGTCGCGACGCGCACTATGATCCCCTCACCGGTCTGCCGAACCGGACGTTGTTTCTCGACCGCCTCCGCCAGATGGTCGACCAAGCCCACCATCAACATGTTCGTCTGTTTGCGGTCGTGTTCCTCGACCTCGACGGCTTCAAGGTGATCAATGACAGTCTCGGCCATCAGATGGGCGACGAGGTGTTGATCAAGGTGGCCGAACGGCTCACCCGGGAGCTGCGTTCGCACGATACGGTCGCCCGGTTCGGCGGCGACGAGTTCGTCCTGCTCCTCGACGATGTTCAGGACACCGCCAGCCTGGAGCCCACGGTCGCCCGGATCCTGTCCGCCATTTCATCGCCCCTGGCGATCGACGGACGGTTCCTGGCGGTCAGCGCCGCCGCTGGTATTGCCGTGGGGATGAGCGGCAGCGGCACCGTCGACGAGTACCTTCGAAATGCCGATATTGCCATGTATCAGGCGAAAGCGGCTGAAAACGGTAATTTCGCGTTGTTCGACAGATCAATGCTCGACGGGGCCGCAACCCGGCACCGGCTCGAGCCCAGCATGCACCCGACCCTGGACTGCCGCCCCCTGCCATAGCCCCACTGGCGCCCCGGCGCCCCGGCGCCCCGGCGCCCCTGAACAAGCTAGGCGTCGGTACAGGCGGCGCCGTTCAGGGCGAACAACGCCGGTTTGTCGGTGTTGCCGGTATGGCTGGCCTGGAAGCCGATGCTGACCGAACCGTTCGCCGGGATCGTCGCGTTGTACGTGGCGTTCGTCGCGGTCACGGTGCCGGACACCGGCGAATAGGTGGCGTTCCAACCGGACGTGATGACCTGGCCGCTGGGGAGCGTGAACGCCAGGGACCAGCCGTCGACCGGGGTACTCCCGGTGTTCGCGATGGTGATGGCCGCGGTCAGGCCGCTGTTCCAGGCGTTCGTGGTATATGCGATCTTGCAGCTGGTACCCGTGGCCGGCGGGCTGGACGGCGGCGACGCCGAGGAGGGCGGGCTCGACGGCAGCCCGCTGCCGGTGATCTTGTAGGTCACCAGGGACCGCGCCGGAATGCTCGCGGAGAAGGCCCCACCGCTGACCGCGATGGCGTTCTGCGCCGCGGTGCCGTTGCCGCTGTTGGTGAGGTACGGCGTTGCGGTCCCGGACGTCACGCCGGTGTTGGCGAGGGTGAACGACATGGAGCTCGCGCTGCTGGCACCGTTGAGGGCGACCACGACCACGCTGCCGTCGGCGTTCTTGAACGCGGCCAGCTTGACGTTGCCATCGGTGCCGCTCGCGGCGATCCGAACGGCATCCGGGCGAATGAACCGGCTGTAGTTGGCGAGTGCCCACAGCCGTGCCGACACGCTGTAGGAGTCCCCGTCCAGCCGGATCAGGCTCTCGTTGTTGGCCTTCTCCGCCGCGCCCCACCAGTAGAGGAACGCACTGACGTTGGCCGAGGTGAGGGCCGTCATGACCCGTCCGGCCCAGCTGTATCCGGAGGAGTCGGAGGAGTTGTCCCAATCGGCGTCCCAGCCGTTGAAGGTGGACCATTCGGTCTCCCAGACCGGCTTGCTGGACTGGCTGAACGGGAAGGTCGGTGCCGAGGTGTACCCGTGTGCGCTGGCGACGCTGAGCGCCGACATGGCCGCCGGGTCGCTGGCAATGGTGTTGAGCATGTCGTTCTGCAGCGACCAGCCCTCGGCATCGCAGCAGACGATCTTCGCGGTGGATCCGGCCGCGGTGAGGGTTTCGCTGAGCACCTTGATGAAGTCGGCCGCCTGGGCGCCGTTGGACAGCATGCTCGCGTACGAGGTGGACAGGCCCGGCTCGTTGAGGAAGCCGACGTGGGTGATGGGCACCCCGGCCTCCGCGTACAGGTCGAGGTACTTGGCGAGCACGTTGGCGTACGCCTGCCGCCAGTCCCCGCTGGCACAGGTCGCGCCCGGCACGCCGCAGAGCGTTCCGCCGCCGGAGTCACTGTTGTTGGTCTTCATGTACCCCGGCGCGCTCCACGCGTCGGCGTAGATGGTCTGCACTCCGTATGACATGGCCTGTTTCGACAGCCACACCTGGCTGTTGTCAGAACCGTCCCACACCCAGGTCGGCGTGGCACTCGGGCTGCCCGGGTTGGTCGGTGCGATCGACCGCATCCAGTCGCTGGAATTGTCTGGCGATGATCCGATCCCGTTGCGCAGGATCGAGAACCCCGCCCCGCTCGTCTGGTCGAACAGCAGGTCGAGCACCTTCTGCTGGTTCGCCGACGGCAGGTTGTGGATCAGCTCGGAGCGTTGGAAGGCCTCGGAGAAACCGAAGCCGTCGATGCGCTGGTAGCTGGTCGAGCCGTTGACGGTCGCGGTCGAAGCCGCGAGCGCCTCGGTCTGGCCGAGGACAACGAGTGTTCCAGCGGCGAGCGCCGTAGCGGCGATGCTTGCGACGCGGATCGATCGTCTTCCGGAGACGGTGAACATGACATGTCCTTCCGCTCGCGCCTTCCTCGCCGGGCACGGGTGGGCGCCGGCACGGTGTTCTGGGGCGTCCTGCCGGAATGTACGGAAAACGTGCCGGATATTTCAAGAAGCCAAACCTCCAGAGTTCGACGAAGGCTCGACGTGACGAATCTGGTCGTCACTTCTAGACCATGAAATGCCTGCTCAAAGTCCATCAGGGCCAGAATGGACGGCGTCAGTCACTTCCGGAAGATATCAAAAACTTCCGCAAGTCAACCAGGCGCGCTCATGGCGGCGCAGGCGACGGTGCGGGGTGCGAGACCAGTGGTCTCGCAC
>JABDRL010000164.1 GCA_013041765.1 Dactylosporangium sp. | reverse complement strand
GTTCCCGGCACCCGCGGTTCGCGCTGGAGACCGAGCCGGCGGAGGTCACCGTCGAGGCCGACGCGGAGGCCGCGACGATGACCTCCGGCGCGCTGAGCGTGCGGATCGACCGGGGGGCGCACTGGCGGCTGGACTTCCTCGCCGCTGGCCGGGTGCTGACCTCCAGCGGTTCCAGGGCGATGGCGGCCATCGACACCGTCGACGGCGAGCACTATCTCCGCGAGCAGCTCGACCTCGGCGTGGGGGAGTTCGTCTACGGCCTGGGCGAGCGCTTCGGCCCGCTGGTCAAGAACGGCCAGGTCATTGACATCTGGAACGCCGACGGCGGGACGTCCAGCGAGCAGGCGTACAAGAACGTTCCCTGCTACCTGACCAACGCGGGCTACGGGGTGTTCGTCGATCACCCCGGCCACGTCGCGTTCGAGGTGGGCTCCGAGGTCGTCTCCCGGGTGCAGTTCTCGGTCGCCGGGCAGCGACTGCGCTACCTGGTGATCTACGGCCCGACCCCGAGGGAGATCCTGCGCAAGTACACGGCCCTGACCGGCCGGCCGGCCCTGCCCCCGGCATGGTCGTTCGGGTTGTGGCTGACCACCTCCTTCACCACCCCGTACGACGAGGCGACCGTGACCAGCTTCGTCAACGGCATGGCCGACCGCCGGCTGCCGCTGAGCGTCTTCCACTTCGACACCTTCTGGATGCGGGAGTTCCACTGGTGTGACTTCGAGTGGGACACCGACGCGTTCCCGGACCCGGCCGGCATGCTCGCCCGGCTCAAGCGGGAGCACGGGCTGCGGATCTCACTGTGGATCAATCCGTACATCGCCCAGCGCTCCGCCATGTTCGCCGAGGGCGCCGAGCGGGGCTACCTGCTGCGCAAACCCAACGGCGACGTCTGGCAGTGGGACCGCTGGCAGGCGGGCATGGGCCTGGTCGACTTCACCAACCCCGAGGCGAGGGCCTGGTATGCCGGCAAGCTCCGGGCCCTGCTCGACCTGGGGGTCGACTGCTTCAAGTCGGACTTCGGCGAGCGGATCCCCGACGACGTCGTCTACTTCGACGGCGCGGACCCGGAACTCATGCACAACTACTACACCCTGCTCTACAACCAGGTCGTCTTCGACCTGCTCCGGGAGTACCGGGGCGAGGGCGACGCTGTCGTGTTCGCGCGCTCGGCGACCGTCGGCGGGCAGCAGTACCCGGTGCACTGGGGTGGCGACTGCTCGGCGACCTTCGAGTCGATGGCCGAGAGCCTCCGCGGCGGGCTGTCGCTGGCCATGGGCGGGTTCGGGTTCTGGAGCCACGACATCGGTGGTTTCGAGGGCCTGCCGGATCCTGCGGTGTTCAAGCGGTGGATCCCCTTTGGCCTGCTGTCGTCGCACAGCCGGTTGCACGGCAACCAGACCTACCGGGTGCCGTGGCTGTTCGACGAGGAGGCCGTCGAGGTGCTGCGGACCTTCACCAACCTCAAGTGCACCCTGATGCCCTACCTGTTCGGGCAGGCCGTGGCGGCGCACACCGAGGGGACCCCGGTCATGCGGCCGATGGTGTTCGACTTCCCGGACGACCCGGCCTGCGCCCACCTGGAGCGCCAGTACATGCTCGGCGACGATCTGCTCGTCGCACCGGTCTTCTCCGCCACCGGGGACACCAGCTACTACCTGCCGGCCGGGCGGTGGACCAACGTCCTGACCGGGCGGGTCGTCGCCGGTCCGACCTGGGTGCGGGAGCGCCACGGTTTCTCCAGCGTGCCACTGTTCGCCCGCCCGGGGGCGGTGATCCCGGTCGGTGCCGTCAACGACCGTCCGGACTACGACTACCCGGCCGGGGTGACGTTGCGGGTCTACGACCTAGGCGACGGCGAGCGGGCCACCGTCCGGGTCCCGACCCCGACAGGGGCGACCGCCGCGACCTTCGAGGTCGCCAGGGACGGCGGCGCCGTGCGGGTGACGCGGCGAGGCTCGCCCGCGTCGTGGCAGGTGCTGCTCGTCGGCCAGGCAGCCGTCGACCGGGTCGAGGGCGGAACGGTCCGCGATGATCCACAGGGCGTCCTGGTCGCCTGCGGACCGGGCGCGGTCGAGTGCGTGGTGGTGCTTCCCGGGTAGGGCCCCGCCGCCCGTTGCCCTCAACTGTGGAGCCGTTCCGACGATGGGTTGATCGTTGGGACGACACCACAGAATGTGGTCAGAGGTGGGCATGCACGGCGGGTGGACGGCGCGATGCGCGTTGGCGAGGGCAGCGGCGGCTGGCCTCGCCCTCGGTCTGGCCGCGCTGGGGACGCTGGCCCTGTGGGGGACGGCCGTGACGCACGCGACCGCCGGACGGGTCCGGGCGGTCAACGACGTCAGTGCGGTGTGGAACGACATCTTCGACCACGTGACCGTCGAGGACGCGGCCCTGCGCGCCTACCTGGCCACCGGGGGGACCGACCTGCGGAGGCAGCCCCTGGTCGTGGCCGTCAACTCGGCCAGCGACCAGTTCGGCTGGCTGCTGGAACATGGCGGCCCCGCCGAGGCCGAGCACGCGCGGAGCGTCCGGATCGACTACGACAACTACACGAAGGTCATCCGGACAGTGCTCGACCTCACCGACCGGACCCAGCTGTCGGGGTACGCGGAGCCGGCGACGCGCTACTTCGCCGCCCTGCGCGACCGCATCGTCGGCAACGTCGACCGCAAGCAGCGGGAGTTGGCGGAGTTCCTGGCGGAGGCGGACGAGCGCAACGTCGTGCTGCGCTGGATCGTCCTGGCCGTCATCTCGGTCGACGCCCTGTTCTGCGTGGCCAGCTCCGCGGTGCTGATCGCCTATCAGCGTCGCGCGGAGCGGGAACTGGCGACCAACCGCCACGGGGCGTTCCACGACACCCTGACGGGGCTGCCCAACCGGCGGATGCTGGCAGAGCACGCCGAGCGCGCGGTGACCGCCGTCCGGGGCGGCCAGGGGATGGCCGGCCTGCTGCTGATCGATCTCGACCGGTTCAAGGACATCAACGACACCCTGGGCCATCACTACGGCGACCGGCTGCTGCGACAGGTCGCGGGTCGCCTGAGCAAGATCTCCCGGCAGAGCGACGTGGTGGCCCGCCTCGGGGGCGACGAGTTCGCCGTGCTCCTGCCGAGGGTGGAATCGGCGGAGGACCTCTTGGCCGTCGCCGAGCGGGTGCGGCGCACCATCCAGGAACCCGTCGTGCTCGATGGGCTGACCGTGGGCTTCGGCGCCAGCATCGGTGCGTCGAGCTGCCCCCTGGACGCGGCCGACGCCGACGAGCTGCTTCAGCACGCCGACATCGCGATGTACATCGCCAAGCGTGGCGGGTTCGGCCTGCGGCTCTACGACCCGGGCAAGGACGGCAGCGATGCCGCGTCGTTGTCGGTCCTCAGCGACCTGCGCCGCGGGATCGAACACGGGGAACTCGTCCTGTACTACCAGCCCAAGATCGATGCGGTGAGCCTGCGGCCGATCGGGGTCGAAGCCCTCGTGCGCTGGCAGCATCCGGACCGGGGGCTGCTGCCTCCGGGGGCCTTCCTTCCGGCCATCGAGTCGACCGAGCTCATCGACCGGCTGACCGAGGTGGTGCTGCAACTGGCGGTTCGCCAGGCCGGGGTCTGGCAGCTCCAGGGACGCCGGCTGCCGGTAGCCGTCAACATCACCGCCCGGTCGCTGCTGGACGCCCGGTTCCCGGAGAAGGTCATGCACCTGCTCGACCAGTGCGGCGTCGCCCCGGAGATGCTGACGCTGGAGCTGACGGAGAGCGCACTGATCACCGTCCCCGCGCTGGCCTCGGAGGTGCTGCGGCAGCTGCGGCGGTACGGGGTCCAGTCGTCCATCGACGACTTCGGCACCGGGTACTCGTCCATGGCGTTCCTGCGCGACATGCCCGTCCACGAGCTGAAGATCGACCGCAGCTTCGTGACCACCATGCGAACCGACGAGCGTAACCACGCCATCGTCCGGGCCATGGTCGATCTTGCCCGCAACCTGACCATGAACGTGGTCGCCGAGGGCGTCGAGGATCGCGAGACCCTGGACGCCCTCGCCGGGCTGGGCTGCGGATTCATCCAGGGCTACTACGTGAGCAGGCCGCTGGGCGTCGCCGAGCTGCATGCCTGGCTCGATCGCCAATCCGATTTCGCGTCCGTTGCCTGAGCCGGCGCGAGCGCCGTCCCACCCCGCTTGACACCCTGTAGGCCCTGCGTATGGTAAAACTGCCCGTCCCGGGTCGCGAGGGCAGGCGGTGGGCCGCAGGAGAGCGTCAGGAGCCAATGCCGACAGCCAGCATCAAGGAGGTCGCCCGTCAGGCCGGCGTCTCGATCGGTACGGTCAGCAACGTCCTGAACCATCCGCACGTCGTGGCCCCGGCGACACGCCAGCGGGTGCTGGGCGTCATCGAGCGGCTCGGATACGTTCGCAACGACTCCGCTCGCCAGCTGCGGGCCGGCCGGAGCCGCATTATTTCGATCATGGTTCTGGACGTGGCCAATCCCTTCTTCACCGACGTGGTGCGCGGCGCCGAGGCCTCGGCCGAGGAGCACGGACTCGTCGTGATGGTGTGCGACAGCGGCAACAGCGTCGCCCGGGAACGCCGCTATCTCGACATGCTGGAGGAACAGCGAGTGCAGGGCGTGCTCATCACTCCGGTCGACGACGGGCAGGACTCCAGGCTCGGGCAGTTCGTGCGCCGGGGGACCCCGGTGGTGTTCGTCGACCGGGAGGCCCGCCAGCGCAACCGGTGCTCGGTCGCGGTCGACGATGTCCTCGGCGGACGACTGGCCGGCGATCACCTCGCCGAGCGGGGGCACCGGCGGATCGCCTTTGTCGGCGGGCCGTTCACCACCCGGCAGGTCGTCGACCGCCACGAGGGCTGCTCCGCGGCCCTCGTCGGGCGCATCGGGGCGTCGGCGCACCTGCTGGTGGTGTCGACCGCCTGCCTGACGGTCGCGGCCGGCCGGCGCGCCGGGGAGGACATCGCCGATCTGCCGACCCAGCGGCGCCCGACGGCGGTGTTCTGCGCGAACGACCTGCTGGCGCTCGGACTGCTACAGACCATGACGCAACGGGGGATCACCGTGCCCAATGAGATCGCTATCGTCGGCTATGACGACATCGAGTTCGCGGGTGCGGCGGCCGTGCCCTTGTCCTCGATCAGGCAGCCACGCGAGCAGCTGGGGCGTACCGCGGCCCAACTGCTCCTGGAAGAGATCAACGATGGAGGGACACACCAACATCGCCATGTCGTCTTCAAACCACAGCTCGTCGTGCGCCGCTCCAGCAGCCAGCGGCACCAGGCCGCGTGACGGCGCCGCCGACGTGACCGCGACGCTGACCAGACTCGCCGACGCTCTTCGACAGCGATCGGTGCCACACACCCTGCGGGTGGCCATCGACGGTCCCGACGCCGCGGGCAAGACGACCCTGGCCGATGACCTGGCCAGCATGCTCGGCCCGGACCGGGAGGTCATCCGGATCAGCGCCGACGATTTCCATCTCCCGGAGGCGGCCCGGACCCGGCGGGGAGCGCTGTCGGCCGAGGGCTACTACCTCGACGCCTTCGACCACGATGCCATCGTCGGGTCGGTGCTGCGCCCGCTGGGCCCGGACGGCGACGGCCGGTACCTGCCGGCCTGCTACGACCGTGCCGCCGATCAGCCGGTGGTGGCCGAGCCCCGCCAGGCCGGTGCGCGGGCCATTCTCCTGTTCGACGGGGTGTTCCTGCTGCGACCCGAGCTGCGGGACCACTGGGATCTGCGGGTGTACCTGCACGCCGAGCCGGAGGAGACGCTGCGCCGGGCCCTGGACCGGGACGTCGACCGGTTCGGCTCACCGGAGGCGGTGCGGCGGCGGTACCGGGTGCGGTACCTGCCGGCGCAGGCGATGTACCGGATGGTGGCCAGCCCGGCCACCCGGGCCGACATCGTGCTGAGCCTGGCCGATCCGGCCGCTCCGGAGATCCGGCGCTGGTCGGTCGACGATTCGTCCGGTGACGGGGCGTAGCGGGAGGGGTCAACCCCGG
>JABDRL010000314.1 GCA_013041765.1 Dactylosporangium sp. | reverse complement strand
CCCCTCGCCCGTCGCGATCGACGCTGTCGGTCCCTACCCGTGCTCGTCGACCAGGTGCCCACTGGACGTGTCGATGGCCCGGGTGGTGTCCAGCGCCAGCATGAGCCGGCCGTCCAGCTTGAAGGCGCCCGTGATGAGGTCGCGGGACGGCCCGGTCAGGGTGTCCGGAGGAGCCTCGAAAGTGTCGTCCTCCAGCTCGATCACCTCACCGATCTTGTCGACCAGCAGGCTGACCGATTCCTCCTCGGTCCGGACGATGACGTTCATCGCCGGGCCGTCCAGATCCCGCGGCGGCAGGCCCAGCTGCACCCGCAGATCGACCGCGGCGATCACCTGTCCCCGCAGGTTGAACAGCCCCCCGACCGCCTTCGGCGCCAGCGGCACCGGCGTGTACTCGTGGAACGACAGGACCTCCTGCACCTGCGCGACATCCAACCCGAACAGCTGGTCGGCCACCTCGAACGTGGCGTACTGGCGGCTGGTCATTTGGTCGTCACCACCATCGTGGACTCGTCGTGTTCCTTGGATTCGGCGTACACCGGGACGTCGTCGTACGGCGCGTAGCCGTCGTACGACTCGTAGGAGGCCCCCTCACCCGCGAACATGGGGTCCGCCGCCGCGATCGCCCGCCGGACGTCGAGCAGTTCGGTGACCCGCTGCTGGATGACCGCGGAGCCGAGCAGCCCGTCATCGCCGAAGTCCCGACGGACCTCGACCTCTTCCTCGACGATATCGACGATGTTGTCGACGGCCAGGGCGACGCTCCGGCCGTCCTCGGTGTAGACGACCACGGGCATCGGGTCGACCTGCTCGGCCCCGTCAAAGGCGCCCAGCAGCGTCGACAGGCGCACGACCGGCAGGATCTGTTCGCGGTACTGGACCACTTCCCGGTTGCCCGACCGCTCGATGTTGTCGACGGCGAACTCCTCCAGCCGGGTCACCATGTCGAGCGGAATCCCGACCCGGTGCCCACCGACACCGGCGATCAGCAGGCGGTCGATGGCGCTGCCTCCGGCTCGCACGGCGGACTCGAGTTCGTTCTCCAGCCGGTCCGCGCCGCTCACGTTCAGGTGCGACCGACGCGCCAGCGACGCGACATCGAGGATCAGCGCCACCCGCCCGTCTCCCAGGATGGTCGCCCCGGCGTACCCCCCGATGTCCTTGAACCGCGAGGTCAGCGGCTTGACGACGACCTCTTCGGTGTTCAGGACCCGGTCCACGACCAAGCCGAAGCGGCGGCCCTCCGCCTGTAGCACCGCGACGTAGACATTCTGGTCGGAGTCTCCCGCGCCGGGCAGCCCCAGCGTCTGGTCCAGGCGGACCAGGGGCAGCAGCTTGCCCCGCAGCCGGTAGACCGGCGCCCCCATGGCGTTCTCGATCACGCGACCGGCCTGCCCGTCGAGGTACACCAGCTCGTGCACCGCGACCTGCGGAATAACGTAGCGCTGGGCGCCACATTCCACCGTGAGTGCCTGGATGATCGCGAGGGTCAGCGGGATGGTCAGTCGCCAGGTGGTACCGACCCCGACCGTCGACTCGACGTCGACCGCTCCACCGATCCGCTCGATATTGGTCTTGACGACATCCATGCCGACGCCGCGCCCGGAGACCTTCGTGATCACCTTGGCCGTGGAGAATCCCGGTCGGAACAGCAGCGCCAGGATCTCCCGGCGGTCCATGTGCCCGACCTGCTCGCGGGTGATGAGGCCACGCTCGATCGCGGTCTGCGCGACGACCTCGGAATCGACCCCGGCACCGTTGTCCGCGACCTCGACGATGACGTGGCCGCCCTCGTGATACGCCCGGAGCGTCAGCAGGCCCTCGGCGGGCTTGCCCGCGGCCGTCCGCACGTCCGGCGCCTCGATGCCGTGGTCCACCGCATTGCGCACCAGATGGGTCAAGGGATCCTTCACCGCTTCGAGCAGGCTTCGGTCCAGCTCGGTCTCGCGGCCTTCCATCGCGAGCCGTACCTGCTTGCCACAGGCGGCCGAGAGGTCCCGAACCACCCGGGGCAGCTTGGCCCACAGGTGCTCGATGGCCTGCATCCGCGTCTTCATGACGCCTTCCTGCAACTCGCTGGTGATCAGGTTGAGGCGCTGGGCCGTCCTGGTCATGCCGGCGTCGGCGGTCTCCGTGATCGCCCGGACCAGCTGGTTACGGGTCAGGACCAGCTCGCCGACCAGCCGCATGAGCGCGTCGAGCAGGTCGACATCCACCCGGATCGAGCTGTCCGCCACGCTGCGGCGGCTTCCGGCGATGCCCAGCAGTTCCTCCAGCTGGCTGTCTGGGGCGGCCGGGCCCGGAGACCCGCCCGACGGCTCCGCGCCGGGTGCCTGGCCGGTCTGCTGGGGGG
>JABDRL010000255.1 GCA_013041765.1 Dactylosporangium sp. | reverse complement strand
CGGGCACGGTGGCGGGCACGGTGGCGGGGGCGCCGGGCCGGGGGGCCGGGCCGCTGGCGGGCATCCCGCCAGGACGGGGGACTCACCCTCATCGAGGTGGTCGTCGCAATGTCGATCATGTCGGTCGCCATGACGATCTTCACCACGGGGGTCGTCCAGCTCTACCGCCTCACCAACCACGCCGAGGCCCTGGCGACCGCCCAGACCCAGCTCAACCTGGCGGTCCAGCGGCTGGACGCGGAGATCCGTTACGCCTCCGGCATCAGCACCCCCGCGGCGGTCGGCGGCGACTCGTACGTGGAGTACCTGCTGACCGGTTCCGGCACTGCCACCTGCGTCGAGGTACGGCTGCTCGGCACCGCCACGCGGTTGCAGCGACGGTCCTGGCCGCAGGAGAACCCCCCGCCCACCGGGGGATGGCGCACCCTGGCGTTCGACGTCACCGACGGGCAGCCGTTCACCTTCATCCCGGCGGACACCACGTTCACCACCCAGCGGCTGCGGCTGACTCTGACGGCCCACGCCGGAGGCGCCGGCACGGGCCTGTCCCGGCAGACCGACGTCACCTTCACCGCCGTCAACACCTCCCTGGCCACGCAGAGCGCCACCGTCTGCACCGAAGGCAGGGCCGTACCGTGAACGCCACCCTGGCGGGGCGCCACGGCCCCGACGGCCCCGGCGGCCCCGACGGCCCCGGCGATCGCGACGCCGACCGGGGCTCGCTGCCGCTGGCCCTGCTGCTGATCCTGGTCGGGGTCATGCTCAGCGGGCTGCTGGTGCCGGTGGTGCTCACCCAGCTCACCGCGAGCCGGCAGGTCACCCAGCGGGTGCATGCCCTCGGCGCGGCCAGGGCCGGCCTGGAGATCGCTCTGGGCCATATCCGGGCGGCGGGCAGCGGGAGTGCCGGGGTCCTCGGTGACCTGCCGTGCGGGCCGTGGAGCGGGGCCGTCGGCGCCGCCGGCCCCGCCAGGTACCTGGTCACCATCGACTACCTGCCCGCAGATCCGCTCGGCCGGTCGGACACCTGGATCGCGGCCAACCGCATCCCGTGCGTCGTCGGCGGTGGTCCGGCGGGAACCCCCCGGTACGCACTGATCCGGGCGCTGGGCACCGCGCATGCCACCGGGGTGGTGTCCACGGTGCCGCACCGGACGCTCCGGGCGACCTATCCCATCCAGCTGGCCCAGCAGCGCACCACGGGCGGAGCCATCCACGTCCAGGCCACCGCCACCGGTCCGGACCTGTGCCTGGACGCCGGGTCGGACAGCCCCCCGGCCGGCACGGCCATGACGGTGCGGTCCTGCCAGGAAGCCAGCGCCCGGCAGAGCTTCGCCTACAACACCAACCTCACGCTGGTCCTGGTCTCGTCGATGTCCCCGGGGCTGCCGCTGGGCATGTGCCTGGACGCCGGGACGCCGCACGCCGCCGGTCGCGCCGTCCAGCTGCACCCCTGCGCGGCGACGACCCGGCCGCAGCAGCAGTGGAGCTTCACCGACCAGGCCAACATCGAGGGCACGTCCGACGGCACGACCCTCGACGGGTTCTGCTTCAACGTGCAGAACCCCGGCGTCTCCGGCAGCTTCATCGTGCTGGGATCCGTCGCCACCGGGTCCTGCCACCGGCCCGCCAACAGCACCGAGACCTTCTGGCCGGAGGCCGCCGTGGGGCCGGGAGCCGCCGGGGCCGCCGCCAACCAGCTGGTCAACTTCGCGCAGTTCGGTCGGTGCCTGGAGGTCACCGACGGCGACCCCACCGCCCCGTACCTCATCGCGGCGACCTGCCAGCAGGCTCCGGACCCGGAAGCGGTCGGCTGGCGCCAGCGCTGGGCCACCCCGACGATCGCCGCCGGGCAGGTCAGCGGCACGGGGGTGATCGCGACCGACCCGTCCGCCGGCCGGGTCTGCCTGCGCAGTCCCGGGCCGCCGGGGCCCGGACGGTACGTCACGGTCACCGCCTGCCCGACCGGCCAGCCGGCGCAGAACATGACCTGGACGGTGTTCGCGGGCACCGGGGCCCACGCGACCAGCTACCAGATCACGGACGGATTCGGTTCCTGCCTGGCGCCGACGGATCCGGACGCCCCCGTCCCGGATCTGCATCCCTCGGGCCAGCGGGTGAGCAAAATCGTGGTCGCGGCCTGTGACGGGTCCAGCGCCCAGAAGTGGAACGCCCCACCGGGATTCCTCCTCGGGGTACCGCTGCGGGACATCGACGAGCCCTCGGGAACGTGAGCGGTAAGTTTCACGCTTTGCAGCCCCGCGCCTATGTCGAAACAATGTCGAACAGGCACTTCAGTATCGTCGCCCGGGGGCC
This sequence comes from Dactylosporangium sp., assembly GCA_013041765.1. Lineage (GTDB taxonomy): Bacteria > Actinomycetota > Actinomycetes > Mycobacteriales > Micromonosporaceae > JABDRL01. Next base: position 1,839 of record JABDRL010000255.1, on the reverse strand, counting down.
ACTTGGCAGGGTTCTCGGTCCTCGCCTAGCGTTCTCGGGAGCGCTCCCATCGACGCCTGTCGTCGTTCGCCCCCGAGAAAGGACCGCTTATGTCTGTTCCCCGCCTCCTCGGACGTCGCCGCCCAGCGATCATCGCGACCGCCACAGCGGCTTGCCTGGTCGCGGCGGGCGCCTGGTTCGCCAGCGGCTCGGCCTCCGCAGGAACGCTTTCCGGCACGCTGTACACGGACCCCGATTCCCAAGTGGTCAGATGGGTCGCGGCCAACGCCGGCGACTCCCGAATGCCGGTCATCCGGGACAAGATCGCCAGCCAGCCGCAGGCCCGCTGGATGTCCACCTTCAACCTGTCGACCGTGCAGTCAGAGGTCAGCACCTTCATCGAGGCCGCGAACACCGCCGGGCAGGTCCCGGTCATGTCGGTCTACGAGATCACCAACCGCGACTGCGGCGGCGCCAGCGCTGGCGGCGCCCCGGACCTGACCCAGTACCAGACCTGGGTCTCCGCCTTCGCCCAAGCCCTGGGCAGCCAGACGGTCATCATCGTCCTGGAGACCGATTCCCTCGCCCTGCAGACCTGCCTGGGCTCCACCGAGCTGGCCGAGCGCAACCAGGCGCTGACCACGGCCACCCAGACCATCAAGACCGCCAATGCCAACGCCAAGGTCTACCTCGACGGCGGGCACTCGGCGTGGAACAGCGCCTCCGTGCAGGCCGGCCGCCTGCGGGACGCCGGTATCGAGCACGCGGACGGGTTCTACACCAACGTCTCGAACTTCCAGCCGACGGAGAACGAGGTGGGCTACGGCCAGTCGATCATCTCTTCCCTGTCCGGCATGGGCATCTCCGGCAAGACCCAGGTCATCGACACCAGCCGCAACGGTGGCGCCAGCGGCGACTGGTGCGCCGACGACAACACCGACCGCCGGATCGGCCGGTACCCGACGTTGGACACCGGTGACGCCAACATCGACGGCTACCTGTGGATCAAGCCTCCGGGTGAGGCCGACGGTTGCGCCTACACCGCCGGGGCCTTCATCGCCGACCTCGCCTACAGCCTGGCCGCGGATGCCGCGTACCCGGCGGTCACGCCGTCATCCGAATCACCGTCGGCCATCCCGCCGTCCGAATCACCGTCGGCCACCCCGCCGTCCGAATCACCGTCGGCCACCCCGTCGTCCGCATCACCGTCGGCCCAGCCTTCGGGCTGCACGGCGGCCTACCAGGTCACCAATTCCTGGCAGGGCGGCTTCCAGGGACAGGTCACCGTCACCGCCGGTAGCTCTGCCGTCAACGGCTGGAGTGTCGCCTGGGCCCTCGCCAGCGACCAGGGCATCTCCCAGGTCTGGAACGGCGAACTCAGCGTCAGCGGCTCGAACGTCACGGTGACGAACACGCCATGGAACGGCGGTCTGGCTTCCAGCAGCTCGACCCAGTTCGGGTTCATCGCAACGGGCAGCGCGTCGGCCCCGGCCGTGACCTGCACGGCTTCGTAGCCGCCGACGGACACTCGGGCGTCGCCGCCCGCCGCCCGCCGTCCGCCGCACGTGGCCGGTTCAGGAGCGCCCGCCGCCCGCTGCGGGCACTCCCGGTGGCGCCGGTGAACCATTCACCGGCGCCACCGTTTCTGAGATGCGGGGAAGCGCGTTCCCGACGGGGCCGTCCGGTGGCCGCCGTGGCATAGACGCCGTCAAGCGCAAGCCCGTGCCGTCTACTGCCGGAAACGATACAAACCGGGCCTGGGCGGCCGGTGGCCTTCGGGCCCCGGGGCCGTGTCGGTCCATGATTGGCGGGGTATTGGACGTGCCGTGATCGTGGCTGGTGATGACGACGGGTCGACCC
>JABDRL010000250.1 GCA_013041765.1 Dactylosporangium sp. | reverse complement strand
CTGCCGGGGCGCGGACTGCTCGGCCGGGGGCGGTGTGGTGTCGGTGGGAGCCGGCGGTGTGGTGCTGGCGGCCGGCGACGCCCCGTTGGGAGTGGACTGCGGCGCGTCGGCGGGGTCCTCCGCCGGGTGGTGGAACGCGTTCCCCCGGGCCCGCCGGAGGAAACGCTGCGACAGCGGGACCCGATCGGTCCCGCCGCCGTTGTCCTCCTCGGTGAGCCGGCTGAGAATCTTGCGGCGCAACGAGTCGCGCTGGGCCGTGACACTCGCGATCTGCGAGCTCAGCAGCTTCTGGTCAGCGGTGAGGTTCTTCTTCTTGGTGTCGAGCGCGGCGGCGGTCCGCCGGAACAGAGCGAAGGCCGCGGCATCCGGATCGTGCGGGCGGCCGCATCGTTGACAGCCGGTGGCCTCGGTCGCACGCCCCCCGCACGCCGGACACGGGTAAGAGTCCACGGCATTCCTTCCCGTCGCGGTGTCGTCCGGCGCCAAACCACCCGCCGGTGGCCGCTCGACGCGCGGAAACTCCCGCGCCGGGTACCACCTGGTATGTTCCCGCCGCCGATTCCTCTAGGGGGAAGAATGCCTCGTTTAGCCGGGCAAGAAAAGCGTTAACACCGCTTCGACACGATACTGAGGGTCGCCGTACCCGTTCGGTGTGCGTTTGCGGCCCTAGCGACCCATCCCGAAGTAGGTCCAGCCGGCCGATGTCCAGAGTGCGGGATCCAGGCAGTTGCGGCCGTCAATCATGCGCGGGGAGCGGACGAGTTCGGCGAGCGCCCGCGGATCGGCGTTGCGGAACTCCTCCCACTCGGTGAGGAGGCAGACGAGGTCCGCGCCGGTGACGGCATCGCCCAGGGTGCTGGCGTACAGCACGTTGGGGACGGCCTGCCGGGCGTTCTCTGTCCCCTCCGGGTCGAAGACCACCACGTCGGCACCGGTCCGGGCGAGCTTGCGGACCACGGACAGGGCCGGCGAGTCCCGAACATCGTCGGAATTGGGCTTGAAGGTTGCTCCCAGGGCCGTGATGCGCAGGCCGGAAAGGTCGGGCCCCGCCGGCCCGCAGGGCCGGTCCAGCAGCTTCGCCGCCAGCCGCACGACCCGCTGCCGGCGCCGCTGGTTGATGAGATCCACCTCGTAGAGGAAACGCAGCGCCTCGCCGACGCCGAGTTCCTGGGCGCGGGCCTGGAACGCCCGGATGTCTTTTGGCAGGCATCCTCCGCCGAATCCGATCCCGGCCCGCAGGAACCGGTTGCCGATGCGGGCGTCATAACCGATCGCCCGAGCCAGCATGGTGACGTCGCCCCCGCTGGCCTCGCAGACCTCGGCCATGGCGTTGATGAATGAGATCTTGGTGGCCAGAAACGCGTTCGCCGCGACCTTGGTCAGCTCCGCCGTCGCGAAATCGGTCACCACGACCGGTACCTCGCGGTCCTCGGTGGTGGCCAGTTCGAACACGCCCTTGTGCGCGGAGTACAGCATCGCCGTTGCCCAGTCGCTCTTGATCCCGAACACGACGCGGTTCGGGCGGAGCACGTCCTCGACGGCGTAGCCCTCCTGGAGGAACTCGGGGCTCCAGGCCACCTCGACGCCGAGGGCCGGGTCGGCGTGCTTGGCCACGAGTTGCTGTACCCATTCGGCGGTGCCGACGGGCACGGTCGATTTTCCGACGATCAGCGCCTTGCGCCGCAGATGCGGGGTGAGATTCGTGACGGCCCGCTCGATGTAGGACAGGTCGGCGGCCATGCCGTCAGCCCGTTGCGGGGTACCCACACAGATGAAATGGATGTCCCCGAAATCGGCCACATCCTCGTAGGAGGTCGTGAACCGCAGCCGCTCCGCCGCGAGGTTCTTCCGCAGCAACTCGTCGAGGCCGGGTTCGTGGAACGGCACCTGGCCGGCGGCCAGCTTCGCCACCTTCGGCTCGTCGACGTCGAACCCCACCACCTCGTAGCCCAGCTCGGCGAAGCAGATCGCGTAGGTCGCACCAAGGTATCCGGTCCCGACGAAGGCCAGTCGAGGGCGAGGCGCCTTGGAGGGTGGCACCACAGCGGGAGGATTGCTCGGATACACGAGAGTCACGCCTGTCTCCGCTCGTTCGGGGCCGCCGTGGGGATGCAACGGCATCCGCCACTGTTGTCGCCGGGGTTGAGTGGTTCTGGTGCGAAGTCCGCCCCGCTGTCGGCGAGGATAGACCTGTGTGGCATTGGTGCTCGGGTGAGGTCGGCCCGGATGTTACTGGTCAGTATTCTTGGTGATCGGCCAAGTGCCCGCTGGGGCGCCACCGGGACACGGCATGCCCGGCGGGCTAGCCGCGCTGGGTCGTCTCCGGATCCTCATGGGCCGGCTGGTACGGGTTGGGGGCGGAGCGGGTTTCGCCGGCAGGGAGGAACCCGTTGAAGGAGCCAGCCGCCGACGGCGGCGACGAACTCGGCGGGGCTGACGACGGCGAGTGCGCTGGCTGGGCGGGTTGGTAGGAGTTCGACGAGGCCAGTGGCGCTGGCTGGGTCGAGTGGTAGGAGCTGGATGAGGCCAGTGGTGGCGGCTGGGCGGGTCGGTAGGAGTTCGACGAGGCCAGTGGCATCGCCATCGTCGTCTCCGGCTCCTCGGCTGCGGCCCCGCCGGACGGGCCATACGGCGTCGATAGCGGCGCGGGCGATTGCGGGTAGCTCTGCGACGTCTGCGGGTAGCTCTGCGAGGCCTGCGGGTAGCCGTATCCCGAGGAGGGGGGCGTCGGAGTCGTCGGGTGGCCCTGGGCGATACCGGCCTGGAGCGCGGGGGACGACGGCGATTCGCCGCGCCAGCGGCGGGGATTGAACGCGGTCGCGATCAGCGGAACCCCGATGGCCACCAGGAGCGGGGCGACACCACCAGGTTCCGACGGGTGCAGGTCAACCGGGCCGAGATGCCGGTGGGCCAGGAACCAGTCAAGATCAACCATGATCCATCCGCCGAGGCCGACCAGGAGCAGCCCCGCCGAGGCCGGCCCCAGCGGGGAGAACCGGGGGAGGGCGAGGACGGCGTAGAGCACTCCGGCCGAGACCAGCAGCACCAAGCCGATCAGCACCTCCGTGCGCCAGTCGGAGCCGTCGCTCGTCGTGCTGGCGGCCATGCCGTGCTCGCTCTGGTAGGCACCACGCGTGAGGAGGGCGGCAATCGGCGGGACGAGGAGCAACGCGAGAACGAAGCTACCGAGGTGACGCATGGTTGACCTCCGACGAGGCGGCTTCTCGGGACCCTACCGCTTAGGGTCGATCTCGGCTGTCCACATGTCCAGGGCAGTGCTGAGATGCTCCGGCTCGCACACCAGGCACCGTGGCCGTCCCAACATGATCAGCTTTGCTCCACCCGGGGCGGTTCGGCCCACGGCGAGGTCGCCGACGGCTCGCTCGCGCCGTGGTCACCATCGGTTTTCGGAGCCTCGGGCGCCGGCCCGGAAGCCGGGTCAGCCGGCGCCGGCTCGCCGGAATCGTCCGGCTTGCGCTGCTCCGGGGCCGGTGGCGGTGGAATCTCCGGGGCTGAGACGTCCGCGTCCGTGGTACCAGCGGGCAGCGGCAGCGGGGCCGGTGGCAGGGCAGCGGGCTCCGTCGTGGACTCGGCTTCGGCCGGTGCGACGCTGGGCCAGCTGTGCCACCGCCGGCGGCTGAAACTTGCGACGAGCAGGACCGCGGCCAGCAGCGCCAGGGTCCCGTTGACCACGGGGATCCGGGGCTCAGCCTCGATCCAGCGCAGGTCGATCCGGCTCGGAATGTGGTCGAGACCCCACAACGGGTCGACGAACATGATCCCGTACACCGCCGCGTAGCCGACTCCGGCGAGCAGCGGCCCGGCCGGCGACAGCCGGAGGGCCGCGACCAGGCCGAAGAGGAGCCCGGCTGCCACGAGATAGGCCACCGGGCCGATGAGATCAACGGTGTCGTACGCGTCGTGATCCGACCAACGATTGAAGATTGCCACCGTTCGTGGTTGGCCGATAGCGACGAGCAGCCATGCGGCGGGTGCGATGAGCAGGCCCGCGGCCAGGCTTCCGAGGTGACGCATGGCAGGCACCGTACCGGTTCTTGCCCGAATGGGCACTACCCGCATAGGTCGGTCTTACTCAAGCCGCCCCGCCCGGAGCCGATCGGACTGGCCATGAGCGCAGGGGTCGCGTGGCACGCTTCCCGTTTCGCCCCTCCGGCGACGGTGCCCGCCAGGGCGTTGTCCGTGGTGATGGTCGTGGGCACCGGGGTGCTGTCGCTGTGGATCCTGCTGCGGGGCACCGCGCCGCGCGGGGCCGACCTCGTGCTGCTGGCGGCCGCGGGGCTGGTGGCCTACTGCCTGCCCGCGGCAGCGGCGCTGGGGAACAGCGTCATGATCGTCGCGGGGTACGGCGCGGCGGTCCTCGCCGTTGACGGGGCCGCGGGGGTAGTGCCGGTGCTGCTGCTGGCGACGGCGGCGACAGTCCTCGTCCGCGCGGTTTCGGCGCTGCGGGCCAGGCTGGTCGACGCGCTGGCCGTGGCCCTGCGGGACGCCCGGACCGATGACCTGACGGGGCTGGCGAACCGGCGGGCGTTCTACGAGCTGTCGAACCACGAGATCGTGCGGTGCCAGCGGTCGGGACTGCCGCTCGCGGTTCTGGTCGCGGGCATCGATGCCTTCGGGGAACTCCACGAGGCCGGCGCCGGCCACCACCCGGGCGACACTGTGCTGCGGCTGGTCGGCGCGCTCCTGAGTACCCAGAAGCGCGGCAGCGACGTCCTCGCCAGCCTCGGCGGTGGCCAGTTCGCGGTGCTGCTGCCGGCCTGCGCGAACGACGATGCGCTGCGTCGGGCGGAGCACATACGGTCGCTGGTCGAACGCACCTCCCGGACCTGGCCGAATCCGGTGACGGTCAGTATCGGGGCCGCTGCCGTATCGGATCGCCTTCGAACGGTCGTCGAAGTGTTGACGGAGGCCGAGGCCGCGCTGTCGGAAATCAGCGGGAAGGGGGGCAACGCCGTCACGATGGCGCCTCCACCATGGCAGCAGCCGCTGCCAGAGCCGCATGGCCAACGGTCGTTGAATTGAACGCCCACTGGAGTGTGATTGCTGCCGTCGCAACGCCATGATGCCGGCGTACGCTTCTGCGAGGATCCGTTACCCTCGCGCGAGGAGTCGCCCCGATGCGTCGCTGTCCGTCACGTGTGCTGTTCGATGCCACGAGTGTCCCAGCTGACAGAGGCGGTGTCGGGCGGTATATCGATGGCCTGCTCGGCGCGCTCGGTAGTTACCAGGCAGACGAGGTCGACCTCGCGGTGGTGTGCCAGCGCACCGATGCGGACCGCTACCGTCGGCTGCTGCCCAAGGCCCAGGTC
>JABDRL010000238.1 GCA_013041765.1 Dactylosporangium sp. | reverse complement strand
GGGTCGAGCGGGTCGCGACCACCTGCCGCGGGCACGACGTGTTCTGCCAGGAGGGCATCCGCCAGGTGCGTGCCGCCCTCACCGACCTGGCCGCCGGGCGCGGCCGGGAGACCGACCTCGACCTGCTGGTCGAGCTGTGCTCGCTCATCGCCACGGGGACCTCCTGCGACACCGCCGCCGACGCGGCGAGGGCCGTCCTCGCCCTGATCGACGCCGATCCCGAGGAGTGGCGGCTGCACCTGCGCCGCCGGCGGTGCACCACCCTCACCTGCGTCATGTCGTTCACGGTGTACGTCGCGCCGGAGGCGTGCACCGGCTGCGGGGACTGCGTCCCGGCCTGCCCGCGGGGCGCCATCGCCGGGGGTCCCGGTCTCGTCCACGTCGTCGCGACCGACCGGTGCGACAACTGCCTGGCCTGCGTGCCGGTCTGCCCCGCCGGGGCGGTCCGGAAGGCCGGGCCGGTCCGGCCGAGGGTGCCCGCGGCCCCCGTCCCGATCGGGAGTTTCCCGACCGCCAGCGCCCCGACCGCAGGGGTCCCCGGTGCCGGGATGACCCGGCGCCGCCGGCGGCGGGGATGACGGCGATGCCCGTGACCCGAGGCAACCCCACCAACGGAACAGGAGACTGCCCATGAGCGACGACCACATCGAGGCGGACGTCATCGTCATCGGCGGCGGGGCCTCCGGTATCACCGCGGCGGTGGCCGCGGCGGAGCGGGACGCCAGCGTCATCGTCATCGAGAAGGGCGGTACCACCGGTGGCGCCGCCAACATGGGCATGGGCTTCTTCGCCGTCGGGTCGAAGTACCAGCGGGCCCAGCTCGTCGACTTCACCCAGGAGGACGCCTTCCGGCTGTTCATGGAGTACACCCACTGGCGGGTCGACGCGCGGCTGGTGCGCCGGTACATCGCGCAGTCGGCCGGCACGATCGAGTGGATCGAGGGGATGGGCGTCGAGTTCCTCGGCGCGTTCAAGTACTTCGCGCAGTCCACACAGACCTGGCACATCGTCAAGGCTCCCGGCTCGACCGCCCCGACCGAGCGGGCGGCGTCCGGCCTCTACCGCGCCCTGACCGAGCGCGCCCAGGAGCTGGGGGTGCAGATCATCTATCGGGCCAGGGCCACCGGGATCCGGGTGGCCGGCGGGCACGCGACAGCGGTGGAGTGGGCCGGCGAGGACGGCACGACGACCGTGGGTGAGTGCAACGCGGTCATCGTCGCCACCGGAGGGTTCGGCGACAACCCGAAGATGATCAGTGATCATCTGGGCTTCGAGTGGGGCCGGGACCTGCACTCCTTCCGCATCCCGGGGGTCGCGGGCGACGGCCTGCGCCTGCTGTGGGAGGTGGGGGCCGGCGCCACCACCCCCGTCATGGAGCTGACCTACACCACCCCCGGCGTCACCGACGTGTTCAAGACCCTCAGCGAGACGATGCGCCAGCCCAACCTCATGGTCAATCTCGAAGGGCAGCGGTTCGTCAACGAAGAGATCATGAACAACACCGTGTACACGGGCAACGCCATCGCCCGGCAGCGCGAGCGGGTCGCGTTCACGCTCGTCGACGACGCCATCGTCGACGGGTACCGCCGGACGGGCCTCGACTACGTCACCGTCCACCACGGCGTCAGGACCGTCGACCGGTGGGACCGGGAGCTGGAGGCATACCTCGCCGGTGCGGACATCGCGACCTCCGGGCTCAGCGAGCTGCACACCGACGAGCAGAAGCACCAGCGGCACTTCTTCGCCGCCGGCTCGCTGGACGAGGTCGCCGAGTCGACCGGGATCGACGCCGGCAACCTCGGGGACACGGTCGCCGAGTACAACGCCGCGTGCCGCGCCACCGACGACCTCTTCTTCAAACCCCACCGCTTCCTGCGCCCCGTCGAGGGGCCGACGTTCTACGTCGCCCGCCACTTCCCCGCCGGGTACGGCAGCCTCGGCGGCGTGAGCGTCAACGACCGGCTGGAGGTGCTCGACCGGCGCGGGCTGCCCATCCCCGGGCTGTACGCCGCCGGCACGGACGCCTGCAACATCTTCGGCGACAGCTACTGCTTCTACCTGCCCGGCAACACGATGGGGTTCGCCATCAACAGCGGGCGCATGGCCGGCTACCACGCCGTCGAGTACATGGACTCCGACGCGTTCTGACGCCGCCGGTCGCCGGCTTCGGACCGTACCGCCGGCGCCACCGGCGCCGGACCGGGCTGTGGATCTCGGACTGCATTGATAACGCTGATTTCTCGACATTTCACCTTGAAAAATAGGAGATTCCAGAAATGTCTATACCTTCCACTTCCGCGCCATCGACATACCGCCCGTTCCGCTGGTTCGTCCTGGCGACGCTGCTGGTCGTCACCGCGACGACGGCCCTCGCCCTGATCTGCCCCGCCCCGCTGGTCGGGGTGATCGGGGACTCCTACCCGGAGCTGAGCACCGGGCAGGTCACCTGGATGACCATGGGAACCTTCAACCTGTTCGTCGCGTTCGCCGCGCTCGGCGGTGGCTACTTCGTCGACAGACTCGGGTTCCTGAAGATCTACGCTATCGGGAGCACCCTCATCCTCGCGGGCTGGCTGCTGGTCCCGGTCATCGGCGAGGACTACTGGGGCATGGTCTTCATCCGGCTGTTCCAGGGCGTCGGTACCGGCCCCATCATGGCGTCCGCCGCCTCGGTGGCCGCGCGGTACTTCCCCGTCGGGGAGCGGGGCATCGTCACCGGCACCCAGGGTGCGGCCATGTCCCTCGGCCTGGCTGTGGGGGTCTCCCTGGTCCCCGCGCTGAACGACGCCGCCGGCGACTGGCAGGTCGTGCTGCGCAATCTGTGGCCCGCCGCCGCCCTTGCTCTGATCATGACCGCAGTCGTCGCCTTCGGCCCGTCGGCCGCCCCCGTCGCCGGGACCGCCGCGAAGGCGCCCGCCCCGGCCAGCCAGCGGGTCGCGTTCAGGGCCGCTCTGCTCAACCCCCTGACCTGGGTCGCCGTCGGCTGCGTCGTGCTGCTGTCCTGGGTGTACCAGGCGTTCAACGACCTGACCCCCGGTTACCTCACCCTCGACGAGCCCAAGGGTCTCGGCCTGGAACACGGCTCGGCGCTGCTGGTCTGGGCGCAGCTGGCCAACATGGTCGGTGCCCTGGTCTGCGGCATGGTCACCGAGCGGGTCTTCCGGGGCCGGGTCCGGCCGGGCATCATCCTCGGCTTCCTCTTCGGCACCATCGGTGGTGCCGGTCTCCTGCTCCCGGCCGTCAAGAGCAGCCAGGTGTTCCTGATCGCCGTCCTCGTGCTCGCCGGCTTCTTCTACGCCTGGATCAACCCCAACGCGATCGCCTACATCGCCAAGAACTACCCGGAGCACATCACCGGCAAGCTCGGCGGCCTGGCGATGGGGATCGGGATCTTCGGTGGCACCGCCGGGGTCGCCGCCGGCTCCGCCGCGCTGCACGCCACCGACCGCTACGTCCTGTCGATCATCATCATGTGCCTGGTCGGCATCGTGGGTCTGGTGGTCGCGCTCGCGCTCCGGCAGGCGAGCGACCGGCGGCAGGCGAGCGACCGGCGGCAGGCGCCCGGGGCCGTCGCCGCGGCCGGGCCACCGGCCTGACCACCCGGCATCCGGCACGCACGACGAGACCGAGGGGACCGACCGATGAACGACTGTGTGATCGTCGCCTACGGGCGGTCGGCCGTCGCCAGGGCCGGCAGGGGCAGCCTGGCCCGGGTACACCCGGTCGACCTGGGCGCCGAGGTCCTGCGCGGGGTGCTGGCGAGGATCCCGGAGCTGGACCCGTCCGGCATCGACGACCTCCTGGTGGGCTGCGCGATCCCGGAGGCCGCCATGGGACTCAACCCGGCCCGGAACATCGTCCTGCGTGCCGGACTGCCGTTCGCGGTGGCCGGGCAGACCGTCAACCGCTTCTGCGCCTCCGGGCTCCAGGCGGTCGCGACCGGAGCGGCGCTCATCCGCGCCGGCATGGCCGAGGTCGTCGTCGCCGGTGGGGTCGAGCACATGTCGACCCCCGTGCTCAGCGACGCCCCGGAGCACCGCAACGACCACCTGGCACAGCACACCGATGCGTACCTCGCAATGGGGCTGACCGCGGAGCACGTCGCCCGGAGGTACCACATCGCCAGGCCCGACATGGACCGGCTCGCCGTCGACAGCCACGCGAGGGCACAGGTCGCGCGGCTGGGCGGTGCCTTCACCGACCAGATCGTCCCGGTGACCGGGATGCGCCCGGACGGCCAGCGGTTCGTCCTCACCGAGGACGAGTGCGTGCGTCCCGGGACCAGCCTGGAGGCCCTGGCGGCGCTCCGGCCAGCGTTCGCCCCCGGCGGGCTGGTCACCGCCGGGACCTCCTCACCCCGCAGCGACGGCGCCGCGTTCCTCGTCCTCATGAGCACAGCGCGGGCCCGGCTGCTGGGCGTGCCGGCGCTGGCGAGGGTGGCCGGCTACGCCGTGGCCGGGGTCGATCCGAGGTACATGGGGATCGGCCCCGTCGCCGCGGTGCCCAAGGTGCTGCGGCAGACCGACCTGGGCCTGGCCGACCTGGACGTCATCGAGCTGAACGAGGCGTTCGCCGCGCAGGTCATCGCGGTGCTGCGGGACCTCGGGATCGACTGGGCCGGCGTCAACCGCCGCGGCGGTGCCCTGGCGCTCGGCCACCCGCTCGGCGCGACCGGAGCCGTCCTGGCCTGCTCGGCCATCGCCCAGCTGCACGCGGGCGGCGGCACCCACGCCCTGGTCACCATGTGCGTCGGCGGGGGGATGGGCGCGGCCGGCGTCCTTGAGCGGCTCTGACGCGTTCGCCCGCAGGGTGTGATCGGCTTTGGCTGGGGATTTACTGTCGCTGGGACGACAGCTGTGCCACACCTACCGGTGGGTAGCCGCGAGGTGGGACCGGGTCGACCCGTCGTCCGGCTCCGGCATGAGGGGCGTTCACGAGGGACGTTTCCCCTGGGCGGCGGGTGCTTTGCGGGTCCCGGCCTGGAGCGGCGCTCGGACCGTGAGGCGGCGACGCCGCCCATACACCTGATCACCAGCCCCCGACGGGGGTCTCAGAGAGCCGCGCGAGAATCCGCGCTAGCGGCGTCCCCGCGCGGTATCGAGGGCCCGCTCCGCGAGCGTGCGGAGCGCTTGACGCTCGGGAGCGCTGAGATCGGCGAAAAGCTCGCTCTCCGTCTCGTCGAGCAGTGTCTCGACCCTGCGGAGAGCGCTCGCGCCCGCGTCGGTGAGGTTCACGACGTACCGCCGGCGGTCGGCTTCATCGCGTCGTCGCACGGCGAGTCCGGTGCGTTCCAAATCGTCGATCAGCCCGACCATGGTCGTGCGGTCCAGGCCGATCGCCGTGCTGAGCTCCTGCTGCGATAGTCGGTGTCTCTCGATGAGCGTGAGGACGCTGACGTGCTTGGCCCGCAGCCCGAGCGGCGCGAGGGCGTACTCGGCGGCGGACAGCACCTCCTCGCCCAGCTTGATGAGCACGTACCCGGTACGGGACCCGAGCCGTTCGGCAGGACTGACCATATCTCCGGATTCTACGGGAAGGCTTGTTGGTGCGGCATACATTCAGCTAACCTGACGATCTGTATTGCCGATAATCGGGAGCTTTGATGGACTGGGGCAACAACACAGCACTGGTCACCGGCGCCTCCTCGGGCCTCGGCGCGGGATTCGCCGAGGCGCTCGCCGCCCGGGGGCCGATCTGGTTCTGGTCGCACGCAGCCGAACCGTGCTGGAGCGCACGGCCGAACGGTTGCGGGAGACCCACGGCGTGCGGGTGGATGTCATCGCCCAGGACCTGACGACCCCGACGGCGGCGGCCGAGGTTCGGGCCGAGACGGACCGGCGGGGAATTCGGGTCGACATTCTCGTCAACAACGCCGGCTTCGCCAGCGCGGGACGCTTTCACGAGATACCGGCGGACCGGCTCCACCAGGAGGTTGCGCTCGACGTGTCGGCGTTGGTCGATCTTACTGCCGCGTACCTGCCCGACCTGACGATCCGCAGCCAAGGCAGGATCATCAACGTTGCCTCGACTGTCGCATACCAGCCGACTCCGTTCCTGGCTGTCTACGGCGCAGCGAAGGCCTTCGTCCTGTCGTTCAGCCAGGCGTTGCGGGAGGAGTGCCGCGGCCTGGGCGTCAAGGTCACCGTCGTCTGCCCCGGTCCGGTCGACACCGGGTTCCTCGACGTCGTCGGTACCCGCGAGGCACGGGTCGGGCGGGCCAGGCCGATTTCCTTCGTGGTGGAGCGGGCACTGCGAGCCGCGGAACGCAACCGTCCCGTGATCACACCAGGACTCGAAAACGCGTTGGTCCCGGTCGCGGCCAGGCTGCTGCCGCGGTGGCTCGTGGTCCGGGCAACCGGGCGGGGGCTTCGCGGGACGACCCGGTCACCCTCGCCGGCCAGCATCGCCACCGCCGACGTCCTCCAGAGCTTGTAGGGTGCCATAACTCTGTCGCGCGGCGCCGTCGTGGTGCCAGAACACGCCGAACACCCTCTTGCCGGCGCGCTTGAGCAGGGTGTCGTCGACGGCGATCGTGATCGCCGCATCGTTCGGTCGCAAACGACCACTTAACAAGATCAACAGAAACCGCGAAATACGAGGGGTCGCGATCAGGCAGTCTCGGTTGACGCGTCCAGTCGTTCGACGATGCGCCTGGCTGGCGATACCAACGCGAACCCCTTCTTCAGGGTGGCCAGTTCCGCGTCGTGCATGGCGGGCATATCAGTCGCCGTCGCATCCTCGGCCACGACAACGAAGTAGCCACGCTCGTAGCCCTGCCGCGCGGTGGTCCCCACACAGAAGTTGGTCAACGTGCCGGCGAGGATGACGATGTCACGTTCCAGCCGCCGCAGGATAGTGTCCAGCGGCGTGTCGTAGAAGGCCCCATACGATGGTTTCCGGATCACCACCTCATCAGGTCGCGGCGCCAGCGGCGCCCACACCTCGGCGGCCTCCGGCGGTGGTACCCACTCGGGTGCGTGGTTGGGCATCCAGTCCAGCCCCCGCGGCCGGTCAAGGCGATGATGGGTCTCGGCGAAGACGGTATAGATCACCGGCACCCCCGCAGCCCGGCAGCCCTCGATCAGATCAGCCACGACAGGGACGATCCGCGTCGCCTCCGGAACCCAGTACGGGCTCCAACCGGGACGCACGAACTCCTGCTGCATATCGATCACCAGAAGTGCCGCACGCCCCGCCGCCAGGGGAAGGTCGGCACGCCCCTCCCGATAGGCCCGTTCGGCGGCGGCCCGAACAGACTGCTCGGTGAAACCACCATCGTCTCCAGCCACAACCGCTTCTCGCATTCGACCGTATCCCCCCTTGATCAACGAGATCGTATCTCGCGGATGTTCAAACGCTTCGGCCCATGCGCTCCGCGTCATCCGGCTCTGCCGCATGAAGCGCAGCCTGCGGCCACGGTCCGGAGGAAGAGGCGGCCCGGATCACCGCGGCGTTGACGGCGCTCGGTCATCGGCACGACAGCGCGTTCGACCGGCCCGGTTCACCCATCGGGCGGTCACATACTGTAACCGACGCCAAGCGTCCTCTCGGCGACGGCCGAGGATGTCGAGCGGGACGCCGCGCCGTGGGACTGGCGTTGCCCGTGGAGGCTGGGCCCGTGGTTGATGCGCCGGACGGCCCCGGCAGGTACGACGCGCACGCCGAGGCGTACCTGGCACACGCCCCGGCTCACCGACACGGATGTTCATCCCGATGGCTGCCCGTTGCGGGCGCCGGTGTACCGGCCGCCCTGGTTCAGATGCCGGGGTCGTGTGGCGCCGTCTGGGCCTGTGGGTTGGCTGCGAGCATGGCGCAGAACAGGGCCCCCTGCTCAATCGCGTCATCCAGCGCGACGTGGGTGTGCCGGGCCTGGTCTTCGAACCAGGAGCGCGGCATGGTGCGCTTGACCGTCGCCCGGTACCCGGTGCCGAGCAGCGCCATGGCGTAGGTCTTGATGTCCAGCGCCGAGTGGGAGAACGGGCTCGACCCGGCGAACCGCATCAGATACCAGTAGACGAACATGAAGTCGAACGCGGCGGGGTAACCGACGAGCACCGGACGCCCCGGCAGCTGATCGAGCCATGCCTTGTACCGGACCATCGCGACGGCCGGTTCCTGCTGCTCGGCACGGCATGCCGCCCACGCCTGCGGCTGGGTCGCCCACCAGGCCATGGCGGTCGGGTCGCCGCTGGCCTCCGGCAGCGTGACCAGGTTCGCGCTGAACGTGCCCACCAGGTCATTGTCGGCGGTGAACGCCGCCGAGGCGAAGCTCAGCATCGAGTGCGGGCCGGGAATCGGACCGTCGGCCTCGATGTCCGTGCTGACGTAGATCTCCGCTCGTGCCACCCTCGCACCGTACGGCAGCCGCCCCACGGCGTCGAATACGTTTGCCGATCAGGCTGCTCGACCGCGATGCTCGGCCGGGGACGTCCCCCTGGCGGCAGCCGCGCGCACCGAGGCCGAGGCGCCGGCTCCGTCCGCCGACGGTCGTAGGCTGGGTCCCCAGTCACGGCCGCGACAGGGGGCAGCGTGTCAGAGACGAGATTCGACAACGCTCTGGAGCGGGTCCTGGTCGTCATCGCGCATCCCGATGACGCGGAGTTCTGGTTGGGCGGCACCATCGCCCGATGGACGGCGTCGGGTGCCGAGGTGTCCTACCTGGTCCTGACCGACGGCGAGGCCGGAGGCTTCGACCCGGGCGTGCCGCGTGCCGATATCCCCCGCATTCGCCGGGCCGAGCAGGAGGCGGCCGCCGCCGTTCTCGGGGTCAGCGACATTCGCTTTCTCGGCCTGCGGGAGGGCAGCCTGCTCCAGCCCCGCGGGGAGCCGCATGCCGAGGTGGTCCGGGCCATCCGCCGGACTCGTCCGCAGGTGGTCGTCACGTGGAGCCCGGAGTGGAACTGGCAGCGATTCCGCAGTTGCCACCCCGATCACCTTGCCACCGGTGCCGTCACCCTGCGTGCGGTGTACCCGGATGCGGGCAATCGCTTCGCCCCGACGTTTCTCCTCGAGGATGCCGGGCTGGAAGCGTGGACCGCTGAGGAGATCTGGCTGATCAACAGTCCGCACTCCAATCACTACGTTGATGTCACCGGCACCTTCGAGGCCAAGGTTCGGGCGGTCGCTGTCCACCGGAGCCAGACTGCTCACTACGCGGACCTTGCCGGCCGGCTGCGTGGCCGCATCGCGCCGAACGCGGTGCCCGCCGGCCTGCCCGAAGGCCGGTTGGCGGAGGCGTTTCAGGTGGTGTCGAACCGATAGGCGTTCATGACGCTGGGTGGGCGACGAGATGCTCGTCGGCCCGCTCCGGGAAGTCCCGGCGGATGAGACCACTTCGGACCCCAGCGGGGCGACGGTGACAAGGCTCCGCTGCTCGCGGGTGGCCGTACCGTCGGCCCAGGTCACGGTGACCCACGCCGCGATGGTCCGGGCCTTGAACCGGCCTCGGACGTCGGCGACGGCGTTCCGCCCGGGGCACGCACGACGCCGGGGCACGCACGACGCCGGGGCACGACGCCGACGTACGGCACCGAAACCAGCGGCCTCCGGAAAAATCCCGGATTCGGCGAGCCAGGAAATCTGGGAGGATCGATGATGGGGACCGGGGTGACGCTCGTGCACAGCCTGTTGACGATGCTGGAGCAGCTACCGCCATTGCTGATCTACCTGGTGGCCGCGACGCTGGTGGTCACCGAGACAGCAGTGATCTTCGGGCTGTTCATGCCGGCCGAGGCGACACTGCTCCTGGTCGGTTTCCTCACGTACCTCGGGACGCTGCGCCTGCTGCCGACGTTGCTGGTGATGATGGCGGCGGCCATGGCCGGTGATGCCCTGGCCTGGCGCGCCGGCCGCCGCTACGGCCCGCGGGTGCGGGCCAGCCGGCTGGGTGGGCGGGTTGGCGACGAGCGCTGGGA
>JABDRL010000153.1 GCA_013041765.1 Dactylosporangium sp. | reverse complement strand
GTTCCCGGCTGCCCGAACCGATCTTCACCCCGACGACCAAGGCCGCCGTCGGCGCGGGCCACGACGAGTCCATGACCTACGACGACGTGGTGGCCCAGGTCGGCGAGGACCTGGCCCAGCGGCTACGCCGGATCACGCTGGAGGTCTACCGCACCGGGTCGACCATCGCCGCCGAGCGAGGCATCATCATCGCCGACACCAAGCTGGAGTTCGGAGTGGATCCCAGCGGCGCCCTGGTCCTGGCGGACGAGGTCCTCACCCCGGATTCGTCCCGGTTCTGGCTGGCCTCCGACTGGCAACCCGGGCGAACGCCGACCGGGTTCGACAAGCAGCACGTGCGCGACTGGGCGACCGGCACGGGGTGGAACAAGCAGCCTCCGGCACCGGACCTGCCCCCCGAGGTCGTGGAGCTGACCAGGGCACGGTATGCCGAGGCGTACAAGCGCATCACCGGCGAATCCTGGCGCTGATCGGCGCACTGTACCGCCCAGCCGTCGGGGAAAGCGCCGTCAGTACAAACTGCGACAGTAAATACAAGAAAATTGTTTCCTGTATTGCAAAACCCGTATTGCCCTGAGACCATGCAGCAGAAGACACGAAAGGTGACTCGCATGGTCGACGATACGCCTCACGCGCCTCCGATACCCGCCGGTGCCGCACGAACCTGGACGTTCCTCACCAACCACGCCCATGTTCTGCTAGTGATCACTCGCGACCCGACCGCCCGCCTCCGCGACGTGGCGCACACCGTCGGCGTCACCGAGCGGGCAGTGCACGCGATCGTCGCGGATCTCGAAGCTGGGGGCTATCTCCACCGGATGAAGGTCGGACGGCGCAACCACTACACCGTCAATCCCTCCGGGCATTTCCGCCACCCCGCCGAAGCCGACCAGCGCATCGGTGATTTCCTCGCGCTCTTCGGGGCGGACACCCCGCCAGCGTCGTCGGTGCCCGTGCCGGTCACGCCAGCGTCGTCGGTGCCCGTGCCGGTCACGCCGGTGACCGCCCGCGCTGACGGCGACGAGCCCTCGCCAGCACTGCGATAGTCAGCAGCGCCGCGAGGCCGACGGCCGGTCCCACCAGGGCCGCCGGGTGCCGGTGCGACACGGGATACCAGGCGGCTTCTCCCCCGCCCACGACGAACATCCCGATGGGTCTGGGGAGCCCCGCCGCCCCGCGCCGGCCCCTACCCACTCGATCCGACGGCCAGGGCCGCCGACGCCGAACCCGTGGAGTCCGGCGGAGCACCGGGATGATGGCCGCGTCCCCAACGGTGATCGGCCCGCCGAACGCCGCCCGGGGCGTCGCGGCATCCCGCGAGCGCGCACCGGACGTCGCCGACCGGGAACCGGCAGCGGGTGCCGTCATGGCAGGTGCTGTCATGGCTGTCCCTCCCCCTCGCCGTTCATGGTGACATCCCGTTCCGCGTCCGCGGCCCGATCGGCGAATTTCCCAGTTATGGCGATCTTGTCCCCACCGGAGCGACGACACCGCGCGAATCGATCCACGAGACGCGCCCTACTGCACCCGGCTGCCTCCGGACGACACCACCCGGGCGGTCACCTCCAGCCGCCCCACCCGTACCCCGCTGGTGACCTCGAATCGGTCGAGGATCCGGACGATCTCGTCCCGCAGGGTCGCGAGGCCACCGGTATCGGCAAGGTCGCCCCCACGCACGCCCAACCGAATCCACACATCGGGGTGCTGTGACGCTCCGGTAAGGGCCACCGTCGCCCCCACCACCCGCGCGCTGCGGGCCAGATCCCGCTCCAGCCCACGGACGAGTGCGGTGGCGCGGACCGTGGTCCGGCCACGCGGTTCAGGATCGCTGCCGACGATCTTCAGGTCTGGTATGGGGGTCGCGCCGTGGCGGTGCATCTGGGCCCGGAGCAGGGCCACCCCGAGTACCGCAATGATCAGCCCAGCGCCGATCACGATGATCGTCCCCCAGGGCTGGTGCCCCCGCCACCAGGTCAGCAGCTCCGGCCACAGTAGCGGCGAGCCCGGATCCGTGCCGGCCAGCCGGTCCTGGCTGGCCAGCACCCCAAGCACCCCGGCAGCAACCAGGCCGAGCCCGATGATGGTCCACAGTACGCGGTTGGCCGCGTTGGTCACGTCACCCTCCTCCGCACCAGTCGGATCCTGGGTCGGCGCACGATTGGCGCGGACAGCCGGAGCAGGGCCCGGTCCAGGGCCTCGGCAACGGCCGGGCGGGAGTCGGCATCGGCGGCGGCGCGGATCCGCAGGCGCCAGCGCCGGCCCCGCCCGCGCAGGGTCGCCCGGACGTTGGTGACCGCGGTCACCTGCGCGATGGCGTCCGCCAGGTGACGTTCCGCGGAACGGCGCTGCACCTGCCAGCCGTCGATCATGATCGCGAGCCGGTCCGGTATCCAGGGGCGAACCTGGGCACCCACGATCAGCAGTCCGAGGACCCCGAGGCCGAGCGCGACACCGAGCGGCCAGCGGTCACCGACCTCGGTCGTGGTCAGCGTCCGGTACCAGGATTCCCGGGGCACCAGGCCCGGACGTCCCGCCGCAGCCAGGGCACCCTCGACGGCGACCAGCAGCCCACCGGCCAGCAGCGCGATCGCCAGCAGCACCAGGGTCAGCCGGTTGAGCACCCGCATGATCAGCTCCCTCCGCCCGGCTCGGCCAGACCTTGATCGGGAGTGTCCGGCAGACCTTCCGGACCGGCCAGGTCAAGATCCTCGACGACCACCTGGACCTGGCGCTCGTCCCCCGCGGCGGCGAGCACCGCGCGCACCACGTCCCGGACCTCACCGGCGACCACCTGCACCGGCAGCCGGTCGACCGAGACATGCACCTCGACCACCGGACCAGCCAGCCGGATGCCCGGCACCTTGCCCCCCGGGTACTGGGTAGCGATCTCGACTGGGGCTCCGGGGACGAGCCGGGTCACCCCCGGCACCGCCGTGACGGCGTCCCGCACCGTCACGGCCAGCCTGCCGCGGTCGGATCTGGTCACTGGACTCTGGACTCCCTGACCATTCCCTGGTTGCTTTCCTCCTCGACGAAGATGTCATCGATATTGATGTTCACCTCGATGACCTTCAGGCCGGTCATGGATTCCACCCGGTCTATGACGTTGCGACGGACCGCGTCCGAAACGTCCACGATGCTCTGGCCGTACCAGGTGACGATGTCCAGATCGATGGCGGCCTCCCGCTCGCCGACCTCCACCGCGACGCCCTGACGCGGCTGCTCGGTCACCCCGGGCACCATCGAACGCAGTTGGCTCATGCGCCGGGAGAGCCCCGCGCCCATCGAGTGCACGCCAGGGATCTCCCTGGCCGCGAGACCGGAGATCTTCGCGACCACGCCCGCGGCGATCCGGGTCTTGCCGGTTTCAGTGATCAGCTGCGCGCGGACCGGTTCGACGCCCACCCGGCGCGCGAGCTCGCCGCCGGTACCGGCGGGCTGGGTACTGCCGGCGATCTCCGGCACGGCCGGCGTCTCGGTCTCGGTGCGGGCCTCGGCTGCCTCGGTGTCTTCGGTCTTGGTCATCGTCATTACCCCTTCTGTGCATATTCCCAATCAGCACGATCCGAACATTTTGGGAGAATCAGGCGTGGCATCGCCGGACCGGAATCGCCGGATGACTACCGACGACGGCGGCCGGCAGGGCTCACCCGATCGATGATCGCCGCGACGTCCAGTTCACCGTCGAGCGTCCGGACCACCAGCCAGCCGACCACCCCGGCCAGCACAGCGCCCGCCGCGGCGCAGAACCCCGCGACCGCCCAGACCGCCACCGCGAAGAACCCCACCAGGTAGCCAAACTGCTGGCGAGACATCGCGCCCCCCTACCCACTCGGTTGCCGATTCGGCCATGGCCCGTATCGGCCGACACAGCAAGTTGGATCCGACACATGCCGATATGTTCCGCGCCCGATATTGTGTGTGGCATCACAGAAATAACACGACGTTCAGCGGATCTCACCGAATGTATGCCCTTCGGCGGCAGAGCAGCAGCGATGTGGGCCAGCGCCAATGCCCAGGAATCTCACTCAGCGCAGTTGCCGACGCGGCCGGCGACCGCGCAACTGGCGCCAGAGGCAGAGGAGCAGGCCGGTGTTCGGGACGAAAACCACATCCAAGCGGACTGGCATTCGAGCGCTTCGAAGGCTTTTGTCATACTCTGCCCGACGTTCAGCATCCCGCAAGACATGATATGCGCGACAAATGTCATTGAACTGGCGCGATGTGTCTGAGCCCAGGTTCGCGTCGGGATGCCATCGTTGCGCGGCCTCCCAGTACGCGTGGCGCACCTGGCGGGCGCTCGCGTCCGGCGCCACCCCGAGTTCCTCGTACAGCGTCCCCATCGTCGTCGCCTTCCGCACCCTGCGACCCGCACCTGACCCGCGCCTGGCAACCCACCCGCCATCAACATCGACGTGCCCGCCGGAGGTCGCCCGTGCCTGACCATACCGGCGCCGCCCGGCCCCCCGAGGTCATCGTGGACGAGGCACTCGTCGACCGGGCCAGGGCCGGGGGGTCTGACGCCTTTGCGGAGCTGGTCCGCCGGCACACCCCCAGGGTCTACACCCTCACCATGCGGCTGCTGGGCAACCGCGCCGACGCCGAGGACGCCGCCCAGGAAGCCTTCACCCGGGCATGGCTGGCCCTTCCCGGGTACCGCGAGGATGCCGCCTTCGGCACCTGGTTGTACCGGATCACCACCAACGTGTGCCTCAAGACCCTGTCCAGGCGCCGCCCCACCCTGCCGCTGGACGCGGTTGCCGAGCCGGCGCACGACCGGTCGCCCGAGCATGATGTCACCGAGCGGGCCCGGGGCGAAGCCCTGCGCATCGCGATCGCCAGGCTGCCGTCCGAGCAGCGGATCCCGCTGGTCCTCCGGGAGTTCGCCGGGTGTTCCTATGAGAGCATCTCAGCCGAGCTCGGTCTCACCGTCCCGGCCGTCCGCGGCCGACTGCACCGCGCCCGGCTGACCCTGTTGGAGGCGATGCGGCCATGGACCTGACCATCGATCTCACGGCCAAGCACCTGCCCTGCGGCGCATCCCTCGACCTGCTGATCGAGCAGGTCGCCGACGGACGCGCCGGCGTCGGCACCGGCGGACGCGCCGGCGGAGACGCCGCCGAGCGGGCGCGGCATCAGGCCGGATGCGCCTGCTGCCGGGCGGCGCTGGCCGAGGCGGAGCTGCGGTGGTCGCCGGTACGCGCCACCGCGACCGCACCGGTGGCCGTCCCCGAGGGACTGCTCCGGAGCATCCTCGAACGCGTCCGGGACATCGCGGACGCCGGCCACGGCCTGATCCGGTACACCGGTCACGGAGCCACCCGGATCACGGCCCGGGCCCTGCGCCGCATCATCAGCCGGGCCTCCACCGGCATCCCGGGAGTGGCCGCCGTCCTGGGTTCCCGGGTCGACCCGGGAACCCGGCCGGTCCGGGTGGCGGTAGAGGTGATCGCGACCGATGACCGGCCGCTTCCCCAGCTCACCAGCGACATCCGGGCCGCGATCCGGGTCGAGCTCGACCGCGGGGCGAGTCTCGACGACCCGACCGTCGACGTCCTCGTGCAGGACATTGCCTTCCCCGGCCGGGCGGGAAGGCGCTGATCACCGGTGGTGCCCGCTCCCCCGGTCCGCGGCGCGCCGGCACCGCCCCGGCCGGGCGGGCTCGTAGCATGCCATTCATGTTTCTGGATCCACGCCGGCCGTTACCCACCTGTAGCGCGAAGACCTGCGAGGGCTGCCGGGTGGGCGTCCAGTGCCATTTCCGGGCCACGGATCTCATCGCGTTCTTCGCGGTCTTCCTGCCGACGATCCTGGTCGGGGGTATGGGGGCCTATCTGGCCGGAATATGGTGGCTGGGGCTCTGGGTCATCCTGCTCACCGGATATTTCGGGTTTATCGAAATTCGGGTTCTGTGCTCGCACTGCCCGCACTATGCGGAGGCGGGACCGACCCTGCGCTGCTGGGCGAACCATGGCATGCCCCGGTTATGGCGATACCGGCCGGGTCCGATGTCCATCTCCGAAAAAATCGTCTTCCTCGGTGGCCTGGTGGTGTGCTTCGGATATCCCATTCCCCTGTTGCTGATCGGCGCGGAATGGTTCCTTCTGGTGCTGTACCTGTCCACCCTGTTCGGCTTCGCGATGACCCTCAACCGCTCGTTCTGCGCTCGTTGCATGAATATCGCCTGCCCCTTCAACGGGGTCGACGAGCAGGTCCGCACGGATTTCCTTGGTCGGAACCCGATAATCGCCCAGGCCTGGAACGGATTCAACGGCCGAGACCCGGAGTGACCCCGGCCGGCCCGATATCCTCGGCTGCTGGAGGGCGCGGCTCCGGGTTCCCCAGCCCGGACCCACCCGGGCC
This sequence comes from Dactylosporangium sp., assembly GCA_013041765.1. GTDB lineage: Bacteria > Actinomycetota > Actinomycetes > Mycobacteriales > Micromonosporaceae > JABDRL01. Next base: position 9,619 of record JABDRL010000153.1, on the reverse strand, counting down.
ATCCGCACGGCTACCACTGCCTTCCGGACTCGTTGCCGATGGCAACCGCCACCCCCGAGGTTGGAGTTCCAACAGGTGTGAAAGTAGATGCGAGCTTCGACGCCTTCGTGGGAGCCAGGTCGACAGGGCTGCTACGCACCGCGTACCTGCTGACCGGTGACCACGGCCACGCGGAGGATCTGCTCCAGACCGCGCTGCTGCGAGCGGCCCGGCACTGGAGGAGGGCCCGCGAGGCACCCGAGGCCTACGTCCGGAAGATCCTGGTCAACCTGTCCCGAGACCGCATCCGGCTACTGCGCCGCCGGCCGCGCGAGGCGCCCCTGCCCGACGGGCTGGATCGTCACGCCACCGGCACCGGGGCGGACGAGCACCTTGCCGAACAGCACCGGATGGCCCGGGCGCTGGCCCGGCTGCCGGCCCGCCAGCGGCAGGTGGTCGTCCTGCGGTTCTTCAACGACCTGTCGGTTGCCCATACCGCCGAGCTGATCGGCTGTTCCGAGGGAACGGTGAAGTCGTACACCGCCCGGGCCCTGACACAGCTACGGCTCATCCTTGCCGAGACCACTCCGGCGACCGCCGACGGCACCGGTCAGGCAGCCACCAACCCGTCGTTCACCGCACAGCGCCTCCGGGGAAGGAAACCCGCCCATGTCAACCGATGAGCAGTTCGTCGAGTCGCTGACGGCCGCCCTGCGGACCGAGACAGCCGGGGTCCAGGCCCCACCGACCCTGGCCGCCACCGTTCGCCGCCGCCACCGCCGCCAGGTCTGGACGACCCGGGCCCTCGGCATCACCCCGGTGGCCGTGCTGGCCGCGGCCGCCATCGCCGTGGCCGCCGGTGGGGCACCCGGCGCCGGGCAGCGCGGGAGTACCGCTGGTGGTGCGGATCCCGCCCCGGGCATGCGGACGGTCGGCCAGGTCACGGCGCAGACCGATGCCGCCCTGGCCAAGGGTGATGACTATGTGGTGCACAGCACCTCCGGAGCCGGACGGCAGGTGACCAGCGAGGTCTGGACCGACCCGGCAGCCGGCCGCCAGCGGCAGGACAGCACCACCGCGAACGGCGAGCGGGTGAACTCGGTGCTGACCGAGGGATCGGCGGAGCACGGATGGACCGTTCTCGTGATCAACCACGAGGACAGCACCTGGTGGACCGCCCAGCGGCCGGCCCCGTCCGACGAGCCGGACCAGGGGATCACGCTGACCGCGCAGGACACCCCCGAGCAGATCCGGGCCGCCCTGCGCGCCGGTTCGCTGGCCCTGGTCGGCGACGAGCAGGTGAACGGCACGGACGCCATCCACCTGCGGGTTGCCCAACCGGCCGCCGGCCTTCCCCTGGAGATCGACCTGTGGGTTGACGCCACGACCTACCTGCCCTGCCGCAGCAGCGTGGCCAAGCGCGGCCAGGCCCAGATCATCGACTACAGCTGGCTGCCCCGCACCGCGGAGCACCTGGCCAAGGTGCGGCTGGCCGCCCCGGCCGAGTACACCCATCTGGCCGATGGCCCCGTCTCCACCGCCCCGGCGGGGCCTGCGGGCGCTGCGGGCTGAAGCCACCTGCGACACCGCCCCGGCGGGTCATGGCGTTCCCATGAACCCGCCGGGGCGGTGTCGTTCCCGCTGCTGGATGGCCCGGGGGAACAGGATTCACGATCGGGGCGGGGTCACTCCACGGTCAGGTGATCGAATTCGGTCCGCTTGGCTCCGTCGAGGAAGGCGTCCCATTCGGCGTACGTGAACCGCAGCGTCGGGCCGGTGCCGGCAACGTCCTTGGTGTCGCGGACCTCGATCATGCCGTCATGGCGTCGGGCCGCAACGCAGTTGCCTCCAGTCCCGCCAGACTTGGTGGCCTTGATCCAGGGGGTGGTGTTCATGACAAGTACTCCTCAATGGGTATGGTCCGTTCCAGTACAAGGTCGAAGATGCGTCGGTGCTCGACTACTTTGGCTGGCTTCTCCAGATACCGGGCGCCAGTCTGGAATCCGACGTAAGCGACGGAAGGATCGTCGTTATCCTCGAAGTCAAAGATCGCAAATGAGCCAGTCATTGCCGCGTGGGCATCTGCGAACCAGGGCAGGATCCTCGCCTCGACATGTTTGCGGGCCGCCAGCTCCCGAATACGCACCATCTGCCTGGCCATGGCACTCGCTCCACCGACTTTGCGCACGAAAACGCCCTCGCTGAAAACGGCGATAGTCTGCGGCGGCGGTACTCGGAAAACAGGGTCTGCTGACGGTGTGACCGGAACTCGATCACGCGATCGATGACGGCCGAAACTGGCCTCGGGCCGGACTGCCTCGTGAACGGCTCGGGCATAGTCGGCTGTCTGGAACACACCGTGAATCAGTTCTGGCTCGTAGAGGCGGATCTCGGCAGCCGTGGATTCCAGGCCGACGTAGAGACCGGGCCATTCCGGCACGGCGAAGTTGCTGGTCTCCCGCCAGTTCTGTTCCAGGGTGCCCAGGGCCATGTTGGCCAGGGCGTCGATGGTCTCGGCATCAACGTTGTAGAACCAGCACAACGCCCGGACATCGCCGATGCGGACCATGGTCTTGCCCACGGCCCCGGCGTTGTTCCGATTTGAGCTGATCTGTCCATGTTGGGAATCGGACGAGACGCGAGCTGCAGGACGAGCGCGACTTCTGATGATCTTTTGGGTGCCTAGTCCTAAAAATCATCGTTGGAGTCGCGCTCGTGTCGTCATCATCCCTGACCGACCCCGTTGTTGACCACCTCGCCGATTACGGGTGGCAACCTGCGACGACACCTTGCTCCCCGGCACCCGGCAGGTCTTCCGGCTACGCCGCGACATTGGCGGCCTCGACGGCGTGCGCACCAGCAAGGAGATCATCCACGGCATCGTCATCCTGGACGCCGAACGCGCCACACCGTGCCATCTCAACATCTACACCAGAGATCACTGGACCGTGGAAAACCGTCTACACTGGACCAGAGACACCACATTCCACGAGGACAAATCGCAGCTGCGGACCGGTGCAGCTCCTCGGAACATGGCCGCCTTCCGGAACCTGACGCTCAACACGTTCCGCCTCGCCGGACGCGCCAGCATCGCCCACGCCCGCCGCGACCTCCACGACCGCACCGACGTCTTCGCCGTCCACGGCATCTAGCAAACCATGATCAAACCGGACAATGAAGAACAACGCCGGGCCCGTGGCCAACCGGGCACCACGGAATCAGGCTCGCTCTTCGAATCATTCATCATCAGCGAAATCATGAAGCAGGCGGCGCTAGCCGAATCCGAACTACAGCTGTTTCACTTCCGCGACCGCGACGGCGCTGAGATCGACTGCGTTCTTGAGACACCTGATCGCCGCATAGTCGGCATCGAAATCAAGCCCTCCATGAGCGTCGATAAGGCGACCTTCGCCATCTTCGGGCCATGCGGGACCGCCAAGGCGACCAGTTCGCCTGTGGTGCGCTCTTCTACTGCGGACAGCACGTACTCCCCTTCGGCGACCGATTGACCGCGCTGCCCGCATCTTCGCTCTGGGCCGGCAAGCCCGTCCCAGATTCGCCCCCATCATAGACCGCCGCCTGGAACGGCCTCCGGTACCGCCCCCAGCAGGGCACTGGGTTTCACGTTTCGATACGACGCGGTCATGCCGATACGGTCTTCCGGGATCGAGCCGAGCACCGGCTGACCGCCGATGATCAGCATATCCGGATCATCGGCGATCTGCGATGCCGCCCGCGGGACATGTTCCAGGCGCTCTCGCCTCATCAGGCAGGACGGGCAGACCACCGAGGGGTGGTGTGCCCGTCCTGGACTGACACGAGTTACGGAGTCTGCCCCACCTCGTCAACGACCGCGCGAGCGATGGTCACCGAAGCGTAGGTCACGGTTCCCACCTTGATCCCGTTCTCCGCAATGGTCTGCACCGCGTTCACCCCGAGAAGTTCCAGGGTCTGCGAATCGAAGATCCACTCATGGCGAGTGTTCCACTGCGGTTCTTCTCTGGCAACGGCGACGCCGCTCCTACCCGTGGCGTCCGCCGCGGTCTTGATGACGGTGACCCCAGGAATCTCCGCCGCCGCCTGATACAACGCTCCGCCCAGACCCGGCGGAAGCATCGATTCACTGATCAAATCACCGATGGTGACAAAGGCTTCCTGGTCCGGGCTTGGCCCCTGCCCTTCGGTCTCCTTGTAGATCTTCTCCAGAAGCGCGTCGGGGTCGGTCGGCAGGGATTCCAGGTACCGGTAGTTCGGTCCGTTCAGACTTGGCTTGTCGTTCTTCACCGAGAATCCGGGGGAAGAATTCGGATCCTGCGATGGACCGCCATCCTTGATCCAGCTCTCCCGGGATCCATCCACCGACATCCAACTTTGGCGCTTGGCCAGTGGATCGAGCTTACGTGTCGACCTGTCGAGGTTCGCCTCCATCATCTCGATGTAGATGAACTGATCGTCGCGCACCGATGAAGCCGCCTCCGTTTCTACGGTATACGCGACACGGTTCAGCAGCTGCGCCGCCGGCCCCTCTGCGGGGCTGTTCGCGCCCGTGTCCGCTGTTCCTCCGGTAAGCATTCCCGCCACGCCGAGTGCGATCGCCGCGATCGCCGCGGTTCCCGCCACGAGGGCAAACCGGCGCGACGGTGCGAACCTTCTCGGTACTCTGTTGGTCTTGGCCGCCCCGGCCGCTGGATCCTGCCTGATTTCCCGCATGAGATTCTCCTTGAGAGCCAGCTGACGATCGTTCGGGAGATCCGGACACACCACAGGCGGCAGCAGTCGCGCCAGTTCAGTGATCTCTGCGGTCTCGCCCGGTTCCGGCGCCTGTCGCATGTTGGTGGTCATCGGTTCATCTCCTGAATCGACCGAACCGCCTGGATGCGGTTTGCTGGTATCTGTCCGCTCAAGGTGGGAAGTTCCAGCCTTTTCTGATGTCCTTTTCCCCGAAGCTCTTCTTCAGTGAGTTTGCGAAGCTTCGCGCGCGCCCGAGAAAGCCTGGATCGTACGGTTCCCACGGGAATGGAGAGCGCCTCAGCGACTTCCTCGTAGTTGAGTTCGGACCAGACACAGAGCGCCAGGATCTCGCGTTCGGGCCGTCGTAACCGCCCCAGCGCGGCCTTCGCCGCCGCCAGCTGGACCTGTCCGGTTATCTGGCCGACCAGCTGATCCGAAAAATCCGGTGTTACCGCTTGGTGGGATATCCTCGCGAGCGCCGCACGATGCCGACGCGCGGCTCGTGCCATGTTCCTCAGCACATTGGTTGTTATCCCCAGAAACCATGGCAGAAGATGGTCGCCATCGGGCTCAACCGGCTGATCAGGTGACTGCTGCCGCATGGGGTGCTCATACAGACGCTCACGCAACCGCCAGGCCTCAAGGAACGTCAGGGACACAGCGTCCTCCGCCGTGGCCCAGTTCGCCGTCACCCGTATCGCGTGCCGGAACACCGCCGAGGAGCACTGGTCGAACGCCTCTCCGAAGGCGTCCTGGTCGCCCGCTCGGATCCTGGCCCGCATCGAAGGTTTCATATCAAGGTCCTGTCCGCCACGACCGGCGAGTTCCCAAGATCTATTCTTGAGGTGTCGCCCCTGGCAGTTTCGCTGCCGGATCCACATTCTGTGGCGCCGATCGATCCGGGCCCGCCGGATCCTGGGGATCTGCGGCTGGCGGAGGCCGCCAGCCGGTACCCTCCATCAGGTCCGGGCCACCCTGCGGGCGGCGTTCAACGCCGCCGTCCGCAAGGGCGCCACGCCAGCATCGTGCTCACCGCTGGCACTGATTACATGAGCGCCGGGGCGCCCGGGACAGGGACCAGCCGCAGGAGCCGGAAGCTGGGCAACACTCGACCACCGGACAAACACGTTCCGCAACTCTTGGGATCCAACAACGTAGATCAAAATCACGATCGCACTACCGCGCTGCTGCCGGCATGGAGAACCTCGATGCAAGCCATCGTTCGACCTCGGCCACGCTGGCGTACCCATGACTCCGCAGGATGTCCACAATGTCCCGACCGCAGATGAGCACAATCGGATGGCCATCGTCACGGACTTCTCCGTACGCTTGCCGATCGACGTATGAGGTGGTCACAAACACGCCGAACATCCGATGCCGAATGCGAGAGATCAACCGCGACACCTCCCGGACGCCGACCGAGTTCCGTGGGCCGTAGCACTTGGCCTCCATCGCGAAATCGAGTCCGATCCGATCCGCGGCAGGGCCAAGCACGTACTCGCCGACGGCGTCACGTCCACCATCCCTGCTTCGCGGCGTCAGTTCCGTGCGGCCGGTTGCCGGCGCCATCATGCGCCACAACTCGACTGCGCACTGCTCGAATCGGTGGGGATCGTCGGCAAACCAAGATCGTATTGCGGTCAGAATCGCCTGCCCCTCGCCCTCAGCAGGAGTCTGCTCCTCCCTGGTGCGAATCACCGTAGTCCGCCGGGCAAGGAGCGGCCGGTACACCCGGCCTTCGATCCATTCTCTCCAACTGGAGGGACAGTACGGGCCTTCTGGTTCCCCGGCGAAAAGCTCGTCGATCCATGCCCGGGTAACCGTTGGTACATCCAGCACGGTGAAGCGCGAACGGTAGTTCTGAAACCGCAGGCCGTCCTTGGTCCGCCAGATTGCTTGAAGGTCATCGTCTGGGTTCGACGACGCTGCCCCGGGCACCAGCAGGCCCCGGAACCGCACATCACGCCAGGTCCCTATTGCTGTGAACAGGAAGAACGGTGGGATCTGCCTTCGATCATCGGCGGTGCCGTAGCACTTCGCGTAGACGTCTCGAAGCAGAAGGTTCCCCTTCCGCGGAGTGTTATGCAGCTCCGTGCCGGGTCTCTTGTTGTCGCCGTAGTAGGTGAATAGTCCCGTCTGCTCGTCGAGCGCGTCGGGCCAGTCCGGGTCCTTGCCAGACGAGCACAAAGCAACCATCCGTACCGGGCCCGATCGGATACTCCGGACCGGACGAAACCCACCCTGATTCCCTGCTCGTGGAATCAGCTGAGCAATTGGATCATCGCCATGATGGCCCCCGCGACCTCCGTGGTAGTAGCCGTCGAGGGTCAGATCAGCGCGGTGCAACGTGCCGAAATCGATACGGAATGCTTCATCACCCACTCGGCGACCCTACGACGGCGTGCGCGGATCCTCACGGATGCCCGGCAGTAAGATCGGCCGCCTTCCGGCCATCGGGTTACGCGGCGTCACCACCGATCAGATCGGAATAGTCAAGTCCTCGCCAAGGCTGCCGTACGCGTCCGGCTCCCCGGTCAACGCATGGCCCTCGCCGATGGTCGCCAGCAGCGGCGCGAGTGCGAGGTCCAAGCGTCCCAGAACGCGGGCCCCGGCGAGGGCCGGCCACGACGGGAGCGGAGCAATGCCCCGCGGCGAACGTCACGATGGCGGGGTGTCCAGGTCGTCGGGACTGCGCTGTCGTCGAGGATGCCCCTCCCCCTCCCCGACCGGCGCCAGGTCCTTGGCCGGGCGGTCGGGGCCAAGGCCCGCAGCCGCGGACACCGGAACGCCCCCAACAGGACCAGGGGATACAGCCTCGGCTCAGCGGCGTCGGTCTACACCAGCCGTGGGATCATGGCCGCAGAAGCCGGCTGGTGTAGACCGCGATGTGATCACCCCGGGCAGCACGATTCACGATCTCACGAAAGTGCTTGTGGGGCGGGCGGGGTTCGAACCCGCGACCGGAGGATTATGAGTCCCCTGCTCTAACCTGCTGAGCTACCGCCCCAAGCGGCGCAAGTCTACCGAGCGTTCCCCACCTAAACGCAGCCAGGGACATGCATCAGGGCATACGCGGCCAAGTAGTACTCGGTCCGGGCCGCCGATTCTCGCCAGCCGTCCCGGGGCTGGTTAGGAGGAATGCCCCAAAGGCCGAATCCTGTGTGACGCCGACCGCGCTACGATGATCGTCCAAGACATACCGAAGGGAAACGTGTGCATCCAACGGCGGCATGCGGATCGGGGATCTTCGGCGATCGTCGATGCCGCCACGAACGTCACAAGCCATGAACACGAACTCTGCGGGCACTCGCTGCCAGATGGACGCGGTGAGCGCTACCCTTCAACGACGGCGACAGCACAACCGCCGTTGGCCGCCGCGGCCGATCGCGACGGTCGACCGACCCTGGGTCCAGCGTCACGGCAAGGCAGAACCTGCTAGGCCCCAGGCCACCAGCCGAACCGTCCGTCCCCCTGAGCACGGAAATGACCTGGGCGGTCCACCGCCGCTACACCACCGACGAGCTGCGGAGGCCATCATCAGCAAGCCTATCGACTACGACTCACCGCGCCGACCGGCCATCGAACTCGAAGACAACGACCTCGACGAACTCAAGACACGCACTGCGGCCGCACAGTCACCGCAGGCAGACGTGGACGAGGCCGAGGCAGCCGTCAGCTTCGAACTGCCCGGCGCCGACCTGTCCGAGGAGGAACTCACCGTCGCCGTCGTGCCGATGCAGGCCGGTGAGTTCCGATGTGCACGTTGTTTCCTGGTACACCACCGGAGCCAACTCGTCACCAAGCGCGACGGCCGAGAGGTTTGCCAGGAGTGTTCCTGATGCCCGTCAGGGCACCAGCTCTCGCCATTCTGGCCGTCCGCCCATCCACGCGCCGGCAAGGATCTCCGCGGAGGTTCGACCCGGACAGGGATGCAGCTTGGATGGACCCGAGCCACCGCCTGTCTGAGCCTCCACCTCCCACCGTTCGCCGTCGGTTCGGATGTACACGTCACGACGCCCACGCAGGCTACGGTTACCGTTCCACCAGTGACGCTCAACCTTCACCTGCTGACCGTATAACACCAACGGCAAGCAGGAAACCCATCATGATCTTGCAGACGGGTGCGACGGGGAGTGTTCGTGACCGTGAACGGTAGTACCGGTCGACTCGTGGGGATTCGGGCGCTCGACTCGGACCGTTCCGCCTCGATTCGTGGCTCGCGTCGCCGCCGCCCGCGGCGGCGGCCGAATCCCGGGCCGGCCAGGACAACATCTCCCGCTCAGCGGCCTCGTGGCGGTGCGCCGTCACCAGGCCCCGGGTCGGCTACGGGCCGGGTTCGGCCGGCATGTGGGATTTGCCACTCCGCTCGCCATTCCGTCACCGGTGTCCCGGTTCGAGGCCGACCCAGGCCCCGCCTCGACCAGGTAACAGCTGGTCCGGCGGCGGACCACCCGGGCGGTCCGGGGGGCGGCCACAGTCGACCACCTCGGTTGTCGCCTCGGATATCGGGCACGCTACGCTGACCGCGTTGCAGTTTTGGTTTCCACATACTTTGCCAGCGTCTGGCGGATATCTGCCCCCAGGCGCTCTTTGTGTTGCCGGTCTTGTCCGGACAAGGGTGATCAACGCGGCGACGTGGAGTCCACACGGTGTGGTCTCCATCGGCCCTCCAAGGAGAAGACATGACTGTTGGTGTCGTCAAATGGTTCAACGCCGAAAAGGGTTTCGGCTTCATCACTCCGGATGGTGGTGGCGCTGACGTGTTCGCCCACTTCTCGGCCATCGCGTCCGACGGCTACCGCAGCCTGGAAGAGAACCAGCGGGTGGAGTTCGACATCACCCAGGGCCCGAAGGGCCCGCAGGCGTCGGACATCCGCACCCTCTGACCGAACCAGGTATGTTGCGGTGG
>JABDRL010000228.1 GCA_013041765.1 Dactylosporangium sp. | reverse complement strand
GAGCGTCTGTGCTCCACCCGCCCCGACGCCCGCACCGCTACGCACTCTCGGCCGGATGGTCCTGCTCTCTCCACCGAAGGTCGATCGTGGCCGGGTCGAACCCGCGCCCCTTCCGCGTGGTCGGCAGGATCCGCACCGTGACAAGGGCGTCCACCACCAGCCGCCGGTGTGACAGTGGCAGACCCTCCCACACCGCCGCCACGTCGTCGGCGCCGATCAACGACGCGAGCGGGGAATCCACCGTGGCCTCCTGCAACACCGCCTCAATCCGCGCCAGGCGGGCCTTGCCCCGCTGGGTACCGGCGATCAGCTGCGCCCGGTCGATCAGCCCCAGCGCCTTGTCGGCGGCCAACTCGTTCAGCCCAGCGCGGATGGCCGCCGCCTCGGTGCGCAGCCCCTTGACGTCCACGTCCGGGTCTGCCGACGGCAGCAGGTCCACCGCGTCCTCGCGAGCCAGCCGGCCCAGGATCGTGGCCTCCACCAACGCGTCCACGTGCTTGACCGCCCGGACGAGGTGGTTGTGCGCGGTGCACCGGTAGGCCGGTTGCCGCCCACCGATGCGCACCTGCACCCCCACCCGGTTGGTGAATGCCTCGTCGGTACAGATCCCGCAGCAGTACAGGTTGGAGCCCAGCCATCTCGGCGCCGCCCCTGGCCCGACCCGCCGGTCCGGGTCGGCCAGGATCAGTTGCAGCGCCCGGAACGTGTCCAGCGGCACGATCGGATCCCACGGGGCATCGCCGATCTCCTCACCCTGGTACACCATCCGCCCGGCGTTGCGCGGACGCATCAGGATGTCCCGCAGGGTCTGCGCGGTCCACCGCGTCCCGGTCACCGTGGGCACCGCGCGTTCGCGCAGATCGGCCGCCAGAGACCGCATCGAGGCGCCCTGCACGAACCGGACCGTGCAGTCCTCGATGACCTTCGCCTCGTCCGGGCGCACCGTCAGCCCGTCCTCGTCGAACCCAAACGGCCGCCGCCCGCCGCCGTACTCCCCGGCCACCGCCTGCCGCTCCCGGGCGGCGGCCACCCGGCGGGCCTTGTCGCGGGACTCCTTGTTGGCCACCGCGACCATCACCCGGGCCATGGTGATGTCCGCGTCGTTGCCCAACCGCAGCGACCCGGTCACCGAGTCCACCAGCACCTTGTGCTGCTCCACCACGTCGATCATGTCCTCCAGATCGCGGGGGTCGCGCACGGTGCGGTCCAGGTCCAGCGCCATGAATCCGTCGGCCTTCCTGGTGGCCAGCAGGTCCAACGCCTGCCGGAAGCCGGGGCGGACCGTGCGCATCTCGACCCGCCCGTCCGGAAGCCGGATCCTGCGGCGCTTGAACGCCGACGCCGGTCGGTTCTTGCCCCGGCCCGGGGACAGATCGTTCTCCACGATCATGTGAACGATCGCCCAGCCCAGATCCTTCGCCCGCTGCTTGATCCGTTGGATCTGATCGACGTTGCCCTTGCCGTCGCCGTCCTCGTTGAGGTCATCCGTGCGTAGCTCCGACAGCCGCACATACCCGATGGCTTTCTGTGGCATCTCCATACGTCAATGGTCCCAATTTAGTGTGTCAGAATCAGTGGTCCGGCAAGACGATTCTCGCGGTGCACGTCGCGAGCGCGGTCGTCGACGAGTTCCCGGACGGTCAGCTGTACGTGAACCTCCGAGGCGTCGAAGGGCCTGCGGTCGCCGCCCAGCCGTCCGACGTGCTCGGTGAGTTCCTCCGTGCCCTGGGCGTCGACGGTGCGAACATCCCTGTCGGCGCGAGGGAACGAGAGGCGTTGTACCGCACACGGCTTGCCGGAAAGCGGATCCTCGTCCTGCTCGACAACGCGGCCGACGAAGCCCAGGTCCGTCCGCTCCTGCCCGGTGATCCCGGGTGTGCTGTCATCGTGACCAGCCGGTCGCCACTTGCTCTGGACGGTGGACACCCGCTCTCTCTGGATCTCATGACCGAACGGGAGGCAATCGACCTCCTCCGGAACATCCTGGGTGCCGACCGGGTTGACGCCGAGCCCGCGGAGGCGCTAGAAATCGTGCGGCTCTGCGGGCTGCTCCCGCTCGCGGTTCGGATCTCTGGTGCTCGCCTGGCGCAATCGCCGAAGTGGTCCCTGTCCCGTTGGCGGTCCGGTCTCGCGGACGAGCGCAGGCGGTTGCGCAAGCTAAAGGTAGGCGATCTGGATGCGCGGGCCTCGTTCAACCTCAGCTATGACCACGGCCTGACGAAAGAGCAGCGCCGCGCCTTCGACCTTCTCGGCCTGATAGGTGCGCGGGACTTCCCAGGCTGGGTCCTGGGCCCGTTGCTGAACTGTGGCTCCCATGACGCCGACGAGATCCTCGAAGCGATGGTCCGGGCGCAGTTGCTGGAGGAAATCTCGGTCGACGGCGAAGAGAGCCGCTACGGCTTCCACGACCTTGTACGAGATCTGTCGCGAGAGCATCTCGAGGCGAGAACCGACAGGGCTTCGGCGGCCGCGCGGCTCGCAGGCGCGTACCTGTCCGGCGTGGCGAGCATGCACAAGGTCCGTGATCCCACCGGCCTGAGCACCTGGGACGATCTTGTGATGTGCGCGGCAGGTGCGGTCGCGCCGGAGATCCGGCTGTCGTCCGACTTGCCAAATCTTCTCGACGCCGTCGATATGGCGGCGGCTCATGCACAGGAGCGGTGCGCTCTGGATCTCGCCCGTTTGATCATTCCTCTGTTGGAGGTGCCCAGCCTCTGGACCGAGTGGGCGAGTCTGGCCGATACCGGGCTGGATCTTGCGCGGCAGCTTGGTGACCGGCCGGTTCAGGCCGAGATGTGTCGCCACCAGGGCGAGGTGTCGATTTATCGCGGCTACCGGGAAGCCGCGATCGGCCGGTTCACGACAGGGCTGCGTGTCCTGGAAGGTTCCGGGGAGGCTCGCGCCGGCGCGGTCCTGCTCCTCCGGCTGGGTGAGGCGCTGCGCTTTGTCGGCAGGACCGACGAGGCGCTGGACCGGATGGAGCAGGGAAAGCGGATCTTTATCGACCTGGGTGACCCCCTCGGCGAGGCGTACGCGCTCGTCAGCATCGGTGGCATCCAGCGGGTACGGATGCGGTGGGACGACGCCGTGGAGTCGTTGACCGGAGCGCTGCGGGTGCTTCGCGAATTCCGTCATCGCCGGCAGACCGCCATCGCGCTGGTCAGTTTGGGAGACGTCTACCACTTGAAGGCTCTCTGGACCGAAGCGATGGAGTGTTTCGACGAGTGTCGCCGACTGTTCCACGACGGCGGCGACCGAATGTGGACCGCCAACACTGACCGGCACATCGGGATCGTGGATTTTCTTACCGGTCGCTGGATCGAGGCGAGGAGCCGATTCACCGCAGCCCTGGAAGTCTTCACGAAGATCGGCGACAACCGCAAGCGAGCTTTGACGCTGTGGAACAGCGGGGAGCTGTTGATCGCCGAGGGCCGCCGGGAGGAGGCACACGCCTGCCTCGACGAAGCCCTCCAGATTTTCGAATCGATGAAGGATCGCTTCGGCCTAGCCCTCGTGCTGACGACGGTCGGGCAACTGTGCGCAACGGAGTACGCCCTCGGCGACGATCTCGACCCGCAGCTGACACGCGGCCTGGTAGTCGCGCAGGAACTCGACCATGATCTCCTGATCGCCATGGCTAAGCTGAACAAGGCCGAGGTCCTGCTGCGCCAGGATCATCCCAGCGAGGCGATCGCGATGGCGCGGCCGGCCCTCGAAATCTCCCGACGGCTGGGCGCCCCGCGTTGGGAGGCCAATGCCCTGACCCTGCTGGCGCGGGCCCACGAGCAGGCCGGCGACCACACCACGGCCCGTCGCCTGACGACGGAGAGCTCGGAGGTCCACCGTCGTTTCGGCCTGTACCGGGCGACCGAGGCGGCGCGGCGGTGACCGCCGCGCTGGCGGGCAAGGGCTGGCAGGCCACCTTGGAGTCTCTCTACCCCGACCACCCTCTGGTCCGCTACGGAGATCACCCTTTCCCCATCTGGGCCATCCCCGCGACGCCAGATGATCAGACCGACCTCGAAGCCGCCTTGGGCACGCTCAACACGTCGACCCAACCGTCCTTCGATCGGTACGACGTCGGGTTCGACGCCGACGGCAGACCCAGCCAGCGCGGCTACGACCCAAACGGCGCCGCCGAGTTCGCCCAGCACATGGGCCAGATCCGCAGCCGCTCCCGGCACAACGGCCCCGCGTACGCCTTCGACCGCCTGCGCACCGACGGCGCCCGCATGGTGCTGGACGCCCGACCCGGCACCTACTTCGACTCGGTGGCCACCTCCGAGGTGTTAGAGCGCGAGTTGCTGGACGCCCTCGCCGCGCACCCGGACGACCGCATCCCGCTGGCCGCCCTGCCCCGTCGGCGGTGGCTGCACGACCGGCTGGCGCGGTCCGGCCACGATACGACGGTGATCACGGACGGCAGGTTCAGGGCAGCCGCCCTCTCCGTCTCTGCTGCGATGCTCATGGTGCGCCCGGACGGCGGGGTCGATGCTCTGCTGGCTCGGCGCTCGGTCGAGGTGCTCACCCACCCGAACCTTTTCCACGTAGCACCGTCCGGCCTGCTGGCACCTCCACCCGGAACGCCGATCCCTTGGAGACAGGGCTTCTCGGTACGCCGGACGATCCTTCAGGAGCTCGCCGAGGAACTCCCCGGCCACGAAGGAATTGACCTGAACATCCGGTACTGCGGAATCTCGGTGCCCCTGCTCACCCTGCGTCCGGAGATCTGCCTTGTGATCCTCGTCCGCGACCCGGATGCCCTGCGGCGACGAACCACGTTCAACTGGGAGTACTGCGGCCTACACCACCTGCCGCTCAATAGTGACCTGACGCCAAGGGACGGCGCCGGCATCGTTCACCCGACCCGACTGGTCCCGCACGCCGCCGCCGCGCTGCACCTCGCCACCACGGTGGCCCGAAGCCTGTTGTGACTTACACCGCGCAGACATAAGCCTGCGAAGCTTTCCGGCGGGCGCAGCCCGCGAAACTGCCGGCCATTCCGCTCGCACCTCGGCACGCCTGCCGTGTTCCATGGATATCGAAGAGTAGCGTTCCCCGGCCACGGTCGGCGGACCGGCGTCTTCACCCGGCTCGAAGCGTTGCCAGCATCGGTCCATGGCTCACCGCACAACCGCCTTCGACCCATCCTCGCCGTGGTCCGGTTAACTACGGGGACTTGTTTTCCGAGGATCGATTGTTCACCGCTGCTGTGGTTCCCCCGCCGAACACCATCATGAGAACGATGATGAACGCCACGATCTTCCACGTATCGTCATCCGAATCGTCGTGTTGCACTGGTGCCCATGTTATGACGTTCAACCGCAACACTGTCCGTTGCTGATCTAGACCCACGTCGACGATGGTGACCAGGCTGCGTCGCCCCTTGTTGGTCCGGACGCAGTATCGGTTTCCTTTCCGCAGGTCGCGGTAGGGAATCGTTGTCGAAAGGTAATTCGTGTTGGCGACGCACTCGGCGAACGTTTCGACGGCACCGTCCTCAAGCAGTGCCATTTCGGTGGCCTTGTCTGCCCGGAGCAGTCCTGTTCCGTCGTTGACGAGATCGTGTCGGGACTCAGCCTCGCTGTTGACCAGCCAATCCGTGCAGATGGTATCCAGATCCGCATAGTAGCCGGGAGGTAGAACCAATTCCCCCTCGTGACGGATCTCCTCTGCAGAGGAGGCATTCGCCGGCCGCAGCGGCGGGGACGCCGTATGACAGGCTGGACCTGGTGGTTCGCTCGACAAGGCAAATTGATTGACAATGGTCGATTCTGTCGGCGATAAAGGGCGCAGGGTACTGCGTTCTCCGGCCGGCGCCGAGCCACCGCTCTGCCTGGAATCGGTGTCCTCCTTGTCGGGCACTCCAGCACACAGGGCCATGACGACAAGCACGGTGCCGGAGGCCACGGTAGCCGCGACCATCTGCCGTTTGCGGCGGTCCCATGGCCGGTGGTTCACGGCGATGAAGACGGCAACGCAGAACGCGAACGCCGATGCTGCGGCCAGGGCAGCAGCCAGCGCCCCTAATAGTCCTGCGGCCGTGACCGTCGCGAGCAGCACTGCGAAGAGACTGCCGAATACCTGTGCTGCCCCTGGCAGATCCCATCGAGTCCCGGTAGAGGACACCGTCGAGGACGGTACACCCTGATCACTATTCACGTTTGGCTCTCCGCTGACACGCGTGTCCTGTGATGACCGGAGACATGGTCACACCATCAACTTCCAGGCTGGAGTCGGCTCTCAAAGATCGATTTGTTGCCATCGACAGGGTACCGTAACAATTCCGATCCCCCGTATCCCTGCTGCGAGCGATGCGAACGAGGCATTCGACACCTGCGCTGTCGTACCTCCAACTCGCTCAGTTTGGGGAGTTAGCGCTTTCGCTGGCCGATGCTGGTTAGCTGTCGGCGGCGATTGCCGGGTAGCCCGGGGGAATTTCACCCCTAGGCCCCCACAGATCCGGACGTGAGGTAGGGTAGGCCGCCGACGAGGTGCCTTTGACCAGGCCCTTTTCCGACGGCCCCCCTTTGAACCGGGCTTGCCCGATTTCCGAGCACCCGGCTCTTCAGTACTCATCGTGATTGTCGTGTCGGACGTCCGGCGTGGATGTCCTCGTGACATGCGCGGCAGACGACCAGGGTCTTGCGGCGGCGGGCTGCCATCCGCGCGGCCCAGTCAGGCGGGTGCTTGCGCCCTTGGGGATTGAGGTCCTTGAGGGCGCGAACGTGATGCACCTCGACCTGGTTGCCGGACCCGCACAGTTCACAGACATCGGCCAGGAGTCGTTGGACGACTTCTGAGCGGTGGCTCCAGACGCGGGCCGGGTCGTCGTTGAGGGGTCGTGGTGTGATATCGCGCGCCAGGCTGATGCCGCCCCACGTGGCCACCAGCGGTGGTCGTCCGTCCCGGGGCACGGTGACCTGCAGGCCACGGCGCGGGCCACGGTCGGTGTCCAGCACGGCACGGTAGCGGCGGTAGACCTGGGGAACTCTGATCCGGAACTTGCGGGCCAGGGTCTTGGTCAGCGACCGTTCCATGACGTACTTGAGCCGACCGAGCCGGTGACGGTTGAACGCCAGCCGGTAGTACTCCGCGACGCCCCGGAACTCCGCCTGGAACTGGGTGACGATACTGAAATCGGTATCGACGGTGCGTTCGGTGCGGCGGATCGGTTTGCCGTGGTGTAGGCACGGTTTGCACTTGGCGGCGATGGCGTCGACGGGCACTTTCAGCCCGATGCCCGCGTTGATACTGCGGTGCCCACGC
>JABDRL010000224.1 GCA_013041765.1 Dactylosporangium sp. | reverse complement strand
CCCGCTGGGCGTGGGGATGGACCACGCCCTACTGCCGACCAGCGCGGCCCAGGAGCCGCGCTAGGCGGTGTCAGCCGCGCAGCAGTGACAGCACCGACTGCGGTGCCTGGTTGGCCTGCGCGAGCATGGCGGTACCGGCCTGGGACAGGATCTGGGACCTGGTGAAGGCCACCATTTCCTGGGCCATGTCCGTGTCTCGGATGCGGCTCTCCGACGCCGACAGGTTCTCGATCGCGACGTTGAGGTTGTTGATGGTGTGCTCGAACCGGTTCTGGTACGCACCGAGCGTTGCCCGGGTGGTCGAGACCGTGGCCACCGCGCTGTCCAGCGCGGTGATCGCCGACTGGGCGTTGGCGGTGCTGGTCAGGGACAGGGTGCTGGTGCCCAGGATGCTGGCACTGATCCCGCTGAAGGTCAGCGACATGCTCTCGCCGTTGTTGGCCCCGACCTGGAACACCCCGTTGAAGGCCCCGTTGTTGGTCGACGCGCCGAAGGTGAGACCCTCGGCCGCCGTGTCGGTTCCGCTCTGCGCGAGGGTGAACCCGGCGCCGGACGCCGTGGCCGAGGAGGTCAGTTCGACCTTCCAGACCCCACCACCGACGTCGGACACGCTGGCGACCACCGACCCGGCCGCCGCGCCGTCCGTGGTGACCGCGCTGTCCAGCGCGTTCTGCAACGCGGTCTGGTAGGCACCGGCGCTGCTGTGGGTGGTCTGGGTCAGGGTGACGTCCTCGCTCACCGCGACGCCGCCGAAGGTGCCCGCCAGGTTGAAGGTGTCGTCGGTGGCGGCGATGGTGACCGACCCACCGGTGACGGCTCCGTCCGACGCGGCCGGGCTGCCGGCCAGCAGCTGGGTCGTGCCGAACTTCGTCGTCGTGCCGATCCGGTCGAGTTCCGCATTGAGCTGCTGGAACTCGGTGTTGGCCGCGGCCTGGGCATTGCTGTCCTGCGATCCGCCGTTGGCCGCCTGCACGGACAGGTCGCGCATGCGCTGGAGGATCGAGTGGACCTCGGTGAGGGCGCCTTCAGCGGTCTGCACGACGCTGATGCCGTCCTGGGCGTTGCGGACGGCGACCCGGAGACCGCCGACCTGTGCCCGCAGTCCCTCGGAGATCGAGAGACCCGCCGCATCGTCCGCCGCCCGGTTGATGCGGTAGCCGCTGGACAGTTTCTCCAGCGACTTCGACATCTGGCTGTCCGTCACCGAAAGGTTTCGGTAGGCGTTCATGGCGGGGATGTTCTGGTTAATCCGGAGACCCATGGTGCTTCCTCCTTGAGTGGGTCGTTCACCGGTCCATCCATGGCCCGGTCAATCGGTTGGATCGGCAGCCTCGTGGCGTGCCTGAGGGAATGCCGTGATTCTGGCAGTGATGTGGGTCACATGTGTGTGGTGTTGCGCAGGGTGGAGACCACCGGAAGGCCACTCGGGTCGGTGGCGGCCAGCCGGCTGTGCAGGTCGCCTCGGGCCGCGACCTGCGCGTAGTACGCCTCCCGTCGCCGGGCGACACAGCCTCCCGGGCGTTCCCGGTGGCTGACCAGGTCGGGCTCCAGATGGGCGTTGATGCCGTCGCGGAGCAGGACCAGGGCCTCGGCCCGCAGCTGGGACACCCGAGACTCGGTGACGCCCAGCTCGCTGGCGATCTCCAGCATGGGGCGCTCCTCGAAGAAGTACGCGACGACGACCTGGTGCAGCCGCTCCGGCAGGGCCTCGATCGCGTTATGCAGATAGCCGATGCGCTCGCGGTGCAGGATCAGGTCTTCCGGTCCGGCCGTGCGCTCTGGGACCATGTCCTCGGCGGTACCGGCGGCGAAGCCCTGCAGGCTGAGCACCACCGCCCGCTGGACGTCCTCGTCGACGGATTTGATCTCGTTGAGGCCGACGCCGAGGGCCTCCGCGAGTTCCTTCTGGGTCGGGGTCCGGCCGAGGGCCGCCGTCAGCTCCTGCTGGGTGGTGTCCAGGCGGCGGGCGCGGCTGCGCACCGACCGGCTGGCCCAGTCCAGGCCACGCAGCTCGTCCAGCAGGGCGCCGCGGATGCGGGTGGTGGCGAAACTGCCGAAGGAGGTGCCGCGGTCGGGGTCGTAGGATTTCGCGGCCGTCGCGAGGGCCGCCATCCCGGCTGAGATCAGGTCCTCCCGGCTGACGTGGGCCGGCAGCCGGCCGAGCATCTCCCGGACCAGATGGCCGACCAGCGGAAGATGGCCCCGGACGAGCGCTTCGATGGCGTCCGCCGGCCGCGGCGAGGTGTTCGCCGGGGGCTGCGCGGCTGGGCTCTGCGTGGTGCTGTCCTGGGCGGCTGTGGTCCGGATGGCGACTGATGCGGTCACGGCAACCTCTTCGTGGCAGAAGGGCCGGGTCGGTCGCGTTCGACGACCGGGGCGGTCCGGCCTGGCATGAAAGAAGGTTGGGTGACTTGAGGTACACGACTGGGTGACTCACAGTTGCAGCACGGTTGTGCTTGTGTCCCCCGGGCGGGCGGTCGTCGGCGAAACTCCTCAGCCGGACCGTTTCGGAGCCGAAGGGGCGTCCGGCGGGATGCGTGAGTCGACGGATGGCTGAACGTTCGAGCAGCCGGTGGACGCGAGGAGGGCGACGAGATGGGGCTGGCAGACCTCTCAAGCATCCTGTGGCGTGAGCGCGAAATGCTGGAACTGCTGCTGTTCAAGCTGGAAGAGGAACAGCTGGTCCTGGCGGCCAACCGGACCCGCTGGCTGGCCCACGCGACGAGGGAGGTCGAGGTCGTCCTCGACCAGATCCGGCGGACCGAGGTCGTCCGGGCGGCCGAGGCCGAGGCGGTCGGTGCGGAACTCGGGCTCGACGCCAACCCGAGCCTGGCACACCTGGCGGAAGCCGTTCCGGCGCCGTGGAACACCCTGCTGCGTCAGCACCGCACGGCCTTCATGGCCCTGACCGCCGAGATCCAGGCGCTGGCCTCGGCCAACCGCGACCTGCTGACCGCCGGCCAGCGGGCGGTGCGCGACAGCGTGCTGGCCATGGCGGGCTCGGTCGAGACCTACGGCCGGCGTGGCCAGCACGTCGCGTCCGGAGCCAGAACCCGACTGGTAGACGAGGCGATCTAGGTGAGTGGCACCTTCGGCGGCCTGTCTACGGCGCTCACCGCGCTGTACGCCCAGCGCCGCGGTCTGGAGGTCGCCGGGCAGAACATCGCCAACGTCAACACCGAGGGGTACTCCCGGCAGCGGATCGGCCTCGCCGCTGTCGGAGCTCCCGTGCGGCCGGCGCTGTTCGCCGTCGGCGATCCGGCCTCCGGCGGGGTCGAGGTCACCGACGTGGCGCGGGTCCGGGACGAGTTCCTCGAAGCCCGGGCGCGGGAGGAACACGGGAGCAGCGCCTACCTCGGCAACCAGCGGGAGGTCTACTCCAAGATCGAGCAGGTGATCAGAGAACCCAGCGACACGGGGTTGCAGTCGCAGTTCTCCGAGTTCTGGAACGCCTGGCAGTCCCTGGCCAACCGCCCCGGGGACCTGGCTTCCCGGACCGAGCTGCTCCAGCGCAGCTCGATCCTTACCGACTCCGTCCGCTCCGCCTACGACGGCATCGC
Organism: Dactylosporangium sp.; assembly: GCA_013041765.1. GTDB lineage: Bacteria > Actinomycetota > Actinomycetes > Mycobacteriales > Micromonosporaceae > JABDRL01. The sequence continues at coordinate 2,657 of JABDRL010000224.1, read as the reverse complement.
CTCGCTGTGGGAGTCGACGAGGGAACAGTTCGAGGTGTTCGTCACGGAGGTCAACACAACGGCGCAGAGCGTCGCGAAACTCAACGAGGCCGTGGTGCGCACGCGACAGGCCGGCGTGCCGGGCAACGAGCTGGCCGATGAGCGGGACGCTGCCGTCCTCCGCCTCAGCCAGCTGACCGGCAGCGGGTCATTGCTCAAGGAGGACGGCTCGGTTGACGTGGTGGTCAACGGGTCGTCGCTGGTCAACGGATCGCACGCGCGGCCGCTCGGCGTGTACGGCGCGGCTCGGCTGCCCGACCAGGCGGCCAACCCCGTCGGGATACGGTGGACCGACAACGGCGCCGGGGCGTCGTTCACCTCCGGCAGCGTCGCCTCGGCGCTGGGAACACTCAACTCGACCCTGCCCGGGATCGCCGGAGCGCTGGACGGCGTCGCCGCCTCCCTGGCCACGGCGGTCAACACCCAGCACCGGGCCGGGTTCGACCTCACCGGCACCGCCGGCGGGGACCTCTTCACCGGGACGACCGCCGCGGCCCTCACCATGGCCGTGACCGATCCGGACCTGCTCGCCGCGGCCTCCTCCGCCCCGGTACCGCCGGCGACGAGCACCCTGGACGGGGGCAACGCCCTGGCGATCGCCGACATCGCCACCTCGCCCACCGGTCCGGACCTCGGCTACCGCCAGGTGGTCGTCAACCTGGGCGTCGCCGCGCAGAGCGTCAACCGCCGGGCCGACATCCAGAGCGCCATCACCGAGGACGCCGATGCCGCCAGAATCGCGCACTCCGGCGTGAACCTGGACGAGGAGATGACCAACATGATCACGTACCAGCGGGCCTACGAGGCGGCGGCCAAGGTGATGAGCGTGATCGATGCGACCCTGGACTCGCTCATCAACAGTCTGCGGAGGTAGCGATGACCGCGATACGGGTCACGGAGCGGTCCATCGCGACGAGCGTGCTCACCAACCTTCAGGGCAACATCAGGCGGATCAGCGAGACCCAGCAGCAGCTGTCCAGTGGCAAGCTCGTGTCCAAGGCCTCGGACAGCCCCGGCGGTGCCGTGGCCGCGATGCAGGTGCGCAGCGAGATGGGCCGCCAGCAGCAGCACTCCCGCAACGCCGACGACGGCCTCGGCTGGCTGACCGTCGCCGACTCGACCCTGGCCACCGTCGTCGGGCAGGTCAACCGGGTGCGGGACCTGACGTTGCAGGCCATGAACACCGGGTCGTACGGTCCCGACGCCGGCGAGGCGATCGTGCTGGAGGTCGTCGACATCCGCAGGTCGCTCATTGGACTGGCCAACGCCACCTACCTCGATCGTCCAGTGTTCGGCGGCACGACCACCGGACCGGTAGCCTTCGCCGCGGACGGTAGCTACGCCGGTGACGCCGGTTCGGTGATCCGGGCGATCGCGGACAATACCCAGGTCAGGGTAGACGTCGGCGGCGAGGAGACCTTCGGTTCCGGGGCGGATCAACTCTTTTCGGTCCTGGACGACCTGGTGGTGGCGATCAGGAGCAACCCCGGGACGATCTCGACCAGCCTGACCGCGATCGACCAGGCATCGACCAGGCTCCGGTCGGCCCAGTCAACCATCGGCGCCCGGTACAATCAGGTGGAAAAGGCACGGCAGGCGGCGGATGATCGATTGATCGATCTTCAGACTCAGCTGTCGAACGTCGAGGATATCGACCTGCCGAAGACCATTACCGACCTACAGTTGCGTCAGACCGCGTACGAGGCGGCCCTGGCGGCCGCGGCCAAGGTGGTGCAGCCGTCTCTGGTCGACTTCCTGCGGTAGCACCGTTGAGCAGCCACGAGGGACCCATGACCGCCCCGCCCCTGTCCGAACCGGAAGCCGAGACGCTGCCGGTCATCGAGTTCGTCGCTCCCATGCCAGGATTTCCCGACAACCGACGGTTCATGCTGGTACGGGTGGATGACGACGGTCTGCTCTACGCGATGACCTCGCTGGATACCCGGGGGCTACGGTTCCTGGTCGCGCCGCCCGCGCCGTTCTTCCCGAGCTACGCCCCCGAGATCGACGACGAGACGCTGGGCGCCCTCGGCACGGCGGAAGCCACTGATCTGCTGGTGCTGCTGGTCATCGCGGCCGGAACCTCGGCGAGGGACGCGACGGCCAACCTCATGGCACCCATCGTGTTCGACCAGACCACCCGTCGCGCCACCCAGCTGGTGCTCGTCGGGAGCGGGCTGTCCGTGCGGGAGCCGCTGCTCGTCGCACGTTCCTGAGCCGCTGCTCGTCGCACGTTCCTGAGCCGCGGCGCGAACGGTCGGGCGAGAGCCGGCGCGAGATCGCGCACGGTGGCACTGATTCGGGTATTCTTCGCCTATCGCCCAACAGGGGGGAGTTGCCGGTGCTCGTCCTCACCCGGCGCGCCGGAGAGAGCCTCATGGTCGGTGACGATGTGGTCGTCACCGTCCTGGACGTGCGCGGAGACGTCGTGCGGCTGGGCATCACGGCGCCCCGCAGCATCCAGGTGCATCGCGAGGAGGTCTACCGGGAGTTGCAGCGGGTCAACCGTGAAGCGGCGTCACCGAGTGACCTCGCCGTGCGGGCACTGTCCAAGATGCTCAAGCCGGACGACCCCGGCTGACGCCCCTTGGGGCGGGGCATACGGGTGCGGGCGGGGC
>JABDRL010000223.1 GCA_013041765.1 Dactylosporangium sp. | reverse complement strand
CCCCACGAACCATCCCGAACCGGTCAGCACGTCACAAGCAAGGAGCAAGCCGCTAAACCTGCGAGCGGCCGATCACCCCTGCCCGGAAAACCCGAGCATCAACGCAAACCGCAACACAATGACGATCGGCTATTTCGTGGTGGATCCAGGCTCAGCCGTGAACCACCGATCGCACGTCCTTCGCGCAGGGCATAGCGGTCCATGGCGGGACAGCATGCATATCGGGATCAACACCAAACGTTACGATTCCGACCGGATGCTCGGCGATATGCCTAAAGCGATGGGTGAATGCCATCGCCAACTTGACAGTCCTCCGGGTCCTCGAAGGATCAGGATCCGCACGCTTTCCATGGACCCGCCTCGGGCAGACGGGGGTCGGCCAGTTGAAGACGCAATCACGTCCAACGCTGCTGGCTGGAAGAGCCACATGATGGTCCTATCCCGACGCGGCACGACAAGAATGCCGTTCACGCTATTCATTCTCCTCGCTCTCGTCGCCCCGCTGGGGCGCTTTCAGCTTCCACTGTCAAGATCAGGCGCCCCCCACGCGCCAGCGAGCTGGTATAGGCTCCCCGCTATGGCTGACGTCCTGGTCCTGTTGAAATTTTTCGCGGTCCCGGCCACGATTGTGGGCGGTGCTGTTGGTAGCCCAAGTGCGCCGCTGCGGGATCAGCGGCGAAATCGTAGGCCCTGGACCGAGGAAATCTTCTATCCGACGGCTCGCCGTTTCCAGGCCGAGGTCCGGGTGCAGCACGCAGGGCGAGACCAAGCCACCGACGCGACCGCGAGGTTGGCGACGCCCACCCGTTGAAACCCGCCCACGTAGGACAGGAACGCGGCACGACATTGTGCCGCGAGACCGTACTGCATGGGACAGAGGAGGCTCCACCATGAAACTGCGCCGACGTATCGCGATGATCGCGACTATGAGTCTGGTGTCCATCGGCCTAACCACAGGGATAGCCGCAGCCCCCGCACACGCCGCCAATGGATGCCCGCTTGGGTACGTGTGCATCTATTCGCCGGAAGGCTGGGATCGCAACAGCCCGGAGAATGTCTACTACCGATACGATCTGTACCCGCTCTACAACCAGTACGGGGACCACGTGATCTTCAACAACCAGACCGGTGGCGCCAGGGTCTCCCTCTGTGAGCGGAATGACTACTGCTCATTCGGCACGAACAAGACCACACCCTTCCACTACAACTTGACTCCGTTCAACTACATCTGGGTCTCCTCCGTGTAGCAAAATCCAATCTCATTAGACCCGCCGCGTGGCGCGGCCACCGGCAAGGGTTCTCTCCTGTTCATGACAGCGCCGTAGAAAATCACACCCAGGGGTGTGATTTTCTACGGCGCTGTGGCGACCGCTAGGATCAGACGCTGCGAACGCGCCGACGCCGGGTGGGAGATCCCGCAGCCGCTGTTGCCGCCCGGTCCACCCCGCGGTGGCCAGACGCAAGGGATCGGTCGGCGGGCGGTCACCGGCATTCGACAAGATCGGGTGCCGGCGGCGGAACACGGTGGACCGGGCCGTGAGCAAACTCCAGGCGTTCCGGGCCAGGGCCGCCCGCTACGACAAACGCGACCACATGTACCAGGCCACCCCCGACGTCGCCAGCACCAGGATCTGGCTGCATGACCTCACCCGATGATGTTGATCCACAAAACAGGCCCTAGCCGAGCGCGCAGGCGGTGCCGTTGAGCGCGAACGCCGTCGGGGCGGTGTTGGTGCCGTCGTAGGTGCCCTGGAATCCGAACGAGGCGCTGCCGCCCGCGGCGATCGTGCCATTCCAGGCGGCGTTCGTCGCCGTCACCGCCGTCCCCGACTGCGTGACGACCGCGCTCCAGGCACTGGTGACCTGCTGGCTGCCGGGAAACGCGAACGTCAGCGTCCAGCCGCTCACCGGCCCCCCGGTGACGACGATCGCCACCTCACCGATGAAGCCCGTGCTCCACTGGCTGGTCACCTGGTAGGTCACCGTGCACGTCGACCCGGCCGAGGCGGACGCCGACGCCGAACCGGACGCGGACGCCGACGCCGACGCGGATGCCGACGGTTCGATGCCCGGGTAGCTCAGCCCGTAACCGTAGGGGAACAGCCCGGTCTGGCCGTCGCCGTCGTTGATCGGCTGCTGGCTGGCACTCGCCATCCATGTCATCGGCAGTGTGCCCGTCGGGTTGTAGTCCCCGAAGAGCACATCCGCGACGCCCTGCCCCTCCGTGCCGGGTAGCCACGCCGCGACGAAAGCGTCCCAGTCGCCCAGGTGCGCGGCGATATCCATCGGCCGGCCGGACACCAGCACGACGATGACGGGTACCCCGGCCGCGCGCAGGCGGGCGATCGTCGCAAGATCGGTGGTGTCCAGGCCCATCGAGCCTGGCAGGTCCCCCACGCCCTCGGCGTAGGGCGTCTCCCCGACCACCGCGATCGCGGCCCGGTAGCTGCTGTCGATGCCGGTGCCGTCCTCGCTGTATGTCACGGTGGTCGCGGACCCGACGGTGTTGCGGATGCCCTCGAGGATCGTGGTCCCCGGGGTGATGTTGCCGCTGTCTCCCTGCCAGGAGATGGTCCAGCCACCGCTGGCGTTGCCGATGTCGTCGGCGCTCTTGCCGGCGACGAACACCTTCCCGCCGCTCTTGGCGAGTGGCAGCACGTCGCCCTCGTTCTTCAGCAGGACCTGCGATTCCCGCACCGCCTGCCGGGCCAGATCCCGGTGAGCCGTACCGCCGACCGTCGCCGTGTAGCTCCGGTCGGTCAGCGGCTCCTCGAACAGCCCGAGTTCGAACTTCTTCGCCAGGATCCGGCTGACGGCGTCGTCCACCCGGGCCATCGAGATCTGGCCGGCGGTGACGGCATCGGTCAGGGCGGTGATGAAGCTCCCGTACTCGTACGGCACCATGATCATGTCAATGCCGGCGTTGACGGCCGCGGCGACCTCGGCCTGGGTGAAGCCGGGCAACCCGTCCAACTGGTCGATACCGGCCCAGTCGGACACGACGAATCCCGCGAAGCCCAGTTCCCCCTTGAGCACGTCGGTGATCAGGTAGGTGTTGCCGTGCATCTTGACGCCGTTGACGCTGCTGAAGGACACCATGATCGACCCGACGCCCCGGTTCACCGCGGCCTGGAAGGGCGGCAGGTGAATCGCCCGCAGTTCCTCCTCGGTGATCTGCGCGTCGCCCTGGTCGACGCCGTCGGTGGTCGCGCCGTCGCCGATGTAGTGCTTGGCGGTCGCCAGCACGGAGGCCGCGCCGCCGAGCGTCGGGCCCTGGAAGCCGGTGACAATGTCGGCCATCGACGAGACCAGGTCCGGGGTCTCGCCGAAGGACTCGTAGGTGCGTCCCCACCGGTCGTTGCGGGCGACGGCCAGGCAGGGCGCGAAGGTCCAGCGCGGGCCGGCTCCGGTGACCTCCTCGGCCACGGCCCGGCCGATGTCCTGGACGAGCGTCGGGTTCCGGGTGGCGCCGAGTCCGATGTTGTGGGGGAAGATCGTCGACCCGTAGACGTTGTTGTCGCCGTGCACGGCGTCCACGCCGTAGAGCATCGGGATCCCCAGCGGGGTGGCGAGCGCCGCCCGCTGGAACGTGTCGACCATGTCGGCCCACCCCGTCGCGGTGTTGGTCGCCGGAGCCGAGCCGCCGCCGGACAGGACCGAGCCGATCCCATAGGTCGTGAGATCGGCCGGGCTGACCACCGATCGTTCGGCCTGGGTCATCTGGCCGGCCTTCTCCGCGAGGCTCATGCGCGCCAGCAGATCATCGACACGGGTCGAAACCGGCAGGGTGGGATCCTGGTACGGCGCGTCCGCGGCCTGGGCGTTGGTCGCGCTGGTGATTCCGGCCAGCGTTCCAGCGGCCAGCACGAGGGCAAGCGGCCAGGCCAGGCGGAACCGGGACATCAAGGTCGACATGGGGGCCTCCTTCTGGGAACCCTACGAAGGCCCGCTCACGACAGTCAATGCCCCGGTAGACCCGCCCGCCGGCGCCCACCGGCACCGGTTGGGCCGGAGCAGGCAGGCCCCGGGAGCGCCCGCGACGACGCTGGAAACTTCCAGCCCCCCCGGGGAGGGCCCGGCCCGCTACTGGTCCTCGGCGGCCTTCGGCAGGGCGCATCCCCCATCCATAATCTTTCTGACGGCTCTGATCTGCGCCTGCGCATCGTCCAGTTCGGTCAGCACCGCCTGCGCCCAGGACAGCCAGATCTCCATCGCCGCGGCCTGGGGCCCGCCGGCGTCGGCACCGTCACGCTGGTGGTCGCTCGCGGCCTGGTGCACCCGCGCGTAGTGCCCGCCGACGTACTCCCCGATCCGTCGGGTACTGCGCTGGGCCGCGTCCAGCCGCCGGATGATGGTGTTGTTGGCCGGGCAGCGACGGTTGGCCACGGGGTGGTCGGCCCCGCCGCCGTCGTTGCGACCGTTCCAGTCCCGCAGGGCCGCCTTGAGCCGAACGTTCTCCGCGACGAGTTCCGCACAGTAGCCGTTCATGATCGCGACCTCGGCGGCGATCCGGTCAAGCAGCGAGTCGACCTCCTCGGCCGCATAGCCCTTCCGGCCCAGATAGCCCCGGGTCAGCTGGACGTTGCGGATCTCGTCCGGGCCCAGGGGACGTGCGGGCATCGCTCCCCTCCCGGAGATTTCGGTCGAGACGGATCACAGCGGGCGGTGACAGCGGTCTCGCCCAGCAGCTACCTTCGCAACTGACGCCACGCCGGGCAATGGTTCAAACGCACATCGTTGGCACCCTTCCAGCCGGAAAACGGGCGTCCGGTCCGGGCGGGCACCTCGGCGGGGGCGGTTCGGGCGGCCGCTCAGCGCGCCTTCAACCGCTTGGTCGCCCGCAGATCGGCCCCGGCCCGTACCAGGGTCTCCGCCGGTGACTCGTCCGCGGTGCGGACGCCGACGCCGACGGAGAAACGGCACCCCTGGGGCGAGCGCCAGGCCCGCTGGAGCCGCTCGATGATGATCCCGCTGGCGATGGAATTCGCCGAGGCCGCCAAGACCACGGCGAAGGTATCGTCAGCGAACCGGGTGACGACGTCGTTCTGCCGCACGCTCTGGCGCACCGCATCGGCGAATCCCCGCAGGACCGCATCGCCGGTCTCCCGGCCGTACATGTCGTTGAGCGCGGCAAACGCGTCGAGGTCAAAGAGCAGCACCGTGCCACCGGCCGGAAGGTCGGTCAGGGCCAGGTCGAACCGGCGCCGGTTGCCGACCCCGGTCAGGGGGTCCCGCATCGCGGGCGACTCCAGGCGCTTGGCCTGCCGCAGCCCTTGCAGGGTCTGCCCTACCGGAACGGTCATGACCTCGACCAGCCGCTGGGAGAAGGAATCGACGCCAGGTCGGGGGGTGGTCCACCAGACGATGACGACACCGACCAGCGAGCCCTCTCCGGGCAGGGGCAGGTACAGCGCGCTGGCCATACCCGGCCACGTCGGCAGGTGGCTCGCCGCGGCGGCAGGCGTGACGTCCGCGACGAACATCGTCCTGCCGGTTCTGGCCAGTGCCTCGAGTCCTGACCGGTCCTGGGCGGCCTCGGTCCGAAGCTCGGCCCGGCTTCCCACCGCCCCGTGGCCGCCGTGCCACACGTAGGTCGTGGAACCGGGATGCTCGGTCAGCAGGACCACTGCCTCGTCGGCGTCGAGCAGTCGGGTCGCGAGACTCGCGACGTGGTTGGCCGCGTCCTCCTCCACATCGACGGCACTCAGCTCGTCCAGCGATTGCCGGACCAGGTCCACCAGTTCGTCGGTGCGCCGGCTCCGCACGACCGCCAGCGCCGGGAGCTGGCCGATCCCCACGGCGACCAGGACCGATGCCGCCAGAACCGGCAGGTCGGAACGCTGGCTACCGGCCCCGGCGGCGACCAGGAGCATCAGCTCCGCCAGTGCCCCGAGCGCAAGAACCGTCCGGGGCCTGCTGTTCATTCCGGTATACACGAAGACCAGCACGTAGCCCACGACGTAGGCCCCCAGTGCCCCGCCCAGAATGCCTTCGGCCAGGGTCAGGAGCAGCACCCACCACACCGCCACGGCCTGGACGGCCCAGTCGGGCAGTGCCCGCCAGGGCAGCAGGAAGCAGACCGTGGCGCTCATCGTGTAGGCCGCCGTCAGCCCCAGTTGCACCCCGCGGTGCTCGGCCCCGCCCCCGGTCCCGACGACCAGGGCGGCGTAGACCGCGGCGACGAGCAGCAGCACCCCGGCGATCCGGCCATCGCGCTTCCGCGAAGCCGCCGGGTCGCGCGTGCCGAACAGCCAACCCGCCAGCCGCGGGCCAGCGGCGCTCCCATCGAACCCGGCCACCCTCATACCCACCCTGATCGGCCCATGGCCGACGTTCCTGAGCGCTCGCGCAGACCGGGCAGTGGGGACGAACCGCCGGCCGGGTGCCGGCCGGTGGATCGGTTGGTTCTGCTCACCCGCCTGGCTGGGTTGCCGAACGAAAAGGTGCTCAGGAGGGAATCATGATCCGTACGTCCGACTCACGCTGGTTCTCCGTCGGGTTCTCCATCAGCCCAGACTCGCGTCGGGCCGGCGAGGAAGCGGTCCACCAGGCGTTGCGCGCAACCGACGCCAAGGTGATCATGGTTTTCTGCTCGGACACTCACGACCCCCGGGCGATCCTGGCCGGCGTCAACGCCGTTTCCGGCGGAGTTCCCCTGATCGGGGCAACGACGTCCGGCGAGATCACCCACGAGGCGACCCATGATCGCTCGGTCGTCGTCACCGCGATCGGTGGACCGGGGATCGAGGCGACGACGGCGGTTGCCACCGGTGTCACCGGGCGGCAGCACGACGCCGGGGCGGAACTCGCCAGGTGCGTTGACGCCGTGTCTCCCGAGCACCACCGGGTTCTCGTCCTCATGCCCGACGACCTGGCCATGGGCCATCGAGATCTGCTGGACGGCGCGTATTCCGTCCTCGGACCCGGGGTTCCCCTCGTCGGCGGCTGTGCCAATGACGGCCCGCGGGCCCACCGCACCCGGCAGTTGCACGGCGACGAGGTCTTCGGTGACGCCGTCGCCGCGGTGGCCCTCGGGTCGTTGACGCCCTTCGGCATCGGGGTGGAACCCGGGTGGCGTCAGGTCGGGGAGCCCATGCTGGTGACCGAGACCGCCGGGTACGACGTGCTGCGGCTGGACAACGAGCCGGCACTCGATCTGTACCTGCACCGGCTCGGCGCCCCGGCCCCGGCCCACGACGATCCGGAGGCTTTCGCCAGATTCGCGAGCGCCCATCCGCTCGGGCTGACCCGCCGCGGCGGGGGACCGGAGATGCGGTGCGTGCTCAGCGCCGACTTCGACCGGCGGGGACTGGTCTCCACCGCAGCGGTCCCCCACGGCGCCATGGTCTGGTTCACCGAGGGCGGCCAGGACACGATCATCGCCGCGACCGAGCTGGCGTGTGCTTCCGCGGTCCGGGCGCTCGGAGACCGCCGCCCCATCGGGCTGATCGCCTTTGACTGCATGTCCCGCAAGGATGTGCTCGGCCCCGAGGGGACGGCGCACGAGGTCGGCATCATCGCCGAGCACGCCGCTGGCGCGCCGGTCTCCGGCTTCTACGCCCATGGAGAGAGCGCCGGGGCCGGGGGGATCGACGATCACCGCGACCAGACGCTGGTGGTCCTGGCCATGAGCTGACCGGTCGCGACGTCAGGCTCCGGCCTGCCGCGCCCCGGCGAGCACGATCGCGGCGACCTGCTCGGCCAGCGCCGGCGCCCCGATCCGGTTGTCGACGGCCGCATGGGCGACGGCTGGCGGGCGGTCCGGCGGGATCGCGGCGAGGAAGTCGTCGAACGCCGCGAGCTTCTGCCCGTCGCGCGGCAGCCCCCGCCGGGTCAGCCGGGTCCGGAGGGTGGCGGCG
>JABDRL010000199.1 GCA_013041765.1 Dactylosporangium sp. | reverse complement strand
GCCCGGTCGGCCGCACCGAGCGGTCGCCGCGGGTCCGGTGCCGGCAGCCGCCGCGCGAACTCGTATGCCGCCCCCAGCTTCGTCACGACCTGATCGAGTTCCGGCGGGGTCGTCGGCGGCGCCACTGCCGGTGGGGATGCCGTGGCCGCCGGCCCGGAGGACCCCGTGGGGGAGGACTCCGACGGCGTGTCCACCGTGCTCGCCAGCACCCGGCGGACCTGGAACCGTCCCGGAGCCGTCAGCCGGGCCAGGAGCCTGGTCTGCTGGTCCCGGTCGGCCGCTGGCCGGGCGAGGACCGTGGCCAGCAGGGTGCGGTCGCTGTCGACCGCGACACGCACCCCGAGCAGCCCGGTGTCGACGAGCCGGTCGGCGACGACGGTGCGGGTCCGATCGAGGAGGGACCGTTCCGGGGCCCCGCCGCCGGGCAGGCTCGCGTCCAGGCGGGCGGTCAGGTAGCCGTAGCGGCGACTGGACTCGTCGAGTGGGCCGGGAACGCAGCCGGAGACCGCCGCCACCCCGGCCGCCAGGACGGCCAGCATCCCGCGGCGCCCGCGCCTCGTCGTCGTGCCCATGGGATCGGCTACCTCCGGCGTCCTCGCGAACCTGTGCTGGTCATCCTGGCCGCCAGCATCGTTGCACGGGAACGGGCGGAATGCGGGGTAACGACCGGTGGATGCTCCGGCTATGCTCTGTGCTCTATCCCCCTGCCGCGCAACCTCTCAGTCCCCTGGAGTCGTGCGTGCTCACTGCGATGCTTCTGGCCGGAAAGCCGCCCCCGAGCGGGGGACCTCTGTGAGATGGCTGCGGCGTTGCCAGGGCACCTCGACGCTGATGTCAGCTGTCGCGCCCCGCTCCACCTGGTGGTTGTTGACCGTCTACGCGCTCATCTCCAACGCCGTCTGCCTCATCACCGTCGGGAACGCCCACGAGCGGCCGGTCCCGCTGCGGCTGGCCGCCGCCGTCGCCCTGGTCCTCGCGGCCGTGGGCTGGCTGATCGAATCGCGTGGGTACCACTCCCACTGGGCCGTGGTGGCGATCGAAGCCGTGACCGTGCTGCTGGTCGCGGTGAGCCTGCCCGTTCCGGACCGGGCCAAGAGCGTGATGTTTCCCGTGGTGGCGCGCCGGGGGGTCTGCGCCAACTCCCGGACCGCCGTGGCCGTGGCCGTCGGCGCCAGTTTCGCGGCGTTCTTCACCGCCATCATCGTGCACCACCCCGTCGTCCCCGGGCTGCAACCGTCGTTCTTCGGCATCGTGGGGTCCCTGCCCGGCCTGGTCGTCACGGCGGCGACGATGCGGATGCTGGTGGAGGGCCTCGCCGCGCGGGCGATCGCGGAACAGACCTCGGCCTCGACCAGCGCGACGCTCCGGGCCGTCGTCGAGACCAGCCCGGTCGGCCTGCTCATGGTGGACTCCGCCGGGGCGGTCCGGCTGTGCAACGGCAGAGCCGAGCGGATTTTCGGCGGTTCCGCCGACCGGGCCTCGGACCGGGCCTCGGACCGGGCCTCGGACCGGGTCACAGACCGGGCCACCGATCTCCCGGAGGACGCCCGGGACCCGCCGTACGAGGCCTGCGTCGGGCTCCTTCCCCCGACGGCGCTCTGCGGAAAGACCGTCATCGACCATGAAGTGGTCGACTGGCGACGGCGGGACGGCACCAGTGTCGACCTGACGATCTCCACGGCACCCGTGCCGGGCTCCGATCACATCGTCGCGGTGGTGTGCGATGTGACCGAGCGGCGGCGGTTGCAGGACCAGCTCCGGCGCCAGGCCCTCCACGACGGGCTGACCGGCCTGGCCAACCGGACGCTGTTTCTGGAGAAGACCGCGGCGGCGCTGGCGGGAAGCGTCGCGAATGCCCAACCGATCGCGGTGCTGCTGCTGGACCTGGACGCCTTCAAGACGGTCAACGACACCCTCGGGCACGCGACCGGCGATGCGCTGCTGGTGGAGGTCGCCGAGCGACTCGCGGCCTGCCTGGGTCCCACCGATGTCCTGGCCCGCCTCGGCGGCGACGAGTTCGCGGTGCTGCTGAAGGTCGGCGGTGAGACCGAAGCCGCGCTGGTGGCCCAGCGCGTTCTCGCGGCGTTCGACCGGCCCGTGCGGCTGGCGGCGGCCGACGACGCCAGCATGGAGCTCCGGGTGCGGGTCAGCCTGGGGGCCGTGGTGGCTTCCGACCTGACCTCGGACGCCAGCGCGCTGCTGCGTGCCGCGGACATGGCGATGTATGCGGCGAAACGGGCCGGCGGCCACCAGTGGGCGGTCTTCGAGCCCGCCATGCAGCTGCGGCTGCGGGAGCGGGTGGCGCTGGAGGACGCGCTGCGCAACGCCATGCAGGTCGGCGATCTGCGGGTGTACTACCAGCCGTGCGTCGACCTCATCTCCCAGGAGCTCAGCGCGACCGAGGCGCTGCTGCGATGGACCGATCCGGGCCGGGGGGCCGTTCCCCCGTGCCAGTTCATCCCGATCGCCGAGGAAACCGGCATGATCACCCAGATCGGGCGGTGGACGCTGCGGGAAGCCTGCCACCAGGCCAGCGCGTGGTGGTTGCTGACCGGGCGGCTGCTGCCCGTCGCGGTGAACCTCTCCGTGCGCCAGCTGACGGATCCCGAGCTGATCGACGACATCGAGGCGGCCCTGCACGCCGCGAAGCTGCCGGCCGATTGCCTGGTGCTGGAGCTGACCGAGTCCGAGCTGGCCGACGAGACCGCGCTGCCGATCCTGCGCGATCTCAAACGGGTCGGGGTGCGGCTGGCCCTGGACGACTTCGGCACCGGCTACTCCGCGCTGGCCTACCTGCGGCGGTTCCCGTTGGACATCCTCAAGATCGATCGAGCCTTCGTCACGCCCATCACCAAGGACCCGAGTGCCGCGGCGCTGACCAGTTCCATCATCGACATGGCGCACACGTTGGGCCTGGAGACGGTCGCGGAGGGGGTGGAGACCGAGGCGCAGGCGGATCTGCTGCGGGAGATGCGGTGCCAGCGGGCACAGGGTTTCCTGTTCGCCGAGCCGCAACCGGCCCACGTCATCACCGCCAGCCTGCGGTAGGGTGGGCCATGCCGCAGGGCGAGCCGCTGACCGTTGAGGACCTTGACACCATCGAGGGTCTGCTGTCGGCGGTGGACGATCCCCTGGCGCTGGCGAGTTATCTGACCGAAGCCGCGGAGCAGGGCCTGGTGACGGACCAGACCGAGACCGGCCGGGTGCTGGCGCTGGCGGCCAAGAGCTACGAGCAGGCCGGTGACCTGGAACGGGCCGAGGCCAGCGCCAATGCCGCGATCGTCGCGGACAGCGCCTGGCAGGCCCCGGACCGGTGTGTGGCCCTGGCGTTTCGGGCGGGCCTGCTGCTGCGGACCGGGCGGGAGACCGACGGCCTGGCCGAGCTGGAGGCCCTGCGACCGCTGATGATCAGCGACCCCATGGTGGTCAGTGCCGTGACCGAGGCGCTGGTGACCAGCGGGCGTCTGGTCCTCGCCGAGCAGTGGGTGTCCACGGCGCTGCGGATGCTGCTACCGCAACCGACCAGGAAACGCCCGACCGAGGAACTGTGGCATCCGGACAATGCCCTGGAAACGATCGCCATCTTCACCCTGGCCCAGCACCGCCGGACGCTACGCTTCGACCTCGACCAGCCCCGCGACGCCTATGACGAACTCGCCGACCTGCTGCATGACGAGATCCACAAAGGGCTGGGCGAGGAGGCGGCCGACGAGTGTCCGTTCTGCGAGGTCGACGATGACTGGGACGACGCCGACCAGGACGGCACCGCGATCCTGTTCTGGCCGGAAGTCGAGTTCGGCCGGCTGGCGGCCCGCTGGCCCCGGCTGGCCGAGGCGTACGGCGGGACCTGGGACGGGCACCGGGCGCAGCTGCAACGGGCGCTGACGCGGCTGTCGGGCATCGGGCTGACCCGGCTGGCGCTGATCAGCGGCGCGTTCGACGAGCTGGAGCGCCACACCGCCGAGCTGGGCGACGCCGACCCGGATGTCGAGACCTGCGAGGACTACGTCACCCAGATCGAAGACACCCAGCGGGAGATCCCCTGGCCGCCGGAGCGCAACGCGCCGTGCTGGTGCGGAGCTCGGCGCAAGTACAAGCGCTGCTGCCTGCACCGGGCCCAGCCAGATCGCGGGGTGTCGGACGAGGCCGGTGCCGGCTGAGCGGGATCCCGCCGCCCGACCGGCGGCGCCACGGCCGGTGCGCTCACGCGTCCGTCCCCGCCGGGGGCAGATCACCCAGCGCCCGGGAGAGCGCCCGGCGGACCCGCTGGAACCGGGCCCGGTCGTTGGTCCGCAGCAGCAGCACCCGCTCCCCGCGCGCGCTGGCCCACAGCTCCCGGTACCGACCGTGACCCCGGATGTCCTCGACGGCGAGGATGGCCACCTCGACGGCCACCACCCCGACGATGGCGACGACGAGCACCCCGACGGTCGCCAGCGCGATGGTGGACACCCCCTCGGCCAGCCAGTCCAGCACCAGGCCCGGTAGCCGCCGCAGCCACCAGGCATAGCTGGTCACCATCCGGATGAGCAGCGCCAGCAGGAGGATGGCGAGCGCGATGAGCACCCGCCGGCCGGCGACCGAGCCGCTGCGCCACGAGGCCTGCCGCAACTCGCCGAGCCGGTAGACCCGGTCCCCGGCCCAGACCGCCTCCGAGGTGATGCGGATGTGGTCATCTTCGTAGTATGTCCGCATGCTGGCGATCAGAGGCCGTGGCGGTTCAGCTCGGCGATGAAGTTGCGCTTGCGGTGATGGACACGTTTCAGCGTCGCGAGTTCCCGGTCGAAGTCGTTGCCGGTCCTGGCGTACAGGCCCTGGAGGGTGCCGAGCAGGGCTGCCGCCCGGGCATAGCCCTGGTGGTTGCACTCGGCGATCGCTTCGTCGATCATCGGCCGGTACACGTCGATGCCGTTGGCCGGGCTGGTCTCCGCGTACCGCTCCGCGACGGCGAGCCGGAGCGAGGCGCTGCAACCGTGCCGGCGGATGGCCTCCCACGCCTCGGCCACCTCCCCCTCCGCCAGCAGCACGGTGACCAGGGTTTCCGCCGCGCCCGGTCCTCCGGCCCGGGCCAGCTGGTGCAGCAGGCCGAGCGCCCGCTGGCGGACCTGCTGCCACTGCACGGCCGGGGAGGCCCGCTTGGCCGCGGCCCGCAGGGCGTCGTAGGTCGCCGGTGTGGGGGCCGCCGCGAACAGCCGCTCGTGCAGGGCCGAGGCCTCGGTGGTCTGCCCCAGTTGCTGGTAGGCGCCGATCAGGGGCTCGATGAGCTGGTGCGCCCGACGCCCGGTCGGGGTGCCGTTGCGGGCTCCCGCGGCCAGGTCCCGGTCGAGCACCGCGAGGTCCGCGGCGAAGCGGGCGGCG
>JABDRL010000182.1 GCA_013041765.1 Dactylosporangium sp. | reverse complement strand
CCATCGGGGGGCGCTACCAGCATCTCGCCCCCGACACCACGCACCTGCTGGGCCACGACATCGGGGCGGCGGCGGCCCGTCTCGCCCAGGACCTGCGGACCTGAGGCTCCCCGTGGGGTGCCGTACGGGTTGCCGTACCCCTTGAGACGGACCAGGCCGGGATGCTCTGCCGGGGTCGGGGCGCCCCCTGCTTGGAATGCGATACGTTGGCGATATATCGTTGGAGTTCGGGGCGTCCTCCAGATCCACGGCGACGGCCTGCCCGCCACCCTGTTCCGACCACGAGGACCCGCCCATGACCGAGCAGGCCACCACGCCAAGCGCCGTCGATCACCCGGCCGGCGGCGGTGGGTACGCGTACGGCTGGGCCGACCCCGATATCGCGGGAATCTCGGCCCGGCGTGGGCTCGACGAGGACGTTGTCCGCGATCTTTCGGCCCAGAAGAACGAGCCGGCCTGGATGCTGGAGCGGCGCCTGGCCGGGCTGCGACTGTTCGAGCGCAGCTCCCTGCCCGAGTGGGGAGCCGACCTCACCGGGATCGACTTCGACAGTTTCAAGTACTTCGTCCGCCCGACGCGGGACCCAGCGACCGCCTGGGAAGAGCTGCCAGCCGATATCCGGGCGACCTATGACCGGCTGGGCGTCCCGGAGGCCGAGCGGCAGCGACTGGTCGCCGGGGTCGTGGCGCACTACGAGTCGGAGGCCGTGTACCACACGATCCGCGCGGATCTGGAACAGCAGGGCGTGGTCTTCCTGGACGCCGACACGGCCCTGCGCGAGCGGGAGGAGTCGTTTCGGGAGTACTTCGGATCGGTCGTCCCGGCCGGGGCCAACCCGTTCGCCGCGCTCAACACCGCCGTCTGGTCCGGAGGCAGCTTCGTCTACGTGCCCAGGGGCGTGCGGGTGGAGATCCCGTTGCAGGCGTACTACCGGCCCAACACCGAGAACATGGGGCAGTTCGAACGGACACTGATCATTGTGGACGAGGGCGCCAGTGTGCACTACGTCGAGGGCTGCACCGCGCCGGTCTACTCGTCGGACTCGTTGCACGCGTCGGTGACCGAGATCATTGTCAAGAAGGACGCCCGCTGCCGGTGCACCACGATCCAGAACTGGTCGACCAACGTCTACAACCTGGTCACCAAGCGTGCGGTCGGTCATGAAGGCGCCACGATCGAGTGGGTCGACGGGAACCTCGGCTCCAAGGCGACCATGAAATACCCGACCATCATCCTGGCCGGGGAACGCGCCCGGGGCGAGTCGTTCTCCATCGCGATGGCCGGGGCCGGTCAGCACCAGGACACCGGGGCCAAGATGATCCACGCCGCACCCCACACCTCCTCGACCGTCATCGCCAGGTCGGTCGCCCGGGACGGGGGCCGGGCCTCCTACCGGGGACTGGTCCGGGTGCTCGACGGCGCGCGGCAGGCCAGGTCGACGGTGCGGTGCGAGGCCCTGCTGCTCGACACCGGCTCACGGTCGGACACCTACCCCGCCGCCGACGTCCAGGAGGACGACGTCGCGCTGGGGCACGAGGCGACCGCCTCGAAGGTCAGCGACGACCAGCTGTTCTACCTCATGAGTCGCGGACTGTCCGAGGAAGAGGCCATGGCCATGATCATTCGAGGTTTCATCGAACCGATCGCCAGGGAACTGCCCATGGAGTACGCCGTGGAACTCAACCGACTGATCGAACTCCAGATGGAAGGGGCGGTGGGCTGATGAGCGTCTCCTCGCCGGAGCGTGGCCCGGGGGACCAGACCGGTCTCGACCATGTCATCGAAGCGCTCAAGGACGTACTCGACCCGGAACTCGGGATCAACATCGTCGACCTCGGCCTGGTCTACGGCGTGCACGTCGATGACGACAACGTCGCGACCATCGACCTGACTCTGACCTCCGCGGCCTGCCCGCTGTCCGATCTGCTGGAGGCCCGGGTCTACCAGGCCCTCTGCGAGGGACCGGAGGGCGGGACGGTCAGCGCCCTGCGGATCAACTGGGTGTGGACGCCGCCCTGGGGCCCAGGAAGGATCACCAGCGAGGGGCGGGAGCAGTTGCGTTCCCTCGGATTCGCCGTGTAGCCGACCCGCCGTCTCCGCGCCGAGGCGGGAGCGGTCCCGGCGCGGAGACCCGGTCACCGGCGGGGCGAGACCAGCGCCGTGCCGAACGCGACCACCACGAACAGGGCGAAGGCCAGGACGTGCACCACTGTGCACCAGATGCAGATGGAATCGATGAGGAACAGCTCGGCGTAGACGAGGAACAGCACGTAGCAGATCCCGCCGCCCACCGCGGCCAGCCGGGCCAGGGTGAACAGCCGGTTGATCCAGGGGTCGGCCATCCGCCAGGCCGGCGGCACGACCACCACCATCATCGCCACGAAATAGGCCATACCAAGCAGCGCCACCGGGATACCGAACAGGGTCGACTGCTCGCTGGACGTCACCATCTCGCAGTTGAGCGCCCCGGTGTTGGGGCAACTGAGCGTCGTCTCCGCCGAGTAGTGCTCATGGGTGAGGTAGATCGACACGCCCAGACCGCCCACGGCCAGGACCAGAGAGGTCCAGGGCAGCCACCGGGGCACGTCGATGGACGAGGACACCCGCAGCTTTTCGCTGATCACCATGGTCACAACACTTCCGCATACGCCTGGGCGGCCGAACTCTGGCAGACATCGCCCGGCTGGCCGTTGGTCAGCTGGCACAGGTAGGTGGTGAAGATATTGGCCGTACCGATGATTCCCTGGGCGATGGGGTCGCTCGGGTCGCGCAGCGCGGCAACGATCTGCTCGGCCGATTGCTTCTGCAGGAGCTCGGCGTCGTAGGCGCCGCCCAGGAGGAAGTACTGGTTGGCGAAGTCCATGAACGGGATCGCTCCAGAGGAGTCGACGTACGGGGGCGCGTTGAGCGTCGTCATGATCTGTTGCTGCAACGGGGTCAGCGTGTCCAGCGGGCCGTAGCCGTTGCCCTCCCGCTCGTTGGTGGCGACCTCCACCCCCTGGAACGCCAGGTACTGGCTGGTGTACGACGACCCGTGGAAGCTGAACGACTGCGTGTTCGGGTAGACGTCGTCACTGGCCGAATGCGTCATGCCGAGGCCCGCGAAGGTCCCGAACCGGGACATCGCCACGACCACCGGCCATCGCTGGGAGGCGCAGAACGGGCAGTACTCCGCCCCGATGTACACGATGAGCGGCTTGCCGGCATCGGCCAGGGCCGGCTGGTCGGTCACCGTCTGCGGCTTGGCCAGGACCTGGCCCTTGCCGACCTGGTCGAGGATCGCGGCGGGCAGCGTCGTGGTCTGCCGCACGATCCGGTCCGCCGCGGCTCCGCTGACGGCCGGGGCGGCTGTGGTGCCGCTGTCCACGATGCGGCTGACGACGACCATGGCGACGACCACGACGACCACGACGGCGGTGGCGATCGCCGCGATGGCCAGCCGCTGCTGGCGCACCCGGCGCTGATGCTGCTCGGCCAGGACTCGTGCGACCCGGTCCTGGGTGGCCCGGCTGCGCTTGCGCGCCTGGTCATGGCCGCGGGGCTTCTTGCTCTGGCCGGGCCCACGTTCAGTGGACATCTCGATCGTCTTCCTTCCGGTACGGATTCCGCTTGCTCGTGGCATCGTGCCCCGCTCCCCGCGACCGACGTGCCGGTCGAGTCCACCGACGCCGATGAATACCCGAATCCTATGCTCGGGCGGCGGCCGGGTGGTCGAGCCCGGGCCGACGGCGGTCAACCACCTGGCACGCGCGACTCCCGCATATCAGCCACAACGATATATCGCTGACCTATCTTAACCAAGGAGTGGGGTCGGGAAGGCGATGGGGACGCCCCCCGCTCGCCGTCTTCGATCCCGGGCCGGGCCGACCGTGATCACCGACGCTGGCCGGGTCGACCTGGACCTGGGCTCACCCGGTCGGGGTGGCCTCGGCCGGCCGCACGTCCCCACCCGTCTCGACCAGGGCCCGCACCGCCCGCCAGAGCGCCGCCGGATTGTCGACCATGGGGAAGTGGCCCGAGCCGGGAATGCTCCGAACCTCCTGGCCGGCCAGGACCGGGGCGAGGTGGGCGATGTCGCTGGCGGAGCCATGGACATACGATCTGGTCGGCAGGGCCAGGAACATCTCGCACAACGTGCCCCCGTCGGACCAGTCGACCAGCGAGCGGGCGGCGGCGTGGACCGCGGCCGGATCGCACCGGGCGTACCAGGCGGCCCAAGCCCGGTGGTCGACCCGCGGCGATCGGCGGAGATCCTCGACGAAGCTGGCGAACCCCGTACCGACGAACGCGTCACGGGACTGGCCGGCGGTGTGCCGGCTGGCGAGATCGCAGTCGTCGGGGACCAAGTTTCCCTCGATGCTGACAAACGAGGCCAGGTCGGTGCGGCCGGCGGCGACCAGCAGCCCGACCGCTCCGCCCAGGCTGTGGCAGACCAGGTGGATCCGGGGAGGAGCCAGGCGGTCGATGATCGCGGCGACCACCTGCGCGTAGCGGTCGATGGTCGAATCCCCCCCGAGGGACGTGGACGATCCGTGCCCGGGGAGATCGATCGCGCACAGGGCGAGGCCCCGCAGCCGAGGGCTGTGGAAGGCGCTGTCGAAGCTTGCCCGGCCGCACCCGAGACCGTGGAGCAGCACGACGAGAGCACCGTCGCCGCTCCGCACGGTCGCATCGACGACCAGCCGCTTCCCGGCCTCGGTGACGCCGAACGACGTGGCCGCTGGGGTCATGTTCTGACCACTCCATTGGACTGAAGCGAGTTGCCGGACCAGGCGAGGCCACGGGACTGGCCTGGCCGGCGCTGTCCACGTTTCAACGACTGGCACAGTCGGTAGGACTCGCGGGCCAGCCCCGGTAGGGGGTAGCAGGGCAGGCCCACCGCTGGTGCGAAGAACCGTCGTTTCCGGGAACGGTAGTCGTTGATCAGCAGCGTGGACAAGGCCGATCTCTGGTCGGATGCGACGTCGGTTGTGGGGCGGATTGTCCAGGGGCGGGGTAGCCCCCGCGCCCTATCGGCAAGTTCGGTGCCAGGGAGACCGGGTGGGCCAGTCCAAGCGTGCAAATTCGCATAGCAAACAAATGCCGTATTGGCGGAGTTAGGTCTCAGTCCCCGGGGGCGACATTGTCGTGATTGGCCTAGGGTAGTGATGCCGCTACCCGGCGCATATGCAATGTGGGAGTGGCGGTGCCCCTACCCTCGTTCGAACAACCGGGGGAGAAAGGCGCAACCTCATGACGTCACGCCTTCCCGGACCCACAACAATGCTGCGGGCCGCCGAGCGGCTGTCCGCTCACCCCCAGGACCATGGCTGGAAGGCGATATACAGCCTGTTCGCGCAGGGGTTTCGGCAGTCGTCTCCGGCATTGGTGGACATAGCCCTGCGGTTCCACGCATTGCCTCCCGACGACAGTGCGACACATGGCATCACGCTGCTGGGAATAGCGCTGAAAGCCGCCGTGCCGGACGTCGTCGACCGCCTGTCCGCTATCGACGGCCCTTCCCAGCGGCTCCGCGCCCTGGAGGGACTGCTGGCACTCCACCGGCCGATGATTCGGCAGGTCATGGGCCAGCGCCATAACTCGTTCACGGGCGCCCGCCGTTTCCTTGTTCCCCAGGTGCTCCTGGGGGCGTATTTCGCAACGCTGGGAAACGACGACGTGAACTTCGCCGACCTGGGGACCGGGCTGGGAATACTCCCGCGGCAGCTCAACTGCGGTCGCTCGTTCAACCGATTCCGGGACGACCTCACCTGGTCCGGAAAGGTTCCCGAATTTGTTCCCATTCCCCTGGCCCGGCGTTTCGGGGTCGACCGGGGAACGCTTCCGGACCTGGCCTGGGTGCGAACGTGCTACGGCCCCTCCGCGTACTACGGCCGGATGCTCGACGAGTTGACGTCCACGCTGGAAGCGGTGGAGACACCCGCCGGAGCGGTCGCCTACCGGGAACTCGACATCCTCGACCGCGAACGGTTGTCGGCCTTCTTGAAGCAGGAACGGATCAATGCCGTCAACCTGAGCTACGTGCTCTACGAGCTGGCCCCCGCCGTGCGCGAGTCGGTGGTCGACACCATCGTGAACTCCCTGCGGTACCCCGGACTCGTCATCATCATGGAACCGCTCGGCGAGCTCGGAAGCCCCGGATGCGCCGTCACCGTCTACGACCACCGAAGGCGACCTCTTCGGATCCTCGCGGTGTCGGACGGCCATTTTCGCGGGGAGGTCACCGAACTGCCGCCGGGGAACGACTTCCGGCGGAGATACCCCATCGGCTTTGCCTCCGACGAAGCGAGGATGCGGTGACCTGGGACGTGAACCAGGGCGCGGCCGTGTCCGGCCGCAGACCATGGATGCCCCACTGGGCGACGGCGGGCGCGGGCTTCCTCGGCTCGACCACCGGGATCGCGGTGAATCTCTACTCCGCCGAGTTCCGCCGGACGCTGGAAGCGCCGAGCCGGATGGGGGCGGGTGCTGTCTCCATCATCATCACTGCGGTGGTCGCGAGCGGATCAACGGCATTGATCTACTGGTGGATGACATGGCGCAGGCGGCAGTTCCGTATCGCGACGGGAAACATCAGGATCCGGGCAGATATTCTGGAATCGACAGAAAGCCGGGATGACTCCGTGGTCGGCCGGTCGCTGCGCTACCTGGAGGCCAAACGCGGCACGGACGATCTGCTGGTGTTCTTTCACGGACTCGGCTTGGACGCCAACGACTTTCGGGCGTACCTGGCGGAAAGCAAGTGGCACTGCATCGCGGTGACGCTGTTCGGGTTCAACACCGACGATCAGAACGACAGGTACCCGCCTATTTCATTGCAGGCACATCTCAAGATACTTTCGTACGGTCTGGCGTACATCAAACGAATGTACCCGGCGAAGAGGATCACCCTCGTGGGATTCTCGTTCGGCGCCGACATGTTGCTGTTCTTGCCGGAATCGTTCCAGAAAACCTTGGAAAGCGTTGACGTGCATCGCGTGGTGCTGCTCGATCCCAACGTCAACAGATCGACCACCACAATCTCTTCGCGAATTACCCAGATCACCCCGGACCGTCCGCTGGGCGAACTGGCCGAAATACTGCGATCCGCGACGGACACCACGGAGTTCCGATATCTCGCCGAGTACCTTTGCAAGATTGCGGGAAAGAACTTCGCGCAGGTGCAACGACATGCCGCCGACGTGGTCGCCCGATGGTCCCGGGATTCCCACGAGCCATTTCTGGACTATGTGAGTCAACTCGTCAGGCTGACCGGTGGAGTGCACGTCGTCTTCTCGTTCAATTACCATCATCTGTTCAACACCGTCGCGCACCGTGCCGCCATACGCGGCCTGGAATCCAAGAGTTTCGAGTGCTCGACGCTCGACCACTTCGAGCTCATCAGCCCAGATTTCCTGAAGCAGCGGCTGGAGGGCGTCCTGTGACGACGCGTCCCGGCAACCGGCGTCCCGGCAATAATGCCAGCGGCGGCGCGCCGGAACGTGGGAAAGTGTCCGCCATGTCAGTCGAGCAGTTACGTTTCCATGAGATCGCCGAGGCGGACAACGCCATCCTGAACCCGTTCACCAAGGACCAGCTCGCCCTGCTGGGCCGCGTCTGCCGGCTGCGCCCGGGGCAGCGGCAACTCGACCTCGCCTGCGGCAAGGGCGAAATGCTGTGCGACTGGGCCGACGAATTCGAGATCACCGGCGTTGGGGTCGATCTCAGCTCGGTGTTTCTCACCGCCGCCCGGCGGCGGGCCGAGGAACTCGACCTCACCGACCGGCTGGCGTTCGTCCAGGGCGACGCCGCGGCGTACCAGGCGGAGCCGGGCGCCTTCGACGTGGTCTCCTGTATCGGTGCCTCCTGGATCGGCAACGGCCTCGCCGGCACGCTGGCGTTGATGCGGGCGCCGCTGCGCGACGGGGGCCTGCTGCTCGTCGGCGAACCCTTCTGGCACGAGGAACCGCCGGCCGAGGCCTACCCGGCGCTGGAGACCAGCCCGGGCGAGTTCGTCTCGCTCGCGGAAACCGCCGAGCGGCTCGTCGCCGCCGGGTTCGACCTGGTGGAGATGGTGCTCGCCAACCAGGACGGATGGGACCGCTACATCGCCCCGCACTGGTGGGCCATTGACCGGTGGCTGCGCGAGCATCCCGAGCACCCGGACGCCCCAGCGCTCCGGCAGTTCGGTGAGGCCGAGCGGGCCGGCCATCTCGCCTACGGCCGCCGGTATCTCGGCTGGGGCGTGTTCGTCCTGCGGGCCGCCAGCTAGGACACCCCGGGGCCGTTCCGGGGCGGATCGCCGCGCCGGGAGCTGGGGATCAGGCCGTTCCCCGGTCGGGTCGGGTCCGCAGCAGCGGTGCCACGTACAGCATCCCGACCCCGGCGCAGACGACGGCGAGCACCGGGCTGGGGGTGGCGAACACGATGAACTCGGCAACGGCCCGTACCATCCAGAACCCAGCGATCGCCCAGCTCACGCCGCGCCCGAGGGGGGTGGCCACCAGGTCCCGCGTTCGCAGCAGGGTCCCGGCGGCACAGGCGAAGAGCAGGTAGGCGCACGCGACGTTCAGGGCCAGCAGGATGCCCAGGTCGGTGTCGTTGAGCGGGCCGAGCGTCGTCGACCAGTCGAAGATCCACCAGAACGCGGCGTGGAACGCCCCGAAGGCGAGCGAGACCCATCCGGCGATCCGCAGCAGCAGCATGTCCATTCGATACTCCTTGTGGTGTCCACGACGGTGGCCTGGGAACGGCGGCGTCCGGACGGTGCCGGCCGGACGCATCGGTCACCAGGCTCCGCCGGGGGACCGGTCCGGCGCATCGGAGCCTGGGATGACCCGGGTCCGACCGTGGTCTGGTTCCCGGGCCCTCCGCGCAACGGATGAGGGCGGCAATGCGATCTGGACGATGGTGGCACCGTCCCGGTGCCCGGATCCTCCTGGCGGACGCCGGGTGGGCGGTGGCGGTGGCGGGGGTGTTGCTGCCGTGGACCGTGATGTCCCTGGCGGACATCCGCCAACCGGCCGGGTGGGCCGCCACGGTCGTCGCGGCGGTCGCGACGCTCCACGCCAGCCTGGTACTGCGTCGGCGGAACCCGCTGGCCGGGTACGCGGTGGCGTGTCTGGCGATGCTCGCGCTCGTGCTGGCCCCGTTCGGTGAGATCATGGACCACCCGTCCGGTGGTATGCCGCGGCTTCCGATGCTGTTCGTTCCGTCGAGCGCGACCTTTCTGCCGGTGCTGTACTCGGCGTGTGCCGGGGCCCGGCGGCGGCTACCGGTGGTGGCAGCCCTGGTGGTGGCGGCGGCCGGCGTGGGGCTGGCCGCGGTGCGGATCGGGCGGGTCACTCCTCCCGGGTACCCGGTCTGGCAGTACCGGGTCTATCTCACGCTGGCCCTGCTCCTGGCCGTGACGGCCGCGTGGGGGCTGGGGCTGTCCCGGATGGTGCTGGTTCGGCGGGAAGCGGAGCGGCGGACCGAGGCCACCGCGGCGGCGACCCGGGCGGAGCGTTCCCGGATCGCCCGGGACATGCATGACGTCGTCGCCCACTCCCTGGCGGTCATCGTTCGCCAGGCCGAGGGGGGCGCGATGGTCGCGACCAGGGCACCAGACCGGGCCGTGACCGTGCTCCAGGCGATCGCCGACGTCGGGCGTGGGGCATTGGACGACATGCGAGGACTGCTCGGCGTGCTCCGGGGACCTGATCCTGGTCCGGATTCCGTCCCCGCTCCCGGGCGTCGGCGGGACGATCCGGACACCGAGGTTCCGGCATCGCTGGTGGACCTGCTGCCGACGCTGGAACGGGCTCGCGGTGCGGGGCTGGGAGTGGCGGCCACCGAGTACGGTGAGCGTTATGATCTTGGAAGAGCGGGAGAGCTGGCCGTGCACCATCTCATCCAGGAGGCGCTGACCAACACCATCAAGCATGTCGGGCCGGGCGCGCACGCCAGGATCGTCCTGGACTGGCTGCCCACGGCCCTCGTCGTCGAGGTCCACGACGACGGCGGCGTGCGCGGGGGCCAGCACCCACCGGTACCCGGGTCAGGGGCTGGCCTGCGCGGCCTCGGTGAGCGGATCTCGGCGGTCGGTGGCGGCCTGGCAGCGGGTCCTCGGGACGGGGGGTTCGCCGTCCGGGCCGTGCTGCCGCGCCGGGGTGGGACCCGCGGCGCGGGGGAGCGGGCATGAGGATCCGGGTGGCCCTCGTCGACGACCAGGAGCTGGTGCGCACCGGCCTGGCCATGGTGGTGGACGAGGCCGAGGACATGACCGTCGTCGCCGAGGCTGGCGACGGCCGGCAGGCGGTTGCGGCCCTCTCCAGGGTGGTGGCCGACGTGGTCCTGATGGACATCCGGATGCCGGGCATGGACGGGATCGAGGCGACCCGGCGGCTCGTCGCGGGCCCGGCGTCTCCGAAGATCATCGCGTTGACCACCTTCGATCTCGATGAGTACGCGTATGCGGCGCTGCGGGCGGGGGCCAGCGGGTTCCTGCTGAAGGACGCCACCGCGCGGTCCGTGCTCACCGCGGTCCGGACGGTCCACGCGGGCGACGCGGTCATCGCTCCGTCGACGACCCGAAGGATGCTCGACCATCTGGTGCGCGCCCGCTCCGATGAGCCGGACGAGGACGCGGTCGCGGTGCTGACCGGCCGGGAACGCCAGGTGCTGCTGGAGATCGCCCAGGGGTACCCCAATGCGCAGATCGCCGCCCGGCTGTACCTGTCGGAGGCGACGGTGAAGACCCACATCGGTCGCATCCTGGCCAAGCTCAACCTGCCGGACCGCGTGCAGATCGTGATCTTCGCCTACGACCACGGCCTGGTCCGCCCCAACCGGAACCAGGCCACCAGCTGAGCCGGGCGGCGCTGGGGTCCGTCTCACGGGGCCCGGGCCGATGCACCAGATCCAGCGAGACCTGGGTCGGCGCCAGGCATCCCGGAGATACCTATCTTCCTAGGATGCTCGACGGGTGGTGTGCCGGGTCACCACAACCGGAAAGGTCCTGGCAGCTGCCAGGACCTTTCCGTGCGCCCGGCGGGGGCGGGACGTGGGTTCCGCCGGGGGCGGGTACTTACTCGGTGGGACCACCACGCAGGGACACGTTGTCGACGCAGATGGTCGTCTCGGTCGAGGCGCCGCCCACCTGGAAGGCGACCTGGGCGATCGTGGTGGAGGCACTGGCGGTGAAGGTGTACGTGAACTGCTTGGCGTCCCCGGTCAGGGCGATCGTCCGGGTGAGATAGGCCGTGTACGGGTCCTCACCGAGCTGCACGGTCGCGCGGATCGACGCGGCGGGACTCGCGGACGCCTCGAAGGCGAAGGTGTACCGTTCGTCCTCGACCAGCGGGATGTCGTTCTGCCCGATACCGGCGTCCCACGGGTTCTCCAGGCCCGCCGGCACCACGGCGCACAGCTGGCCGTCGGTGACGGCCGCCGAGGTCGTTTCGTAGGTGTACCAGCCGCTGAGGCCCTCGTCGAACCCGCCGTTGGTGACCTGCTCCGGGCCGTTGGGGTCGACGGTGCCCGGTTCGCTGGTGACGGAGACGTTGTCGAGGCAGAATCGCCACGATTCGGAGCCACCGCCGAGTTGCAGCGCGAAGGCTCCCTGCTCATCGTCGACGGCCGAGGTGGAGGTGTAGGTGAAGGCGGTCAGCTGCGAGGTCAGGGCCGTGTCGCGGGACATGACCGCCGTGTACGGCTCCTCGCTGAGCTGGAGGTTGGTTTTGATCGTCGTGGGGACGCTGGCGGAGGCCTCGAAGGTCACCGTGTACACGTCGCCCTTGACCAGCGGGATGCCGTTGTAGCCGACGATGGCGTCCCACAGCTCGACGGTCCCGGACGGTACCTGGGCGCAGAGCTGCCCGCCGGTGGCGGACATGGTGACGTTGGACGTCGCCCACCAGGGGTCGGTGGTGGAGCTGAACGTGCCGTTGGTGATGTGCTCGGTCGGGGCGGCCTGGGCGGGCGATGCCATGAGGCCAGCTGAGACCAGTGCCGTGGCGGCGCCGGTCGCCAGGGCTGTCGCCGCGCGGCGGGGGATACGTTGCACGGAAGTCCTCCAAGCTCTGTGGTCTGCTGGGAAGAGGCACCTCGGAACGATGCCTGGTCTGACGCGTGGCTTCATGCGTCAAACCGGGGGTTAGGCCCATCCAGATTGGCGAAATAAATCGATGCATGTCAATAAAATGCGTGAGGTGGATCATTCCCGGGTCTGACATGGCTGGGAGAGCCCCGCCTCGGCCGAGAGCGACGAAGTGGAAGTTTCCGGCCGCCTGGCCCTTTTCTCCAACTCGATGGCGTGAACCTGCCAGCTTCTTCGGAGCGGATGGGCGGACCGTCGAACCGAGCGGTGCATTCTCGGCTTTCGCACGCTGGCCGGGAACGAACAAGCGAGGCACATGGGCATGGCTGATCTCACGTGGGGCGCGGCGACGCATCCGGGGAAGGCCCGCGCAACGAACGAGGACAGCGCGCTCGCGTCTTCGCCGATTTTTGTGGTCGCGGACGGGATGGGTGGCCGTCCCGGGGGTGCGACCGCAAGCGAGGCTGCCGTCGCCGAGCTCCGGTCCATCGCGGACGACCCGGTGACCACAACGGACGCGGTCCTCGCCGCAGTGGCGAGAGCCAACGAGGCCATCGCCCGAGCGGCCGTCGGTGACCGTTCCGGGATGGGGACCACCCTGGTGGGGCTGGCTCTCGTGGAAGACGGCAGCGGCGGTGAATGCTGGTTCGGGTTCAACATTGGGGATTCTCGGCTCTATCGATTCGTTGCCGGTGCGTTGGAGCAGCTCAGCGTCGATCATTCAGAAATCCAGGAGCTGATCGCCACCGGGGCGGTCGCCGAGGCGTCGCGCCACGTCCATCCCCGCCGCAATGTGATCACCAGGGCGTTGGGCGTCTCGTTGACCCTCCCGGAAGTCGAATGCTGGCTGCTGTCGATGGTTGCCGGCGAGCGATTCCTGCTCTGCTCCGACGGACTCCACAACGAACTGTCCGATGAGCGGATCGCGGCCGTCCTCGCGGAGGATGGCGACCCGTCGGACCTTGCCGCGCGGCTGGTCGAGGAAGCGGTATCCGCTGGCGGCCGGGACAACGTCTCTGGTGTCGTGATCGAGGTGGCCGGCAGCCATACCGGAGACCGCGGAGTGGCGACACTTCCTCGGCCTCGGCCGGCCGACGGAGACGGTGGCCAGTGAGCGCCGGGGCCGTGCTGAGTACCTCGGGGAGCTGGTACGTCGCGGGTGAGTTGACCGGTCTGGTCGGGCCGTCCACGGTGCTGCTGATGGCCGCCGCACCGGACGATCCTCTCGTGTCCACCCTTTGGCCGATGATCGCCTCTGGCGCGGAGCCTGCTGCTCTGATCGGCACGCTGGCCTTCGGTGGAGTGGCGGACCTGCCAGATTTCGCCCTGGCCTGCCGCGCCCCGAACCGAACCGTCCTGTTGGCGCGGGGTGTCGTCGCCGCTATCGTTACCCATCTGGACGGCCGTCGGTCTGAGGTCGCCGCCGTGGGCGTGCTGACCTGGGCCGAGCGGGTCGTCCAAGACGCGGCCCAGGTGAAACTCGCGGGTGTCGGACCGGTCACCGGACCGTCGCTCCCGCTGCTCGGTGGCGTCGTCCGGGCCTCCTCGCTCGGTTCGGGCACGGCCGAGGGCCGGGACACGCTCGCGGACCCGGAAGCGGCCGGGCCTCAACCGGCGCTGTCGTCGGCCGAGCCGGTGACCGCCGCCGACCAGCGGCCCGAGCGCCCGGTCGAGCCCGCACCCGCCGCCGGTGCGGTGGCTGCCGCACCGCGTGCATCCCAGGCCCAACCGGGACGGCGGGCCGGGGCATCCCCCTTCTCCTCACGACTGCTGCGCGAGCCGTCGGAGATCTCCGGCGACGTGCGGGTGGAGCCTGCGGCGGACCGGACCGCGCCCCTGCGGTCGGCGCCTGTCGGGACCCACGACGGTCGGACGGTGGCCAGGACCGAAGCGGTGGCCAGCGGCGTGGAGCGCCGGCCGGTCGACCGGCGAGGGCGCCCGGTGCACGCGATCAGCTGCTCGACCGGTCACCGGAATCCGCCGACGGCCGTGACGTGCCGCCAGTGCGCCGGGCGCCTCGATCCGGATCAGATACCGGTCGCCCTGGACGGGCTCACCCTCGGGATCCTGCGGTTCAGCACGGGGCAGCGGGTCGCCATCGACCGGCCGCTGATCGTCGTCGGCCGGGAGCTGTGCGTGGCGGGCAGTCAGGCTCGTCTGGTTACCATCCCGGGAGTCGCGGCGTTGTCTCGGACCCACGTCGAGTTTCGGGTGGAGGGGTGGACGGTCGAGGTGGTCGACTGCTCGACCAACGGCACCTGGGTGACCCCTTCGAGACCCGGCCAGAAGCCGGTGAAGCTGGCGCCGAGACAGCCCGTGGCGATCGATCCGGGGGCGACGGTCATCCTGGCCGACGAGGTGTCAATCCGCTATGACGCTGGCGATGACGGCGCATGAGCGGGCAAACGGCCGCCGCTCCGGAGATCGCCGGATATCGGTACGTGGAACCGCTGGGGAGCGGCGGCTTCGCAGATGTCTTCCGGTACGAGCGGCTGGTGACCGAGGCACACGTCGCGGTCAAGGTGCTGCGGGGCGAGGCCGTGGCCGAGGACGTGCGGCAGCAGCTCATCAGCGAGGCCCGGGCCATGGGACGGTTGACCCGCGAGGGGCGGCACCCGCACATCGCGACCGTGGACGGGATCGAGTGGATCGGGGACCGGCCATGTCTGATCATGGAGTACTGCCCCGGAGGTAGCCTCGCCGACCAGCTCGGCAAGCGGCGCCGCTTCGCACCGCCTGAGGTCCTGAAGATCGGTGTGCAGATCGCGGGCGCGCTCCAGACCGCGCATACCGCGAATATTGTGCATCGCGATATCAAACCGGGCAACATCATGTTTGACCGGTACGACGAGCCGAGACTTGCTGATTTTGGCATCGCCGCGCTCACCGCCGATGAGGCAGCCAGGGCCTCGGAGTGGTTTTCGGTGCATTACGCCGCGCCCGAGGTGCTTGACGGGCCGGGGGACGAACGGTCGGACCTGTGGGCACTCGCCGCGACCCTGTACGAGTTGCTCGCCGACCGGCCTCCGTTCAAGGCCGGCGGTGAGGACAACCGGCGGCCGGCCGTCGAGCGGCGGATCCGCTCGGGTGACATTCCGGCGTTCGACCGGGTCGACGTTCCCGAGGAACTGCTCGCGCTGTTGCGGGCGGCCATGACCAGGGACCCCGGGCTACGAGCCCGCCGGATCGGCTCGGCACGGGAGTTTGCGCGCCGTCTTCAGGAGATCGAGCGGCGGCTCGGCTACCCGGTGACTGACCTCAAAGGACTAGCCACAACGGACCAGCCGGGCGGAGCCCGGGCGGAGCCCGTAGCCGAACCGCCGGCGGACCGGGAGCCGTCCGGTCCTCCTCCGCCGGGGACTTGGGGTGCATCGGGGGAGGCAGCGGCATGGCGCGCCGTGGCGTGCCCGGACTCAACGGTGCTCAGGACGGCTCCGGGGGAGGTCGTCGGGGCCGGCACCGTCGGGCGGGCGGCGCGTCCAACCGACCGACGGCGTTGGCTGGTCGGCCTGGTCGGCGTGCTGGTCATCGCGGTGAGCACCGCGGTGGTGTGGGGTGTCTTCGGCGCTGCCGGGCCGCGCCACCGGCCAGCGGGAACCAGCGAGTCGGCCGAGGCGCGGGATGCCGATGCGCTGGTGGACCCGGACGGGATCGTGCCCGTGCCGATCGTCGAGGCCCGTCGACTGGCGGCTGGTTCGGTGATGTTCACCTGGCGGTACGACAACCCGGCGGATGGCGACTTCTTCCAGGTCACGCGGTTCGACGTCGGGACGGGGCAGCCGGTTCAGGTCGAGGCCCCGGAATGGTTGGTACGGCCTGGTCCCGCAGAGCGGCCGTGCGTTGACGTGGTGGTGGTTCGGCACTCCGGCCGGGCATCGCAGCCGGGGCGGGCCTGCGCTCCCTGATCGAGTATCAACATTGGTATATAAAATACGCAATAAAGTAAACTCCTGACTTGATACGACAAGTTCTTTCTACGAAATTGACTCATGCTTGTGATCCGTAGCTCTCGCGGATCAGGTATGTGGTCAATCGCGAGTGGGGCGACGCATGGCGCGTGCGGGCAGGTCTGTTGACAAGGCGACGGTGGTTTCCGCAACGGACGGGGCGGCCGAAGCCCTCCGGATCGCCGAAACCGTGCCAGGGCTGCACGTCACAACCGTGAGCACGACCGAGTACCGATTGACCCGGGTGTTCCGTCCGACCTGGGCCACGGTCCTGGGCTGGGCGACCGCACCGACGCTGATCGGGCTCGGGTTCCTGCTCGTTCGGCATACCGAAGTCGGAACGATAACCGTCGAAGGCGAGGGGCGGGACGCCGTGTTGCGGCTGGGCGGCGTACTGCCGGTCGACTTGGTCGACCGGGCGCGGGCGGCCCTTGACCCGCCGCGGCCGGAAACGGGCGGGCGGGGAAGCGGATTCCGGACGCCGCCGTCCGTGCCCGTTCCCGGCCGAAGCAGCTCCGGGGTGCCCCGGCCGGCCCCGCTCGCCGGGCCGGTCCGGGACGAACCCGGCCTCGCCGCGGCCGGGAACGCCGGACCGCCGCCGCAGACCGTGCTCCGTGCTCCCGCCCGCGAGCCGGACAACCAGATCATCCTCGACGACGGCCGGGCGGTGACGATCGGGGAGATGATCCTGATCGGCCGCGACCCCGCGCCGGATCCCGGCGCCCGTCCCGCCGAGCGGGCGGCCGAGCGGGTCGCCGTCGCCGATCCGGGACTGTCGGTGTCCAAGACCCACGTCGCGGTCGGGGTCGACGAGCGTGGGATCTGGGTGGTTGACCGGGATTCCACCAACGGGACCACTGTGGACGATATGCCCTGCGTCCCCGGCGAGCGGACCTACGTCGGCTCGGGCGGGGTCGTCCGGCTCGGTGATCGGACGTTCGTCGTACGGATGGCCGGGGCCGGACCCGCACCGGCGGCCGAGCCCACCATCTACCGGCGAGTCATGTCCTGATGCGAATCCTGACAGCGGCATCTCGGTGGGCCGGGCAGCGCATCCCGGAACGGGACCGGATTCCTGCGTGGCTCCGCCCGGGGAACTGGTCGCGCCCCCTCGCCGGTCTCGGCCACTGGTGCCGGCGCAGAACCCGGGTACTGGTCTCGACGCTGCTGTCGCTGACCTGCATGATCACCATCGCGGCCCTGGCGTACACCGCCAAGGGATTTCCGGTGTCCCAGGTGAGCCTGCACGACGGTGGGGTCTGGGTGACCAGCCGCAGTGAGGGCGCCATCGGCCGGTTCAACCGGCCAATCGAGCAGCTCGACTCGCGACTGGTGCCGAGCAAGCAGAACCAACCGGATCTCGATCTTCTGCAGGACGCCGACACCGTCTTCGTCCACGACCGTGGCGCCAGCGAGCTGCGCCGGGTCGACGTGGCGGTCGTCGAGGCGAGTCCGGACACGGCGGTGCTTCCCGCCGGAGCACTCGTCGCGCTGGGCGGCGGTACCATCGCGGTCCTCGATCCAGCCAGCGGCAAGGTCTGGACCAAGTCGTCGGAGTCCGTGCTCACCCTGGACACCACCCTGGACCCGCCGACCGTCGAGGCGGGCAAGGACGCCGCCCTGGCGGTTGGCCTGGACGGGCTGGTGCACATCGTCTCGCCGGACCAGCACCGGCTGGTGACCGTGACCGGGGCCGGAACGGCGACCCCCCGACTGAGCCGGCACCGCCTGTCCGCGGACCTGAGCGTTCCGGTCCGCATCACCGCCGTCGGTGCCGGACCCGTCATCGTGGACGAGCGGGGCAAGGTTGTCCTCCCGAGCGGCCGGACGGTGAGTCTCCCGGTCGCACCGGCTGGTTCCGGGGCGGGGAGCACCACGTTCGTGCCGCAACAACCGGGGCCGAAGGCCGAGACCGCGCTGATCGCCACCGAAACCGGGGTCCTCGCCGTGCGGCTGACGGACGGCGCCGTGGCCGATCTCCTCGGTGACGGCGGCGGCGCCCCGGTCGCCCCGGTCCGCCTCGGCCGATGTGTGTACGCGGCCTGGTCGGCCCGACCGACCTACGTGCGTCGCTGCGCCGGGCAGGCATCCGGGCCGACCCACCAGCTCGACGGGGTCGCCCCTGGATCGGCGCTGACCTTCCGGGTCAACCGGGACGCGATCGTCCTCAACGAACTCGCCACCGGCGCGATCTTCGTCTACGAGCGGGGCGGCACCAACCTCGGCGACTGGAACGCGGTGCGACCGGTCGCCCGTCCGGACGACGACGATGCCAACCGGAACATCCAGCAGGAACCCTCGGACCGCAACCGACCACCGATCGCACGTCCGGATCAGCTCGCCGCGCGACCGGGCAGGTCGGCGGTGCTCAACGTGCTCGACAACGACGGCGACCCCGATGGCGACGTGCTGGTCGTCACCGGGGCCAGCCCGCTGGAGCCGGCGGAGGCCGGTCGGATCGCGATCATCCACAGCGGCCAGGCACTCCAGTTCACCGCGAACCCCGGTTGGAACCAGACCGCGCGGCTGCGGTACCTCATCGACGACGGGCGGGGCGGCACCAGCCAGGCCGACGTCACCATCACCGCCCGGGACGACCAGCAGAACACCGCCCCCCGGCTGCTGCGCGAAACCACCGCCACCGTTGGCCAGGGCGGCAGCGTCACCGTCGACGTGCTACGGGACTGGCGCGACGACGACGGTGACCCCCTCGTCCTGGCCTCGGCGACGACCCCCGCGCCGGACACGGCCCGGTTCGTGCCGAGCGGGGAGATGACCTTCACCGACGGCGGCACCGGAGCCGCTCGAAAGGCGGTGGACATCGCCGTCTCCGACGGCCGGGCCACGTCCGTACCCGCCAAGGTCACGATCGATGTCTACCCCCGCGAGCGGGACGCGCCACCGGTGGCCAACGACGACCTGGTCCGCGTCGTGGCGGGGACGGACATCACCGTCCGGCCGTTGGCCAACGACACCGACCCGAACAGCTCCGTGCCGGGCCATGAATCCCAGATCCGGTTGACCAGGGTCTCCCCGGCACCCGCCGGCAGCAGCGTGATCCCGGACTACGTCACCGGCACCATCGCATTCCGCGCCACCCGACCGCAGACCTACTACCTCGAGTACGAGATCACCAACAACAGACTCAATGCCAAGGCCAGGATCCGGATCGACGTGAGACCGGCGGCCCGGTCCACCACGCCGACCGCAGTCGCCGACCGGGCGGCGCTGCGGGGCATGGTCCCCGCCGATGTCGACCTGCTCGCCAACGACGTTGACGACGATGGCGACGTCCTCGTCGTCGAGGCCGTCACCGTGCCGGAGAACGCCGGGATCGCCGTTTCCCTGCGCGACCACCGGTGGCTGCGGATCGAGCCGACCCAACTCGGCTCGGGCACCATCGCCCTGCGGTATGTCGTCTCGGACGGCAGCAACCGCGACGAGGGAACGGTCGAGGTCACCAGGCTCCCCACGGCCGACAACGACCAGCCGCCGACCGCCCGCGAGGATGCGGTCACCGTCCGGGCCGGCGCCGTCGCGACGGTCGACGTCCTGGCCAACGACGTCGACCCGGAGGGCTCACCGCTCGACCTCGCCGGGACCGTCGTCGGCGACGACGACGCCCGTGGCCGCTGGCTGGTCTCCGGCCGCGTGGTCCGGTTCCAGGCCCCGACGACGCCGGGGACGGTCAACGCCACCTACACCGTGCGCGACGCCAGCGGGCTCACGGCGAATGCCAGGGTCGTCGCCACGGTGACCGCCGCAGACCCGGAACACAACCAGCCACCGCGCCCCGCCCCGGTGGAGGCCCGGACCTTCACCGGCAGCACGTTGCGGATCCCGATTCCGCTGGCCGGCGCCGACCCAGATGGTGACTCGGTGGTGCTTATCGGCGCGGCGAGGGCTCCGCGGCTGGGCCGGGTCATCGCGGTCGGCCCGGATTACCTCGACTACGAGGCGTATCCGGCGGGAGCCGGTACCGACGAGTTCAGCTACCAGTTGCGGGACGGGCTCGGCGCGCGCGGCACCGGAACGGTCCGGGTGGGGGTCACCGCCCGCCCGTCGCGAAACGCGGCGCCGTTCGCGGTCGATGACCGGTACACGGTGGCACCCGGGGCGACCATCCGGGTGCCGGTGCTTGCCAACGACGGCGATGTCGACGGCGACGCGCTGCGGCTGGAGCCCCTGGAACCGGTCAACCCCGCCGGACTCAACGGTGCAAAGCTCGCCGACGACCGCGTCGTGGTCACCGCGGGCCGCCACGACGGTGACACCGTCACCATCCAGTACGGCATCAGCGACGGCCGGGGGCAACGGGCCACCGGCAGCCTTACCGTCGTTGCCCGGACCGGGGCGAACCTCCCCCCGACCGCCCGCGACGACGTCGTCACCGTCATCCCGCCGGGGCAGGACACCGTCGTCGTCGACGTCCTCGCCAACGACGACGACCTCGATGGCGCCCGCGGTGACCTCAGGCTCCAGGCTCTCGGGGACGGGTCCGCCGCGCCCGTCACCGTGACCGACGACCGCAAGCTGCGGATCGCCGTGGCACCGGTGGCCCGCGAGGTCGCTTACCAGATCACCGATGAGCGGGGCGCCTCCGCCGTCGCCTTCGTCAAGGTCGCGGCGGGCGGGGACCAGCTACCGCACCGCCGGCCGGGCGCGCCGGCGTTGACGGTCGCCACCGGGCAGACCCTGGTGATCGACATCGCGGCGCAGATCGTCGACCCGGAGGGCGCCGAGGTCCACGTGACTGCGGCGGCCGGGGTGACCACCTCACCGACGGCCGGCCTCACCGTCACCGACGGCGGCGTCACGGCCAGCCGGCTGACCATCCAGTCCGCCACGGGGTTCTACGGACCCGCGGCCGTCGCCGTCGAGGTCACCGATCGGGCACAGGACGCACCGGAGCGAACGGTGGTGGTCCTGCTGCCCGTCACGGTCCTGCCGGCGGACAACGAGAAACTGGACCTCGCCTGCCCGGCCGCGCAACCGCGGGTCGGGGCGCCGGCCGTCCAGGTCGACCTGGCCGACTGCGTCCGAGGCGTGGTCGAGGACGACCGGTCCGGGCTGCGCTTCTCCGGCCTCGCCGGGGCCCCGACCGGGGTCCAGGCCAAGCTCGACCGGGCGATCCTGAGCATCACGGCGGGCGCGCGGGCCGAACCCGAGCGGGCCAGCACACTGACGGTGACCGTTACCGACCCGAAGGGGCGCACGGCGACCGGGACGATCGAGGTGCTGGTATCCCCGGCGGGACTTCCCGTGGCGGCCACCGACATCGTCGACGGGGTCCGCGCCGGATCACAGATCCGCGTTGACGTCACGGCCAACGACACCAACCCGTTCCCCCGCACCCCCCTGACCGTCGTCGACGTCCGCAGCGAGTCCCCGGCGGCCACCGCCACCATCGACGGCGACCAGCGGCACGTGAGCGTCCAGATCGACGGCGACTTCCACGGCACGGCGGCCCTGACCTACCAGGTCCAGGATTCCACCGGCCGCCGCGAGCGCCTGGCCACCGGCCGGATCGAGGTCAACGTCGTCGGCCTGCCCGAGGCGCCGGGCAAGCCAGTGGTCCGCAACGTCGGCAACGCCAGCGCGGTGCTCACCTGGGCACAGCCGGCAGACAACGGCGCTCCGATCACCGGGTACGAGGTGTCCGGCGGTGGGTTCACCCAGCGGTGCGCGGTCACGGTCTGCTCGCTCACCGGGCTGACCAACGGGCAGAGGTACACCTTCACGGTGACCGCCGAGAACGCCGTCGGCCGGGGGCAGCCCAGCCCGGCGTCCGACGAGGCCCGGCCGGACGTGCAGCCGGACCAGCCGAGCCCGCCGTCGACCGCCTTCGGCGACAGCGCCGTCACCGTCACCTGGACCGCGCCGCGCAGCCAGGGCTCGCCGGTCGCCCGGTACGAGGTCGAGGTGTCGCCCGCCGTCGGCGGGGTCCGGCAGACCACCGCCACCTCGCTGATCTGGACCGGGCTGACCAACGGCACCGGGTACACCTTCCGGGTCCGGGCGTACAACGAGTCCGACCAGGCCAGCGAGTGGAGCGGCTACTCCGCCCCGGAGGTGCCGGCGAAGGCCCCGGAGCC
Organism: Dactylosporangium sp.; assembly: GCA_013041765.1. Taxonomy (GTDB): domain Bacteria; phylum Actinomycetota; class Actinomycetes; order Mycobacteriales; family Micromonosporaceae; genus JABDRL01. The sequence goes on along the minus strand of JABDRL010000182.1, from coordinate 5,457 downwards.
GCCGGCGGCCCCGACCTCGGTGGGGGTCGCGGACGGGGTCGGCCAGCAGATGGTCGTCACCTGGTCGGCGCCGCTGGACAACGGTGCCGCGATCACCGCGTACCGGCTCACGGTCCTGCGGGCGGGCACGGTCGACCGCACCCTGACCATCGATGGCGACACCACCCAGACCACGGTCAGCGTGGTCAACGGCGTCAGCTACACCTACCGGCTCACCGCGGTGAACAAGGCCGGCGAATCGGTGGCGGGGGCGATCTCCGCCGGGGCGGTCGCGCACGGCAGGCCGGCGAAGGTGACCGCGTTGACCGTCTCCGACAACAGCGGCGGAACCGGGTACGACCGGCGCCTGCGCTACGACCTGACCCCGCCGGACAACAACGGCATGGCGATCTCGCGGTACGAGCTGAACTACACCGGGGGCAGTGCCCCGAACCTCACTTCCTCGTCGTCCGGCGGGTTCATCACCGGCCTGAGCAACGGCGTCGGCTACCGGGTGAAGGTCCGGGCCTGCAACGACATGTGCGGGGAGTGGTCGAACCCGAGCGGGACCGCCACGCCGTACGGTCCGGTCGGCACGCCGGGGGCTTCGGCCTCGCGCAGCGGCAGCCGCCAGGTCAGGCTCTCGTGGAGCCCGCCGGGGACCAACGGGCGGCCGATTGCCCGGCTGGAGATCCGGGTCGACGGCGGCGGCTGGGAGAACGTCGGGGCCGGGTCGGGCAGCCGCACCGTCGGCAACGGCCCGAACCAGACCCACTCGGTGCAGGTTCGAGCCTTCGACACCGCGGGGCAGGGGGGACCGACCCGCGGGGCCAGCGCCACCACCGCTCCGCCCAGCGTTCTGGTCAGCAACAGCCACGTCAGCGCCAAGGGCCAGCCGGGATGTTCGGCGGACGCGTGCGCCTACATCCAGGTCGATCTGCGGAATTTCGGATCGGGGGAGTCGGTGACCTGCACCTTCGACTCCAGCCTCGGAGCGGGAGGGTTCGTGACGTTCACCACGACCGTCGACGGCGCGGGCAACGGCGGCGGCCGGACGAAGAACTACCTCGGCCACGCCGGCGGGTGGGCCAGCGCCACCTGCAACGGCGTGACCGGGAAATCCGACGCGTGGTGACTCGATGACCAGCCACAGCAACGCACAACCACAACCACAGCACGAGGAGCGCTCATGACACTCGCGCCGGAACGGGCGGCCTGCTCCAGGGACGACGTCGGCTACTTCGCCGATGACTTCGCCAGTCTGACCGCCAATATCGAGCACGCCATCGTCGGCAAGACCCACTGCGTCCGGCTCGCCCTGACCTGCCTGTTCAGCGGCGGGCACCTGCTGCTGGAGGACGTGCCGGGCACCGGGAAGACCTCGCTGGCCAAGGCCATCGCCCGAACCGTGCGGGGCCGGCACGGGCGCATCCAGTTCACCCCGGACCTGCTGCCGGGCGACGTCACCGGCGGCAACATCTACGAGCCGCAGACCGGGCGGCTGACCCTGCGCCGAGGCCCGGTCTTCGCCAACATCCTGCTCGCTGACGAGATCAACCGGGCCTCTCCGAAGACCCAGTCCGCGCTGCTCCAGGCGATGGAGGAGGGGAGAATCACCATCGACGGCGCCGACCACGAACTCGACCAGCCCTTCATGGTGATCGCCACCCAGAATCCGATCGAGCAGGCCGGCACCTATCCTCTCCCCGAAGCGCAACTCGACCGGTTCCTGATGCGGACCGAGCTGGGATATCCCGACGCCCAGGCGACGATCCGGCTGCTGGCGGAGTCGGCCGTGCGGGACCGGACCACCGAGATCGCCCCGCTGATCGATCCGGACGGGGTGGTCGAGCGTCGATACCTGGCGGCGGGGGTCCATCTCGACCCGGCGGTGCTCGCCTACATCAGCGGCATCGCCGACGACACCCGCCGAGCCCCCTCGGTGCGGATCGGCGTGAGCGTGCGGGGCTGCCAGTCGCTGGTGCGGGCCTGCCGTACCTGGGCCGCGGCCCAGGGCCGCGGCTACGTCCTGCCCGACGACGTCGCTGCCCTTGCCGTTCCGGTTCTGGCGCATCGGCTGGTACTCGACGCCGAGGCCGAGTTCGACGGCGTGTCCGGGCAGTCCGTGATCGAGAAGACCCTCCGCGACATCGTGCCGCCGGCCCTCCGCGCCTCGTGAGTATCCGACGATTTCCCGATCTCGCCACGGCGGCCGACCGGATGCGTTTCGGCCTCGTCAGGATGATCCACCACCGGCCCGACCCGGCCCCGGTGCTGCGGGCGCTGGGCGCGACCGCCCGGACGACCGGCGCGGCGCTGCGGGTGGTGACCGTCCTCGGCTGGACCTGCTGCGGGCTCGGCCTGGCCTGCGGCGTCGCGGGTTGGCTGCTGGGCTGGCGGGAGCTGTGGATCGTCGCGGTGACCTGTGGCACGGCCCTGCTGCTGGCGGTGCCGTTCACCCTCGGCACGGCCACCGTCGAGGTCACCGTCGAGCTGCCAGGGAAACGGCTGGTGGCGGGGAACCCGGCGGCCTGTGCGCTGGTCGCCCGCAACATTTCGACCCGGCGGCTGGGCCGGCTGGTCATCCAGGCCCCGATCCGCCAGGTCCTGGGCGGACCGCGAGTCGGTGATCCGGTCACGGCGATCCTGGACTGCCCGACCCTCGACGTGGGCGTGACCCGCACCGGCCCGGAAGCGACGATCCCCACCACCCGACGTGGTGTGATCATGGTAGGGCCGGCCGTCTCGGTCCGCGGCGACCCGCTTGGCCTGCTGCGTCGCACCATGTCCTGGGCCGAGCCCATCGAGATCCTGGTACACCCCAGGACGGCGAGAATCACCCCGACCGGAGCCGGCCTGCTGCGCGATCTGGAGGGACAAACCAGCAACGACCTCTCCATGAACGACGTCGCCTTTCACGCGTTGCGCGAGTACGCCCCCGGCGACGACCTGCGCCACGTGCACGCGTTGACCTCCGCCCGGATGGGGCGCCTCATGGTCAGACAGTTCGTGGACACCCGGACAGCGCACCTGGCGGTGGTGGTCAGCGGCGCCGTCGCCGAGTACCGCGACGTCAGCGAGTTCGAAACGGCCCTGTCGGTCGGTGGCTCGATCGCGCTGCGCGCCGTCGACGATGCGCAACGGGTCTGCGTGCTCGCCGCCGACCGCTTCACCGAGACCCGCGCCGCACGCTCCCGAAGGGTCCTGCTCGACGGGCTGACCAGGGCCGTGTTCGGCGCCACCGGCACCGACATCGCGGCGCTCGCGACGAGAGTCACCCGACTGGCCCCGGCCACCAGCCTGGTGGTACTCGTCGCCGGTGGGGCCAGTACCGTCGCCGATTTCCGCCCGGCGGCCGCCCGCTTCGGCGTGGACGTGCGGGTCGTCGTGCTGCGGATCGACGCCGGGGAGCCTCCGGGCATCCGCCGGGTCGGGCAGCTCAGCGTGGTGACCATCCCAGCGCTCGGCGCGCTGCGGACCGGGCTGCGGGCGGCGATGTGAACCTGGGAATGCACCTACGTAGAACTATCGACACCGCTCTGGTCACGCTCACCACAATGGTGGCGCTCGCCGGGTTCGCAACCGTCTACGCCGGATGGACGTGGCTGGTGTTTGGGATCGTCGGGGTCGGGCTGGCCATCGGCGCCGGCTTTCTCGCCGAACGCTTCGCCCTGCCAGCGGTCGCGGCGGTCGCGCTGGGCATGGTCGGTCTGATCGTCCTGGCGGGGCCGGTGGTGCTGCCGCAGACCACCGTCGGCCGGGTCGTTCCGACCGCCGCGACACTGCGTGCCCTGGTCGACGGCGCAGTGGGCGGCTGGCGCGAGATCGTCACGATCGCGCCGCCGATCGCGGCCGAGGGACACCTCGCTGTCGCTCCGTATCTCTGCGGCTTCGCCACGGCCCTGGCGGGGTTTCTGCTCGCCACCCGGACCCGGATTGCGCTCGCCCCGATCCTCGCCCCGGCCGGGCTGCTGGTGGGAGGCATCCTGCTGGGTACCGCGGAACCGGCGGCGCTGTGGTTGCAGGGCTCGGGTTTTGCTGTCCTCGCCCTCGGCTGGGTCGCGGTGCGACAGCGGTGGCGGGCGGGGGCCGCGCTGCCGGTGCGCCTGTCCGGGCTGCTCACGGCCGTGGGGATGCTCCTGGTCGCCGCTGGCGCCGGGTACGGTGCCGTGCTAGTGGTGCCGGTTGGAGACCAGGAACGGTACGTGCTGCGCGAGCACGTCGACCGGCCTTTCGACCCGAGGCAGTATCCGAGTCCGCTGGCCGGGTTCCGCCGCTACGAGGTGGCCCTGAAAAGCAAGGTGCTCTTCACCGTTGCCGGATTGCCGGCCGGTGCCCGCATCCAACTCGCGGCCATGGATACCTACGACGGTGCGGTCTGGGGGGTGGCGGGCAATGGCATCACGACGGCCTCCGGCATGTTCGAGCGGGTCGGCGAGCGTGTGCCGACCAATCGGCAAGGCCGGGCCGCCCGGGTCACCATCACCGTCAAGGACCTCGACGGAGTGTGGGTGCCGATGGTCGGGAACCTGCGTGAGCTGCGATTCTCCGGTGACCGGGCTATGGACCTCACCGCGTCGTTCCGCTACAACCGGGAGACCGGGAGCGCCGTGGTACCCGCTCGGCTGCGCGCCGGCGACCGGCTGAACACCAGCGTCGTCGTGCCCGTCGTCCCGGAAACCGGGATGCTGACGGGACAGGCGGTCGTTGACACCGAACTCCCGAGACCGATCGGTGTGCCCGAATCGGTCGCGGCGACGGCGACGGAGTGGACCGCTGGGGCGGGAACCCCGGTGGCGCAGATGCGAGCCCTGGTCGACAAGCTGCGGCAGGGAGCGTTCAGCGACGGTACCGCCGACTCCGGCGTGCGTTCGCGTCCGGGACACGGCGCGGGCCGGCTGCGCGAGTTCCTCGCCGCAGATCAACTGGTCGGGGACGCCGAGCAGTACGCCGCGACGCTCGGACTGCTGGCCCGGGCCTTGGGCATCCCGGCGAGGGTGGTCCTCGGCGTTGCCCCGACCGACGGCTTCACCGGCGACGTCACCGGCAGCATGGTGACCGCCTGGGTCGAGGTCCCCGTCGACGGTGCCGGCTGGGTGGCGTTCGACCCCACCCCGCCGGTGACCAACCGCCCACAGCCGCCGCAACCGGAGAACCAACCGAACGGGACGACCGAGGTGGTGGCGCCTCCCGTTATCGTGGTCCAGCCTCCGGCGCAACTCCCCCCACCCGACAGCGTGCGGGATCCGAAGGCCGGCGCGGCCGACGGGACCCGGTCCGGGTGGGTCTGGCGGCTGCTACGGATCGCCGCCACCATCGCCCTTCCACTGCTTCCGATCGCCGCGGCCCTCGCCGCCGTGGTCGGCTGGAAGGCCCGGCGGCGCCGGGGGCGGCGTGGGCGGGGGACGACGAGCCACCGGCTGGCCCTCGGCTGGACCGAGGCCCTGGACCGCCTGCGCGACCTCGGCGTGGCGGTGC
>JABDRL010000166.1 GCA_013041765.1 Dactylosporangium sp. | reverse complement strand
GGGTCGCCGGGTACGGCCTGGCCGGTGCGTTGCTCATCGAGCTGTGGTGGGCCGGGCTCGTCGCCGTTGACGCGCGGCGGATCCGGGTACTCAACCGCAGGCCTCCGGATGATCCGTTGTTGCGTCGGCTGCTGGGGTCGATGATGACCGAGCCGGAGCGTACCGGGATCGGCGGCTGGGTGGAGTACCTGGCCGGCAGTGCCATTGACGACGTCGCCGGACGGCTGGAGGCCACCGGTTGGGTTCGGCGACGCGGTCATCGACGGTGGACAGAGGGCCACCGCGTCACGGCCACGATCGCCGAACCCGACGACCAGATCGCCAACCGCCAGCGCAAGGGACCCACCGGCGTTCGACCAGACCCAGTACCGGCGGCGGAACACGGTCGAACGCGCCGTGAACAAACTCAAGGCGTTCCGGGCCGTGGCTACCAGGTACGACAAGCGCGACTACATGTACCAGGCCACACTTGATGTCGCCACCATCAAGATCTGGCTGCGTGACCTGGCCCAACGATGTTGATCCACGAGACAGGCCCTAGGTCGATCCTTCGAATCGATCCAGAGCCCAAGGGCAACGTGCCTGCTTGAGCGCTTGAGGGCGCACGCGGCTCCGCCTTGCGCCCTGCTACGGAAGGCCAACTAGACTCGACTACTGAACGTTCTTGATCGATACGCTTTCTCGCTTAACTGCGGAGACCCGCCAAGCTCGACGCCCTCGGCCTCGTACGCGGTCTGGACTTCACGGCCGGCGGCTACAGCAAGGCGAGCGAGGAGGACCGGGCACCGCTGGTCAACCATGCCCCACGCCGGGCCAGTGACGCCTACGACCAAGTCGGCGGCGACCGGATCGGCGGTGGCGACATCCCGCATGATACCCAGGCGGCCGGGGACACCGGAGTACGGCCAATCGGCGTGACCACCGGCCAGATCAACACCACCGTGTTGCACCGACACCACAAGATTGGTCACGGCCGTCGTGACGAAACCGTCGACCCTCCCGCCCCCTGCCCCGCGCAGGGCAGGCCGCATGCCCGGCCCGCAAACGGCGGCATCGATGCCGATGACACCGTCCGACCGACGAGGACGCGGAAACGCCAGCGCGGTGGTCATGGTCTGTCGTCCTCTGCGACCTCGTACGCTTGAGACGGCGGCACCCGTTGTGCCCTCCGCTGGCTTGCTCTGAGGAGTACGACATGCGTCCCACCATTGGCGACACGATCGCGGCCCGACGTCGACGCTTGGGGGTCACCCAGGAAACCCTTGCCGAGATCACCACACTGAGCGTGGAGACGATTCGCAAACTGGAACAGAACGAACGCACCACCGCCCGGCTATCGACCCTCAACAGGATCGCGCGTGCGCTGGGCGTCTCGACCGGCGACCTCATGGGCGAGGCGGCCCGATCCGCAGCCCGCCGGGAACCTGATGGTGACGACATCGGACTGATCGCGATCCGCCAAGTGCTCACCCCACCCCGCGGACCGGCTGGCCGGGTGCTCGACATACCCGAGACCAGGGCGCTTACCCTCGGCGGTGTCTGTGCTTCGATCCGCGCCGTTGACCAGGCATATCACGCCGATGACTACACCAGTGCCATCGCGGGGCTTCCCGCGATGGTGGCCGAGGCCACCGTCATGATCTCCACGGTTGCCGACCCTCAGCGTCCCGAAGCGTTGACGCTGCTGGCACGGGCCTACCAGGTGGCTGGCACAGCGCTGATCCAACTACGCGCCTTCGACCTAGCCTATCGGGCACTCAGCCTGGGCCTCGACGCCGCTGACGAGGCGGGCGACACCGTGACAGGCGCATCGGTGACCGTGACGATGTGCTGGCTACTGATGCGCGAGGGACGCTTCGCCGAAACCGCACGCCTCGCGGTGGCAACAGCCGACATGATCGAGCCAAGATTCTCCCGCGCCGATCCGGTGCGGTTGGCGACCTGGGGCTGGCTGCTGCTCCGCGGCGCTACCGCCGTAGTACGAGACAACCGCGACGACGAGGCCCCCGAGATGCTGGACGCGGCGGCCGCCGCCGCTGTACGCATGGGCTCACGGGCAACAGACGGCACCCCGACAACCGGGCCAGCATCCATGGGCGTGTTCGGCCCGACCACGGTGGCCATGAAACGCGTCGAGACCGCCGTGGTCGCCGGCGACACCGGTCGTGCTCTGAGACTGGCCGAAGCCATTCCTCCAGGCGGGCGACCAACGTCGAACAACCGCAACCGGCACTTGCTCGACGTGTCCTACGCCCAGGCCGACCAGGGACGATACACGGAGGCAACCACAACACTGCTGGGCATTCGTGCCCACGCACCACTGTGGCTTCGTCACCAACGCCTGGCCCGCGACATCGTGGGCACGATCGCGGCGAGTCGCCGCAGAGCGGTCAGCCAGGAACTCGCAGACCTCGCGGATCTGGTCGGTGCACCGGTCTGAGGAGTATCCCGGTCGTATACGTCGTGCCATGCATAGCCAACACCGTTGCGTTATCGCTTTGACCTGGCCGTCAAGCCTTCCTCCATGATCATGACGTTAGTGTTGATGATGTACTTTAGTCTGGTCTGAGGAAAGGAGCCGGCGTTCGGGCCGTACTTGCTGGTCGGGTTATGTCTGATACGGGCTTTGCCTCGGGTGCGAGGGCCGGGCAGGAGGTCGCCGAGGACCGCCTGACCGATGGCGCCGACCAGGCCATGACCGACGGGGATGATGATCCCGACGGCGGCAATGACCTGCTCGCCAGCGGTTTCCAGGGCAGCGGTGAAGCTGACCCGGTCGGGGCGGGCGTCAAAGACGGTGTCGACCGCGTCCACGGCCATCCGGATGATCGCCTGGTAGACCGTGAGCAGGGCGTACACCTCCTGCTCGATACCAGCCGGATCCTGCGAGCGCAGCACCCGCCCGTCCAGGATCGACTCCTTGATCGAAAAGTAGGTGGTCTCCACCTGTCAGCGGCGATTGTAGAGCTCCACAAGATCGGCGGCGGGATAGCGACGGTGGTCGAGCAGACTGGTCACCAGCCGCCACCGCTCCCGGGTGGTCGTGCCATCGGCCCAGGTCACGCTCACCCACGCCTCGACGATGCGAACTCTGAGCCGGCCGTAGCCCAGCACCGACAGGTACGAGCCGTCAGGCAACCTGTGCAGGATCAACGGGGTACGCCGTGCCCCGGAGCGACACAGGAACGCCGCCTTCGTCGCGGCGATGTCGGCCAGCAGCCGCCAGGAGTCGTAGCCGGCGTCGGCGAGCACGAGCATCCCCTTGCCCATGCACGCCAACAGCTCCTTGGCCTGGGTAGTCTCCCCGTCGGCCTCCGGACCGAACACCGCCCCGATGACCGCCCTCGTGCCGCATTCGACCAGCACGCTCAACCGCAGCGGTGGATAACCGAAGACGAGCGTCTCCCCGGCGCGTCTGGCGTAGCGGCCCAGGACCTGCCAACTATTGGGCACGTGCATCGTGGTCGCGTCGATCGCCACGGTGCGCATCCCCCGCCAGAACACCCCCGGAGTCGACGGACGCCCAACCGCCCCGGCGACCGCGGTGAGCAGGATCCGAAACGGCCTCGGACCCACCCGGCGACGTGCCCTGGCCAGCGACGACGCACTCGGGGCAGGAAGGGACAGCACCCGCGGCCCCGCGACCATCTTGGCCCAGACCCGCCGGTAGCCGCGGTGTTCGAACAGCGCCAGGGCGAGCACGAAGTAGATCACCACCCGGGTCGGCAACAGCCTGGTCCACTGCTGGACCGTGCTCGTCTCCTTCGCGACCGCGTCAACGAGGTCGATCCAACACCTGGGTCAACTCGCCCAGATGCCCCGGCGCGTAGACCCCTTTGGCTACCGCGATCTTGCGGGTGATGACACACTGGTCTCCCAACGGGACTCCTTCAAGATCGCTTCTTAGTCGATCTGATCTTCGAGGAGTCCCGTTGTCATATTCAAGATCACGCAGGTCTTGACTTCATGTCTACCGTCCTAACGCAACGGTGTTGCATGCATAGCTCATGCATGATCTCTCCGGGTCGACGGGAGAAGAGGACTTGACATCGATGGACGTCGAGCAGAGTATCGACTGAACGTAAGCAATCCCGGGCAACGCCGAGAAAAAAGGGGAGAGAACCATGCGTTTACGCTTCCTGGGGGCAGACAGTGAGCAAGGCACATGCCCGGCGGCCTACGCGACTGACCGAGGCACTTTCGTGGTTCAGGGGAAGCTGATCCTTGACCCCGAGGCGCTGGCTGACTGCGTCAACCGGGGTTCCGACGAGGCCATCGTGGAGATCCCGAAGGAACTGGTGAGGTTTTTCAATACGGAGTGACCGTTGACATGGATGACTGAGCGAGAACTGGGAGCCTTTCTGGCCGGCTTCCGGGAGACCGCGTTCCGCTTCGAGACCCGCGACCGCTACAACAGCGACGTGGGCCGTGAGGCATTCCGCAAATTTATGGCAGGCGAGCCGGACGACTACGCCTGGCACCGGTCCTGGCTGGAGATGCTGCGCCGTGACCGCAGACAGGGAAAGCGCTGGCGGCGCGTGCGTACGGTGACCCTGCCACTGTCAGATTGGGCACGCTACGGGCTTGAAATAGCGCGTTTGAGCGTTCAAGCAGGTGACGACATTCGCTACATGCCCCGCGATCTCGCCAAACGCCTGGATTTCAGACCCTACGATGCCTGGCTGTTCGACGAAACGCTGCTCGTCCACCTTCACTTCGACGACAACGACGATACCTTCACCGGTGCTGAGGTGATCACGGACACCGAAGTTGTGCGGCGCCATCAGGCATGGCGCGACCTTGCCTGGCGGCACGCCCAGACGCTTGACGACTTCGTTGCCTCGCTGTCGTGAACCCTCCGACCATTGGCAAGCCCGCCATCGAGGCGCTTGGTATCCGGCTGCGTGACCTCCGTTGTGACGCGGCAATGACCGGTCGGCAATTGGCGGCTCAATGCGGTTGGCAGCCATCTAAGGTGAGCAAGATCGAATACGGGCGTCAGCGGGCGTCGGAGGCGGATATCCGCGACTGGTGCATTACCTGCGGCTTTCCCAGCGAGATACCTGATCTCATCGTGGCATTGCGATCCATTGACGCTCAGGTCGTCGACTGGCGACGGTCGCTCAAAGCGGGTACGAAGCGCCGTCAGCGTGCGAATGTTTCGGCATACGAGAAGACCACGCTGTTTCGCGTGTGGGAGTCCGCTGTGCTGCCCGGACTGCTGCAGACCCCCGCGTATTCCCGAGGCGTCCTTACCACCGTGATCGACTTCTACGGTATCCCCGATGACCTCGACGAGGGAGTGAAAGCGCGTATCGCGGCCCAACACGTCTTGAGCCACGGTGACCGCCGCTTCCTGATAGCCGTGGATGAGACGGCTCTGTACACGCTGGTGGGCGACGCTCAGATCATGCGCGGTCAGCTCGAATGGCTGCTGGAGGCGACACGGATGCCGCGGGTGAGTCTCGGTGTCGTTCCGCGGGGGGTGCCGTACACAGTTCCTCGCAACAATGCCTTCACGATCTATGACAACCGCCTGGTTACCGTCGCGACCTATACGGCCGAGTTGACGCTGACGCAACGGCATGAGGTGGCGATCTATGAGCGTGCCTTTGACTGTCTCCAAGCGCTGGCGCTGCGCGGTTCGGCCGCTCGGGACCTTATCGGGGCAGCGCTGGCCCATTTCGGAGAAATCTGAAGCAATTATCTGGCGACATCGGATTCTCTGCTCATAGCGTCACTGTTCGAATACCAATCGCACTGGGTGTGTCTGTTTCCTTGCCGGTTCGATATCGGGGTGGCGGTCCGACGAGCGCGATGCGTCCTTGTGGCAGGTGTTTGGACGGAGGGGGAGGCGTTACGTGGGGTGTGTTGGAGCTTACTCACCGCGTCTGGCGGCACTCGCCGTGTCGGTGGTCAGAAATCCATTGACTGGACGACTTCGGCCGGTGCCCCGGTCCGAGCTGGACTGGTCGCACATGTCGTACCAGTTGTCGGTTGTCGGTGTGGCACCTCGCCCATCACGCACCTTCACTCTGGGGTACGCGAGCTGCAACATCGTGTCACTGATGGGGTGCGTACGGATAGGACGCTTCTCGGGCGAATTAGTCCTGAACAATCCAGATGTTCTTCCCCGAAGTCGGGGTGCGGTCCATGCAGGTCCGCCCCTACGTTGATGAGCCACTTTGCGACCAGCGCTGGAGTGCTCCCATGTCGATATCGTTTTTGATCATTGTGTGTGTGCTGCTGGGCCTTGCGGTGGGCGTGGCTGTCGGTTGGTATGTCCGGCCGCAGGTCGCCTGGTGTTGCCGGTGTGGTGGCGCGTTGGGCTGTGGTCG
>JABDRL010000140.1 GCA_013041765.1 Dactylosporangium sp. | reverse complement strand
CGCGGTGATGCGTCCGCCACCCGACCGAAAGGACCACGGTGACCGACGCTGGCAGCCGCCCAGTCAACACAATCGCCCCAGAACGAAATACGGTTCGCCCGCTGCGGCCGGGCCAACTCCTGCCCCTGCCACTACCCCGGAACCTGAGTGTGTGCCTGCACGCCTCCTGCGGCTGGATCGGACACGGCCCCAATCATGACCGCGCCGCGCAGGAACACACCAGGACCACCGCGCACCCCACCCTCAGTTCAGGCGTATCGGCGGCAGCCGCTGATCCGACAACGACCACTCCGGCCGGTGATGTGCCCGTGCCGAAATCCACTCCAGACGCCGACCGACATCGCGGACCGGAACCCGCACCAGTTTCCGCAGCCGCTGAAGCGGCCACTACGCGAAGGGATCGAGGATGAGGCAGCGTAACGAACTCCTGCGCCGCGCCCGGTTGGCCCGACCGTCGGCAGTTCGCCCCAACCTGCCGATGAGCCGGCAGGAGTTGGCCGAGGCCGTCAACGCCTACCTGCACACCACCACCGGTCAGGTGTTCTCCATGGACGCCAACCACATCTCCAAGTTCGAACTCGGGGAGTACTGCTGGCCCAGGCAGTACTACCGGCAGGCGTTGCGGGCCGTACTCGACGTCGAGCGTGACAGCGAACTGGGCTTCTACCGCAGGCGGCGTACCTCGGACGACCTCGCAGCAGCGGCTGACCTGTCCAGTGAACGGGCGCACGGTGATGATGGCGTGGTCGAGGCCGACGCGTTGGTGCCGGTATCGAACTCCGTCCCGGTGCCGTCGATGCCGGTGCAGGTCAGCATCAGCCCGGGGACCTCGGTTGTGATCGGCTGCCTCGGGGTGAACCCGTTCACCTCGATCCGGGAGGAGTTCACCACGCACGTGGTCATCGAGCCTGGAATCTCGGTGTTCGTTGACACCCGATGATCACTGCGGCGGTGCTCGGGAACGGTTTGCCCGATCGTGCGGAAGGCGAGGAATCCCGGGCGTCCGCTACGGAGCGGACCCACGAGTACCGGAGCACACCGGAGCGGACTCGTGCGGACGGTTGAGCAGGGCTGACAGGTTCTGTCAGGTTCGGCCAGATTCGATCACGCTGTCAAGCCTTGACTTCATCCCATGGTCGAGGCTCACTGGATGGGTATCCCGTGTGGCTGGTCGCCATCCGCAGGGGTCCGTGCCTACGCAGCCGCCACGTGCAAGCCGGTTCACGGGCCTGAGGATCCAGCGACCAGTTGGCATCGGGCGGCTCCGATGAGAGGGCGGACCCACAACCAGGTACCCCCATCGGTGAGTTGAGCCCCGGTGTCCGGCACCCGGCCGGTACGCGCACCCACGTGCGTCACACCCAACCGTGGGCGTGACGCCACCCGCTGCTGCGCGTTGCCGTGCTGGTCGCCGGCACCTCGCTCCTCACGCCAGGGCACGTTCTCCCGCTCCGCGACCGCAGCCCGCGTGTCGTGGCGATCGGTCGTGGACCGCATCGCCGCACCTCAGCGCCACATCCGCCGGCACGCTACTTGACAACTCCACAGTGGAACTCGAATCACCTATCCCCGTCTCACCAGGAGCACAACCATGATCCGCGCATTCATCATCGCCAGTGAGGTCCGCACCGGCACCTCACCGAACCTCACCAGTGACCTGGACAGATTCCCGTTGGACATCCGTCTGCCGATCCGTCGGGGCCTCCACGTAGGACTCCGTCTTGACCCGGAGGGCCAACCGGACCCCCGCCGAACCCAACAGGGCAGGTCAGCCCACCTCACCGAAGATCCTGTCCTGCCGCGACAGACCCTCTCCTGGGTCTCCCCCACAGGGAAACAACATCTACACCTACATCTATCAGGAGGTCGCCTGTGACCGATCCACTCCTGAGACTCCAGTACCGGCTCACCAACCGGGACCACACCCTGCTCGGCTGGCTCGCCGACCACGGCGTGCTCACCACCCCGCAGATCGCCCACGCCCTTTTCCCGTCCGTCGACGTCGCCCAGGAACGACTCCTCGCCCTGACCCGCGCCGGTGTCCTGGCCCGCTTCCGGCCGCAGCGACCCGACGGCGGCACACATCCGTACCACTACGTGCTCGACCAACTCGGCGCGAACATCGTCGCCTCGCAGCGCGGCGAGGACCAACCCCGCCGCGACCAGGCCAGGCACCGCCGCTGGCACCTGACCAACCGGGCGAACCTGCCCCACCTGCTCGGCGTCAACCAGTTCTTCATCAACCTGGCCGCCCATGCCAGAACCCATCCAGGGTGCCGGCTGGAACGCTGGTGGCCCGCCGCCCGCTGCCAACGATGCGGGGCGTTCGCCGACGCGAGCGACGAAACGGTCGTGCGTGCCTACACCCCGGTCATCCGCCCCGACGGGCACGGCATCTGGGCCGAGAACGGCCAGCGGGTGCCGTTCTTCGTCGAATACGACCTCGGCACCGAGCCTCTACCCACGTTGATCGACAAGCTCGACCGGTACACCCACCTCGTCCGGCACATCCACCGCTCCTGGCCCGTGCTGTTCTCCCTGCCCGGAGCCATCCGGGAACGCAACCTCCAACGGCGGCTGGCCGACACGCGGCTGCACGTGGCCGTCGCCACCACCGTCCGCGACCCGGCAGCCTTCGGCACGACCAGCCCAGCAGAGGCCGTCTGGTGGCTGCACCAGAGCGAAGACCGTCGCGTGCGACTGGCCGACCTCGCCGACCGTGTCGTCGACTTGCGCCGGCGGGCCGCATAGGTCACGCACCGCGTCACAGACGGACCGGAGAGGAGAGAAAAGGAGAACATCGCGTCGCGAATCCTGGAACGCGACGCGCCGCGACACGACATGCGACACATCCAGGAACGAATATCGGAACCACGAGAATCAATTCGGAAAGGAGGCCGTTGATATGCGCCGCACACTCGGACCAACCCTCGGACGTTCGAGATTGGGAGGAATATGGCAGCATCCACCAATGACGATACCTACGGAAACGGGTATCGTGAGAACGCGGCCCGGAAATACGATGATACGGCGAACACGAAACCGGCCGAACAATGGCCGATCAATCGTCGTCGCCACCCATCCACCACCCGCACGGACATACACATCACCAGCATCGAGACCACCACCATGACACCAGAACAGGAACACGAAGCAGTACAGGCCCTCGCGGCTCTCCTGTCCCGATTCTGGCAGCACCACCCCAACGCATCCACATGACCGACAACATCGGGTGGGGCAACACCAGTTGCCCCACCCACCACAACCAGGAAAGGCGCCACAGCCGATGACCGCACGTCGCACGCGACACACCAAACCCGCCCGCACCAGCCGCACCACCAGCGCAAACAGTGGCGCGACACTGGGGTCGGCGACGGGACCGCGTCGCATCGCCATCTACACCCGCCGCTCCACCGACGACGAACACCAACCATTCTCCATCGACGCCCAACACGCAGCACTCATGAACTACGTCAAGTCGCAACCCGGATGGGTCCTCGTCGCCGAATACTCCGACGACGCCTCCGGCGCCACCACCGACCGCCCCGAACTCCAACGCGCACTCGGTGCGGCGAAAAGCGGCCGGTACGACATTCTCCTCGTCTACCGCGTCGACCGATTCTCCCGACGGCTCTGTGATCTTCTCACACTGCTACGGCAACTCGACGAGGCGAGTGTCGCATTCTGCTCGGCCACCGAACCCTTCGACACCTCCACCCCGATCGGCAGAATGCTCATCCAACTCCTCGGAGTGTTCGCCGAATTCGAACGCGAAACCATCATCGACCGCGTCATCAACGGCATGCGCGCCAAAGCGGCGAAAGGCAAATGGCCCGGCGGCACCAGACCATACGGCTACCACGTCGACCGCGACACGCACCGTCTCATCCCCCACCCCGACGAAGCACCCGTCCTCCGTGAGATCTTCACCCTCTATACCCACCACCGGCTCGGCACCCGAGCCCTGGCCGACGAACTCAACCAACGCGGCCTGCGCAACCGCAGCGGCAAACCCTTCTCCGGCTACACCGTCGCCCGGATCCTCGACAACCCCGCATACACCGGCGACATCGTCTACGGCGACGTCCACGTCGAAGCCGCCCACGAGCCGCTGATCGACCAGGCCACCTTCGCCGAGGCCCGCGCCATCGCCACTCTGCGGGCCGACGACCACCACCACCGCGCCGTATCCCCCGGCGGCTACTGGCTCACCGGCCTGATCACCTGCCCCGACTGCGGCCACAAGTACATCGGTACCGCAGCCACCGGCCGCAACCGCCAGTACCGCTACTACACCTGTTTCAGCCGCAGCCGCTACGGGAAAGCCGGCTGCCAGGGCACCCGCCTGAACGCCGACGCCACCGACGACGCCGTCCTGCACGCCCTCGCCAGCTTCTACGCCAGCGCGGACCACCTCATGGGGCAGATCATCGAAGCAGCCCAACACCAGTTCCACGCCCAACACGACGACCGACACGCCGAACTGGACACCATCACCGCACAGATCAGCAAGACCGAGGCCGCGATCGAGCGCTACCACCTCGCGTTCGAGAACGGCACGATGGACGACACCACCGCCGGCCCCCGCATTCGCGACCTACGGACCAAAGTCACCCAGCTTCGCGGACGACGGGACGACCTTGAGGACGAACTCGCCGCCGTCCCCACTCCACCGAGACCCGGGACGATCAAGCAACTCCAGACCCACCTGATCCACATCATCACCGAGGGCAGCCCCACCGAACGCAAACGGGCCATCGAAGCCCTCATCGCAGAAGTCCGCATTACCCGACAGGGAGAGGTGATCCCCGTGTTCAAGATCCCAACATGCGACAGCGCCGACACCATGACCAGGGTCAACGATGCCGGCGCCGCAGAAACCACAACCCCCACCACCGGTTCGCGCAATGGTAAGGGTGGTGGGCCGCCGGGGACTCGAACCCCGAACCCGCAGATTAAGAGCCCGAAACCGGCGGTGTTGATCGGTGCCGTGTAATGTTGGTTCGCGGTATTTCGTGTTGGTTCCTATGGCTTGTTGTGTCAGCCCTATGTCGGCTGATGCCATTCGATGTCATCGGATCCCGGAACTTTCGATCCCGCATGGATCACACGTGATCTTGCCGTGGATGATCACGCGGCCATGGGCTTGGGGGTGAACCGGACGGCCAGTTCGACGTCGAGGGCTTGGGCGAGTCGTTCGAGGACCGGCAGGGTGGGCACGGCGCCTCCGGCCTCGAATCGGGCCACGGCCGACTGGGTCATCCCAGCGGCGTTGGCGAGCTGGGTCTGGCTCCAGCCGCGCGCCTCACGCAGTTCACGGACGCCAGCGCCCAGTTCGAACGCCAACCGGGCCGCGTTGTACGCCTCGGTGGCACCTGGCTCGGCCAAGCGCCGGTCCCGCAGTTCGCTCCACGTGGTGGTCTCGCTCATGGTCGCTGGTCCTCCTCGCCGGCCGTGTGCGCCTCGCTCCGGCATCGGGCGAGTACTCGTCGGGCCCGCGCCACTTCGTGATCTTCCCGCATCCGGGTCTTCCGGAACACCGTCAGCAGAATGATCCGCCGATCGGTCGCGATCCAGTACGAGATCCGCACAGCGTTCTGCTCAAGATAGAACCGCAGTTCCCGAAGCTTGCCGTCGAGTTGCCTCGTATACGGCTCGCCCAGCAGCGGTCCCCGCTCGGCGAGCAGGTCGACGTAGAACGCCACGTGAGCGAACCGCTCGGTCGGCAGCCCTTCCAACCAGTCGCGGACCTCCGGTTCCAGCTCCACGGTACCCCAGGCCATAGCACCGATGCTATAACCGGGGTTGTGGTCGCCGTTGGGTGGCTCCCCTGACGGAGATGGCAGCCAGCATGAGCGTCCCGGCGCTGGGCGTGCGTCCTGTTCGCATAGCTGGGTGTTGACGTACCCGCTGACGCATGATCACATCCGTTACGGCAGACGGGGATGGGTGGCGGCGATGATCGTGCCAGCGGTTCGAGCCGGCCGATCCTGTGCGCATAGACGCTGCCTGGAACGGATTTGTACGGCAAACAAGCACACTCCTGACTCTCCTGCACGGCAAGAACTGCCCTCCGGTCGCATTTGAAATTCGCAGTGACGAAGGACGGTGGTGTACGGTTCACTGCCCTGACCTTGAAGACGAAACCACTGACGTTACGTCGGCGAAAGCCGAGGAAGCGCCGTTGCTCACGCGAAGCCAACTTGGGCTCGAACGGCTCGCGTCCTGGTTCCCGCTCGCTCGCAAACTATCGCCCATACCGCATCTGGTCGCAAACTCGACTGACGACACCGACCGGTCGGTGGAGAGCCTGCTCCTTGAACTATCCACTGCCGCGGAGGGCCTATATCGACGACTATATCCGGACGCTCGTCGTCTATCCCCGGAACAAGTTACAGAAGTAGCGCGGAAAGTCCAGAGCCTGGACGTTGATCAGCAGGCAAAGGACATTTTGTGTTCTGCCATAAAAATCTACCTCTGGGGACCGAGCCTTTCCAATCGGCTGAAACAACTCGCAGAAGACGTTGACGGAGTCATCCCTGACGTGGTGGGAAACAGTAAAAAATGGAACAACGCGATTCAGAAGGCGCGAAACGGGTTTGCTCATCACCTCGAAAAAGGCGTCATTACCAATGACGAAGCTTATGCTTACTACACGCTGCGTCAGTCGCTACGGTGGTTGCTGACATGTCGAATTCTGATCGAGTTGGGCGTACCTCATACTGATCTCGCAAAAGCATTTTCCCGATATGAGAGATATCAGCGGTTCTTGAGGAATGCCAGCCGTGACGCTCCAGACATCTATATGTCAGAGTAGTCGGATGGGGTTGCGCACACGTTACATCCAAACGGGACCAATCCAGAGGATACGACTTCAGGTACTCGTGGTGCCGCCGTCGAGCCGGAGGGGCGAACGCTGGGGTCACCGGCGGGGGCAGTAGTCCCGATACACGGGGTGAGACGGTTCGGCGCCCCACGGGCCGATTGGGGCGACCCCTACGCTGGTACGGTCCGCCGGTCCTGGGCGGGGAATTGGGCGACTGCGGAACAGATCGTCGGGCGACGCGGGCGGGACGGCCTGCGAAGTCAGCCAGATCGTGTTGGTTGGTGCTGATCACTGATGGGCGGTACTGGGGACCGCAGCGCACACATGGATCACACAAGCGTCCACGCTGGACAAATAGAAAGGCTCTGATCTTGGATGTTTTCCCAGATCAGAGCCTTGATCAAATTGTGCGCCGCCAGGGACTCGAACCCCGAACCCGCAGATTAAGAGTCTGCTGCTCTGCCAGTTGAGCTAGCGGCGCTCATCTGGACGCGGGAAACCATAGCACGCCGGCGACCTGCCCTCGAAGTCGGTTTCCGCCTATGGTGTTCCGTGCCTCGCGGTGGCGTCGGCCGCGGCCGGGCCGGTCGCCGCGGCCGTGGTTCGTGAATGCCGATGGCCCGCTGGCGCGGTGGGTCCGCACGTCCGAGCGCCCGTGGTAGGTGCTGTATACCCTCAATGCAATAACTCTCCGGCGAGAAGGGTATTCCCGTGAAACTCATGATTCGGTGGTACCGATGGATCGCGGCACTGGTCGGCGGAGCGGTTGCGGGAGCGCTGGTGCCGGCGGTGGCCTGGGCGCACACCGACCCGGCCGTGGTGGCGGTGGGGGAGGAGCTGGCAAAGCGGAAGGCCCGTTCAGGGGTTGCCGCCGTCGGGTTCGGTGGCGCCCTGTGCTGCCTCTTGGTCGTGGCACTGATTGTGCTCGTTGTCGTTATGATCGCGCGTCGCCGCAAGTGAGGTGGTCGCCGGGTCACCCGGGCCGCAGTGTCGCTTCGAACAAAGTGACATACCATGGTCCTTCGGTAAAATTGGGACCTGTCTCCTCGCCGATGTAGACGTCGGTGTGGCGTTGACCGCCGAGTCCCGGCGTGAACTCGTCGCTGATGGTCCAGCGGGCCGCCTGGAGACGGCTGCAAACCTCTGCGGCAATGCGTTCACCCTCTTCGTCGTGCCCGCACGCCGTGATGGTGAACCGAGCCCCCTGCGGGAGGACGCGCTGGTCTGCCGCGGCCGACTGGAACGGGCGCAGCCGCCGGCCCGCCGTGTCGCGGGGCGCTTCGTCGAGCCAGAATCCCGTGTCATGGGACCAGTTGAGGTACGCATCAGCGGCGGTACGACCCGTGCCCTCGTCCCGTACCGCCCTGACGAACGTCTCGGGGTACGTTCCGAGTTCGTCGTCCCCATCCACGCAGTCCAGCGTGGGGCAGCCGGTGACGCGCACCCTGGCACCAGTGTGGAACCGCTCGACCGCGGTGTAGTAGACGGTTACCGTCCAGCCGGGCCAAGCGGTGGGGGACACCGGCCGAGTGGTGCCACCGTCGTGACTTCTCGGGGCGGCGCCACCGGGCCGCGCCGGGGACATCGCCGGGGACGTCGCCGGGGGCAGCGGCTCCGGGGCGGATCCCGCCGACACCGTGGGGCTCGGCCCGGGCGTTGTCCCCGGGCGCTGGTCCCCGGTCGCGGCCGGCCCGCCGCCGGTGCAGCCGCCGACCAGCGCCGCCACGATGGCCAGCGTCAGCACGATGGCCAGCGTCAGCACGATGACCAGCGCCAGCACCGGCGCCAGCGGCTGTCCTCGCGCCGGCCCGGAGGCCGCCACCAACGGTGTCATCGGATGCGTTGACGATTCTGCCAATACGGACAACCTCAGCAAATAAGCGACATGCGCGGATTTCGGGAGCGTGACCGTTGGCTGCGCCAGTCCCTTACGACCAACTGGCGGTTCCTGTCAACGGTATCGGCCGACGTCCCTGTTGTATGAGAGGCTTGCTCAGGTTGGCGTTGCGCCGGTCGATCTGGTACGCGTCACCGCTCCCGTCTGCGGAAGGACGCCCGGTATGGCTCGCGTGCTCCTGGTCGATGATGATCCTGCGATCCGCGAGATCACAGCGCTGCGTCTCCAGGTCGACGGCCATCATGTGATCGCCGTTGGCGATGCGGAAGCCGCCCTGGACGCTTCCGCGGAGATGCTCGAGAACGGGCTGTCGCTGGACGTGGCCGTGCTGGATGTCGAAGCTCCGGGTATCAACGACGTGGCGCTGCTGTCGCTTCTGCGTACCAGCGATGTGGCAGTGCCGGTGGTGTTCTACACCGGCAATCCGGGCGCTGCGGCTATTCGGGGCATCTCCCTGGCTGACTCGGCGCTCGAAGCCGGCCACCCGCTCACCCGCCTGCTCGCCACCATCGATTCGATGGCGTCGGCGAGCGTGGACGGGGCTGGCTGAGGCTTCCCGCCAGCGTCTCCCGACCTCCCCCGGGCCCCGAAACGGGCACGAGACGGGGGTGAGACGGGGGCGACCTCCGCGGTTCCCCGGACTCCCGGACACCGGCTGACGGCCGCGTTCTCGCGCCGCCGGGTCGCCGGGGCGCCGCACTTGCGCGCCGCCCGCTCCCGCATTGCCGGATTGCCGACTCGGTCCCATCTTGCGCGGCCGGTGGTTCCAAAAACGGCCGCCGAAGGATCCGGATACCACTCGGTCGGGTGACACTCTGAAGAGTCCTCACATGAGGCTAGCGCATGCTATTTAGTTATATAAAGTATTCATTCCTTTGTTCAAATAGTGATAGTGGCCTGGAACAGCCGGACCGCAACGGAGACGCACCCGACGCGGCTCGGGACTGATCGATCATCGAGCCCATCGTGCCACCGTTGGGCGGCCGCGATGCCGCAATCAGCATGTCGAAAGGGGCATCACCATGGGCGGCGGATCAGGATCAGTGCTGCGACTGGTTGGAGGTGGTCTCCTGGGTGCCGCGATCGCCCTCGCCGGTGGCGCTGCCCCCGCAGCCGCGGCGCCGCAGGAAGGCCCCATCCGGGGGGAGGGGGAGGCAGGAACGATCAAGGACAGTTACATCGTCGTTCTGAAACCCGGGGTCGCCGCGACCGAGGGCGCCACTCGGGCCACCAAGCGCCTGACCAGCCAGTACGGCGGCGCTGTGGACGAAGAGTACAACGACGCCGTGCCGGGATTCTCCACCAAGATGCCCGAGCAGGCCGCCAAGCGCCTCGCGGCCAACGCCTCGGTCGCGTACGTCGAGCAGGACCGCATGGTCACCCTCGCCGAGACCCAGACGAACCCACCGTCCTGGGGGCTCGATCGCCTCGATCAGGAGAGTCTGCCCCTCGACAAGTCGTACACGCCGTCGACCGCCGCATCGAACGTGACCGTCTACATGATGGACAGCGGCATCCGCGCGACCCACCGGGATCTCATCGTCCGGGCGCGGTCGGGGTACGACTTCATCGACAACCACCGCGACGCCACGGACTGCCACGGGCACGGTACCCATGTCGCCGGCACCATCGGGGGCACCACCCACGGCGTCGCCAAGGGCGTCAGCCTCATCGCCGTCCGCGTCCTCAACTGCCAGGGCTCCGGCTCCTACTCCGGCGTCATCAAGGCGATCGACTGGGTGACCGCCCAGACCGCCCGGCCGGCGGTCGTCAACATGAGCCTCGGCGGAGCGGCCAGCGACGCGATGGACGCGGCGATCCGGGCCTCGACCGCCGCCGGCATCACCTACGTCGTCTCCGCCGGCAATGCCGGCTCCGACGCCTGCGCGTACAGCCCGGCCCGGGCTCCCGAGACGATCACGGTGGGGGCAACCGACGCCACCGACACCAGGGCGAATTTCTCCAACTACGGCGCCTGCGTCGACCTGTTCGCTCCGGGGGTTGGCATCACCTCGACCTGGATCGGCTCGAATACCGCCGTCCGGGTGGCGAGCGGTACCTCGATGGCCAGCCCCCACGCTGCGGGCGCCGCGGCGCTCTACCTCGCGGACAACCCCTCGGCCACCCCGGCACAGGTGCGGAGCGCACTGACCAGCCGGGCCCTGACCGGATACGTGAAGAACCCCGGAGCGGGGTCACCGAACAGGCTCCTGTCCGTCGGTATCGCGGCCCCGGCTCCGGCGCCGAAACCGAAGCCGACGGTGACGCCGAAGCGGTGCAACGTCGGCAGCAACGGGTCCAACGCCAAGATCCCCGACGGCAAGCGGCAGGTGCGGAGCGGTATCCGGATCTACCGCTGCGCCGGCAATGCCTCCCGCAGCACCCGGATCGGGGTGTCCATTGTGCATCCCCGCCGGGGTGATCTCGTCATCGAGATCATCGCCCCGGACGGCAAGCGGACGATCCTCAAGCGGTACAGCTCCAGAGACCACACGGCGAACATCGTCGGCTCGTACCGGGCGGATCTGTCCGGCAGTCGCCGTAGCGGGCAGTGGATATTGATCATCAAGGATATCCGGAGAAGCAACAGCGGGTATATCGACAGCTGGTCACTCACCGTGTGACAGCCTGGCCCGGGGCACCGTTCTCGGGCTCATCCCTCTCCTGGACACGGTGTCAACCAGGCGTTCGGCGACCGCTGCGAGTGGCAACCGCAGGGTCGTCGACGCCTGGCACAGCACGTCCAGCCCATACTCGGCGGAGCAGCCCCGCTGCGCCATGACGATGCCGATGGCCCGGTTGACGATCTCCCCGTCGCCGAGGGCCGCGGTCAGTTCCGCGGTCCGGGTCGCGAGCCGGCCGCGGTCGAGCACTCCGCCGAGCAACAGGCCGGCGTGTTCGGCCAGCAGCATCGCGGTCAGCTCGACGTCGGGACCGAACCGGTCGGGGTGCGCCGCGTAGAGGCCGAGCGCGCCGATCACCTGGTCGTCGATGTCGATGGGAGCCACGAGAACTCCCCGGAGATGGTGCTTGAGGGCCCACGCGGTCCAGCCCGGCCAGCGATCCTCGAGACACAGATCCTGGGAGACGGTCATCTCCCGCTGCTGGATGGCGCTGAGACACGGTCCGTCGCCGGTGTCCGACTGGACCGCGGCGAGGCGTTCCGGCAGGTCCGACGAGGATGCCGCGGTCGAAACCCCGCAGGGCCGGATGACGGTGACACCGCAGGAACAGGGGCCATGAACCAGGTCGGCCGCCGTTTCGGCGAGGCGTGCCAACGCGTCGTCGAGATCGTCGCTGATGACCAGTTGAGCCGTCAGCATGCGCAGCACCGACACGATTTCGACGACATGCAGGTCCGTAACCATTCGCGTTCCTTTCTCCCAGCGCGCGAATCGTGAGTACCCCCGTGCTGGAAGCCTTGCCCACCGACGGCGTGCGAGCGCGCTGGACGCGAACGGTTCACTCCACGGAGGTCATGGCCCTTCCCCACATCAGCGCCAGAATCGCGGCGACGTCGTCGTCGGTAACGGGTGTGATGTCCCGGTACCACAGGCCGAGCGCGGGGAAGTCTCTCGGACTGTACAGGTGGACGATCGTGTCTACGTCGGAAGCCAGCCAGTCGGCGGACTCCGCGGCGCAGACCGGGGCCGCATACATGATGGTCGCTGGCATTTCCGCACGCACCGCCCGCACCGCGGCCCGAGCGAGCACGCTGGGTGCCAGGCCGTCGTCGGCGACGACGACGGTGCGCTTGGCCATGGCCGGAGCCGGCTGGTCGCCCCGGTACTGGGCGCGCTTGCGCCGGATCTCCTGCCGTTCCTTGCGGATGGCCGGCCTCGCCGCGGACACGTCGGTCATCGCCGCGGCCAGCGCGCCGTGGTCGAACACGGGCGGGCCGTCGTCGGCGATCGCACCGACGCTGATCTTCGGGCGCCAGGGCAGCCCGACCTTTCGACTGACCACGACGTCGAGGTCGGCGTCAAGGTGCTTCGCGACTTCCTGGGCGACGACGACGCCGCCCCGGGACAGTCCGAGCACCAGGGGGCGGTCGGCGTCCTGCGGGCCCAGCCGTTCGGCGACCACGGCCCCCAGGACCCGGCCGGCATCGACTCGGTTGTCGAACCGTTCGGATTCTGCCGGCCAGCTGCCGGACGAGCGGCGTCCCGTACGCTTCTGCGGCCCCGTGACGGTCGGCTTTCGAAGGACCTCATGCGGCATGACCAGTACCCCCTTGCGAGCGAGGGGGCGGAGAACACCCGTAGACATCGATCAGGATGGTTCTGGGGGCATCCGCGCCCTGCCGCCCAGGGTACGCCGGGCGGGGGTGCCACGTTCGGAAAAGGTTACTCAAATAGTCTGATAGGGCTACGTTGCGCGATCATGCGCTGCTCGTCCAGCACACCGCTGCCCATACCCGATCACATGCGGCCCGTCGCGGTCGTGGCCGTCACGGTTCGACCGGCCCCCCGAGGCCCCGCCCCCCGAGGCACCGCCCCCCGAGGCACCGGCCCCCGGTGCCCGGCCGGCTGAAGGAATCCAGGGCGAGCTGGCCCCGCCGGGAGGAGCTGGGCAGGGCAAACCTCGCCGGGCGCTATGGGTGCTTGTGGTGCGAAGACTCAGGTCATCCGGGAGCGTGCCGATCAGAGGCGGCGTTGAAGGGAGACCGCCGTGGACGAGCTCGGCGACATCGTTCAGGAATTCCTCGTGGAAAGTCACGAGAACCTCGACCAACTTGACCGCGACCTCGTCGCACTTGAGCAGGCGCCTGGATCGCGGGCGCTGCTGTCGAGCATCTTCCGAACGATCCACACGATCAAGGGCACCAGCGGCTTCCTAGCGTTCAACCGCCTTGAGCGCGTGACGCACGTCGGGGAATCGCTCCTGGCGCGGCTGAGGGACGGCGCGCAGGTGATGACGCCGGAATCAACCGATTCCCTGCTGCGTATGGTCGATACCGTGCGGAACCTGCTCGCCTCGATCGAGGCGAACGGAGCCGACGACGGTGACGACATCGAGTCGGTGATCGACCAGGTCAAGCGGTGCATCGACAATCCAGTTCCGCGACAGACCCCGCCGACCCCGCCGACCCCGCCGACCCCGCCGGACGAACCGGCCGCCACGCCGGCTGTCGCCACCGCGGCGCCCGCGACCGCGCCCGGGTCCGCGACCGGGCCGGTGGCCGAAGCGCCCGGGAAC
>JABDRL010000131.1 GCA_013041765.1 Dactylosporangium sp. | reverse complement strand
GACGAGGGCGGCGTTGAGTCCCGCCGCCGGGGTGTCCGGCAGGCAGCGCGCGCCAAGGGCCGCGGCGGCGGTTCGCACCTCGACCTCGTCGCAGACCAGGACGACCGAGCCGACCAGGCGGCAGGCGAGCGTCGCCGCCACCGTGTCCAGCGCCATCGCGACCACGAGTGCGCGGTGCCCCGAGCCTGGCAGCACCCCGCGTAGCCGCAGCTTGGCCCGATCGGGCGGTTTGAGGGCGATGACCGCGTTCCAGAGATCAACCAATGCCGCGGCACCCCCTGACCCTTCAACTGGTGACCTACCCTGGCACGGCGGGGCATGATTTGTCGTGGTGGGTTGTGCCGGGAACACGAGGAGGGGCACCGGTGGCGGAGCGCAGGCTTGGAGTCTGGCGACGGTTCTCGGTCATGCTTCTCAAACCGTGGATGCTCATCCTGACCCGACGCGACTGGCGGGGGGCCGAGCACATTCCCGCCAGCGGCGGCGTCATCCTGGTCGCCAACCACGTGTCGCACTTTGATCCGCTGGTGCTCGCGCACTTCGTCTACGAGACCGGACGGTGGCCGAGGTTCCTGGCCAAGGCCAGCCTGTTCGACATTCCCGTGATTGGGGGCCTGATGCGGGCGGTCCAGCAGATTCCGGTGCGCCGGGGGACGGCCGACGCCGCGAAGGCCCTGGATGCCGCCATCCAGGCGGTGCGTTCCGGAAAGTCGGTCATCATCTATCCCGAGGGAACGACCACCCGCGATCCCGACCTGTGGCCGATGCGGGGCAAGACGGGCGTGGCCCGGCTGGCGCTGGAGACGGGCGCGCCGGTGGTTCCCGTCGTCACCTGGGGCTCCCATCGAGTGTTCGACCCGCGAACCAAGAAGCTGCGTCCCCGCCCGCTGAGCCCGGTCGTGGTCGCCGCCAGCGGGCCGCTGGACCTGTCCGGGTGGACCGGGCAGCCGGCCGGAGTTGCCCTGTCGGCTCAGGCCCTGACCGAGCTGACTGACATGGTCATGGGACAGCTGCGAGAATCCCTTGCGGAGATTCGGGGCGTCCGGTCTCCCCCCGTCCAGCGGCGGTCCTCGGCGTCGGGCGACGCGTCCGGCGGGGCACTGTCGGAAGGAGAGGCTCGGCTGTGACAGCGGTCGTACTCGGCGCGGGTTCATGGGGGACGGCATTTGCCAAGATTTTGGCTGATTCCGGACGGAATGTCGTGCTCTGGGCCAGGCGTCCGGGGATTGCCGACATGATTCGGGAGAAAGGTCGTAACCCGGACTACCTCCCCGATCTGAAACTGCCGGAATCGGTCACCGCGACCACCGATCCCCGGGACGCCCTGCGCGCTGCGGATCTCGTGGCGATCGCCGTGCCGTCGCAGACTCTGCGGTCGAACCTCGCGGCGTGGGCCGGCGCGCTGGCGCCGGACTCGACCCTGATCAGCCTGATGAAGGGGATCGAGCTGGGCAGTTCCAAGCGGATGAGCGAGGTGATCGTCGAAGCCGCCGGGGTGTCCGCCGACCGGGTGGCGGTGGTGTCCGGCCCGAACCTGGCCGGCGAGATCGCGCTGGAACAGCCTGCGGCGACGGTCGTCGCCGGCATCGACAGCGACCGGACAACGATCGTCCAGCGGGCGCTGATCACGAGGTATCTGCGCCCCTACACCAACGACGATGTCATCGGGTGCGAGCTGGGCGGAGCGGTCAAGAACGTGATCGCGCTGGCCTACGGTATGGCGATCTCGCTGGGACTGGGCAGCAATACCCGGGCGACACTGATCACCCGGGGGCTGGCGGAGACCGCCCGGCTCGGGACGGCCCTCGGCGCCGATCCACGGACCTTCTCCGGTCTCGCCGGCCTCGGGGACCTGGTCGCGACCTGCGTCTCGCCCCTGTCGCGCAACCGGACCTTCGGCGAGCACCTCGGCCGGGGCGAGACCCTCGAGCAGGCCCAGGCGGCAACCAGGCAGACCGCAGAAGGGGTCAAGAGCTGCCGCGCCATTCGCCACCTCGCCCAGCGCCAGGGCGTGGAGATGCCCATCACCGAGCAGGTCGAGCGGGTGTGCCATCAGGGCGCCGATCCCCGCGTCGCGCTGACGGCGTTGATGAGCCGGGAGATCAGGAAGCCGGAATGAGACCCCACGGCGACGACCCGGTTGCTCCCGGGGACGGGACCCGCTGCGTGCGCGCGGGTCTGCCGCCGCCGGCGGCGGGGCAGCCCTTCCGGCCGGGGCCGGTGTTCGCGGCGCCCTACCACCTCGACCCGGTCGCGGGTGCGCAGCCCGGGACCGACGGCTACGGCCGGTACGACAACCCCACCTGGCGTGCCCTGGAAACGGCGATCGGGGAACTGGAGGGCGGGCACTGCCTGGTCTTCGGCTCCGGCATGGCCGCCATCACCGGCGTGCTGCTGGCTGCGGCCCGTCCCGGCACGACCGCGGTGCTGCCGTCGGACGGGTACTACGCGACCCGCCGGTTCGCCCAGACGACCCTGGCCGGGCTCGGGGTGCGGGTCGTGACCGTCCCGACGGCCGGACCGTACCCGCCCCTGGACGACGCTTCCATCGTGCTGCTGGAGTCTCCGGCCAACCCCGGGCTGGACCTCTGCGACCTGGCCGTGGTGGCTGGCCGGGCAGCCGAGGCCGGTGCCCTGGTCGCGGTCGACAACACCACGGCGACGCCCCTGGGACAGCGCCCGCTCGATCTCGGAGCCCAGCTGTCGGTCGCCTCGGCCACCAAGGCCCTGACCGGACACTCCGACCTGCTCCTCGGCTACGTGTGCTGCCGCGATCCCGAACTGGTCGAGCGGATACGCCGATGGCGTGACGCCACCGGCGCCGTCCCGGGACCGTTCGAGGCGTGGCTGGCCCACCGGTCGCTCGGCACCCTGGACGTGCGGCTGGCCCGGCAGGAAGCCAACGCCAGCGCCCTGACCGAGCTTCTGCTCGCCAGCCCCGCCGTGACCGGGGTGCGCTGGCCGGGCCACCCGGGCGATCCGGCGGCGGCGCTGGCCAGGCGGCAGATGCGACGCATGCCGGGCATCGTGACCTTCGTCCTCCCGGACAAACCGGCGGTCGATCGGTTCCTGAGCGCCTCCCGGCTGATCGCGGCCGCGACGTCCTTCGGGGGTCTGCATACGTGTGCCGACCGGCGCGCCCAGTGGGGAGACGCCGCCCCGGCCGGACTCGTACGGCTGTCCTGCGGCATCGAGGACTCGGCCGACCTCGTCGCCGATCTGTCCGTGGCGTTGGCGGCAGTCACCCGAAGCGGGAATTGACCACGGGCGGTAGGGTCTTCCGGGTGAGTTCCCCACGGCCAATCCGAGTCGCCGTCATCTTCGGCGGCCGTAGCACCGAGCACGCCATCTCCTGCGTCAGCGCGGGAAGCATCCTTCAGGTTCTCGATCCGGGCGAGTTCGATGTCGTCCCGATCGGTATCACCCGGGCCGGGCGCTGGGTGCTGACCTCTGGCTCAGCCGGTCTCGCCATCGACGGGAAACGATTGCCGGAGATCACCGAGCGGTCGGGCGACGCGGCCCTGGTCCTGCCCGACCCGACTATTCGCTCGGTCGATGTCCTCGCGGCCACCGATGGCGCCCAGGTCCTCGCGGACATCGACGTGGTGTTCCCCGTCCTGCACGGAGCGTATGGCGAGGACGGCACCATCCAGGGGCTGCTGGAGATGGCCGGCATTCCCTATGTCGGAGCGGGAGTCTTCGCCTCGGCGGCGGGCATGGACAAGGAGTTCACCAAGAAACTCGCGACCGTCGAGGGCATCCCCACCGGGCCGTACACTGTGCTCCGCCCGGGGCAGCAGCTGTCGGAGACCGACAAGAAGCGGCTTGGCCTTCCGGTCTTCGTCAAGCCGTCCAGGGCCGGTTCCAGCATCGGCATCACCAAGGTCTCGGACTGGGCGGATCTCGACGAGGCGCTGGACATGGCCCGGCAGGTGGACCCGAAGGTGATCGTCGAATCCATGATCGTCGGGCGTGAGGTCGAGTGCGGCGTCCTGGAGGGTGTCGACGGCGGCCCGGCGGAGGCCAGCCCGCCCGCGGAGATCCGCGTCCTGCGGGACCGGGAGTTCTACGACTTCGAGGCCAAGTATCTCGACGCCGATCAGGTGTGCGAATTCGACCTGCCCGCCGACCTGCCCCCGGGGGTGGCCGATCGGGTCCGGCGGTACGCGGTGCGGACCTTCGACGCGCTGGACTGTGCCGGGCTCGCGCGGGTGGACTTCTTCGTCACTCCGACGATGGACGTGTACCTCAACGAGATCAATACCATGCCGGGCTTCACCCCGGACTCGCTGTTCCCGCGGATGTGGGCGACGTCCGGCCTCACCTACCCGGCGCTCATCGCCCGGTTGCTGCGCACGGCGTTGCACCGCGGGACCGGTCTGCGGTGACCGCCGGGTTTCTCAGAGACTGGCAACGGAGCAGGTCAGAGTACGTGTGATGGCTGGAACGCGCTGAACACTGCCGACAATCATCTGGCCCAGATCATTGATGGTCCGGGCCTCGGCGAGGGCAACGACGTCATACGGGCCGGTCACCGCGTCCACCCTGACGACTCCCGTGATCGCGCGAATCTCCACGGCCACCTCGCGTGCCTTGCCGACCTTCGTTTGGATGAGGATGTAGGCCTGCACCACGACACGACTCCCTATGTTCGCCACGTACCTCGTCGTAACCTGCGTTGTCGTGTAGCCGTTGCTGGACCAGAACCTACCGCAACGAGATCCGCCCAGGACCCGGGGCGGATCGCGGGGCACCGGTACCTGGTCGAGACGCTGCGGGAAAGCGGGGCGACTCCAAGCTGCGAACGGAACATTTCATGACGGTTGGTGCAACTGGCGAGTTCGGATTGATCGCCCGAGTGACCGCGCGGCTCGGCAGCGGGCCAACCTGCCAGCTCGGCCCCGGTGATGACGCGGCGGTCGTCTCGGCCCTGGACACCCGGGTCGTCGCCGGCACCGACGTGCTCGTTGACGGCCGGCACTTTCGGCGGGACTGGTCCAGGGCCGTTGACGTCGGCCACCGGGCCGCCGCCGCCAACCTTGCCGACATCGCCGCGATGGGGGCCGCGCCGACCGCCCTGCTCGTCGCGCTGTGCGTGCCGCCGGACCTCGCGGTGTCCTGGGTCGAGGAACTCGCCGACGGCATCGCGGCCGAGGCGGCCCTGACCGGGGCCAGCGTCGTCGGCGGGGACATCTCGGCCAGCCCGACGCTGACCGTCGCCGTGACCGCCCTCGGGGACCTGTGCGGCCGGGCGCCGGTGCAGCGGTCCGGGGCCACCGCTGGCGACGTCGTCGCCCTCGTCGGGCGGCTCGGCTACGCCTCGGCCGGTTACACGGTCCTGTCTCGTGGGTTTCGGTCGCCGAAGGTGCTGGTCGACGCGTACCGCCGGCCCCGCGTGCCCTATGCCGCCGGCCCCGACGCGGCCCTGCTCGGGGCGACGTCGATGATCGACATCTCCGACGGGCTGCTGGCCGACCTCAACCACGTCGCCGTAGCCAGCGGGGTCATCATCGACCTGCGGCGGGAGGCCTTCGTCATCCCCGACCAGATGCGCGATGTGGCCTCGGCCCTGGGGGTGGACCCCTACACCTGGATCTTCGCGGGGGGCGATGACCACGCCCTCGTGGCCACCTTCCCGCCGGGCACCCCGATGCCTCCACAATGGTTGGTCATCGGTCGGGTCCACGCCGGGGACAGCCCAGCGGTAACCATTGACCAACAGCCCTATGTGGGGCCGACGGGGTGGGACCACTTCCGCGCCTGAACAGACCCGATACGCGAAAAGGGCGCCCGTAAGGGCGCCTTTTCCCTGCCGAGACCGACCGACTAGCCGCGGACGACCTTGCCGGCCTTGATGCACGAGGTGCAGACCTGCATGCGCCGAGTCGTCCCGCCCCCAGCGGGGGTGCGGACGGTCTGAATGTTCGGGTTCCAACGACGGTTGGTGCGGCGGTGTGAGTGGGACACGTTGTGGCCGAAGCCCGGCCCCTTGCCGCAGACGTCGCACACACTAGCCACGGGAGTCTCCTGGATCTGGTTGTCGAGGTGGCCGGGTAAGCGACCACAGCCAACCGCACAAGGCTACCCGATGGCGAGATATCCGGGACAACCGGACCCGGCCGAGGCCGCGCCATACCTCGATCCACGCGACTAGGCTTGCACTCTGTGCTGGCAGGTTTGGACGCGGACACGGTCCGTCGGTGGTGCGGCGGCGCGCTGGAGGCGCTCCGCCGGGATCGCGATGAGATCGATGGCCTCAACGTGTTTCCGGTGCCGGACGGCGACACGGGTACGAACCTTTTCCTGACGATGACGGCGACGCGCGCGTCCCTCGACAGCGGCCCCCCGGACCTGGCGGAGGCCGGAGCCTCGGCGGCGCTGGCCGCCATGGCCAGGGGGGCACTGCTGGGCGCACGGGGCAATTCCGGGATCATCCTCGCGCAGTTCTTCCGGGGCCTCGCCGATGCGCTGACCGGCGTGCCCACCGCCGATGGCCAGGCACTCGCCAAGGCCCTGGACCGGGCCCGCGCGGCGGCGTACACCGCGGTCGTGAACCCGGTAGAGGGCACGATGCTGACCGTGGCGACCGAGGCGGCGACCGCCGCCGGCCGCGTCGAGGCGACCGCCGCCGGCCGCGTCGAGG
>JABDRL010000105.1 GCA_013041765.1 Dactylosporangium sp. | reverse complement strand
GGGGACTGCCGGAGGGTGCCCCGGGCCGCGGTCTACACCAGCCGGTCCCGGGGGCCATGATTCCACGGCTGGGGTAGACCGCGGCGTGATGAGGGCGCCGCCGGTCGGGGCGCCGCCGGTCGGGGCGCCGCCGGTCACCACTTGGCGTACAACGCGGCCATCCAGCGGAACCGGATACTGCCCAGCCAGCAGATCGCGGCGAGGGTGAAGCAGACAATGCCGAGAACGAGCAGCGGAATCGCGCTGAACACGCCGACGAGGACCGCAACCTGCTCCTCGGCTTCCCCCTCCGGGTGGACACCGCGCCAGGTGCCGCCGGCGACCACGGCCGCGAAGGCACTCGCACCAACTCCCAGGATGGCCCAGGCAACGGCGATCGCGAGGAGTACCGTCCCGGCCAGCTGGGGGTTCCGGAAGCCGTCGCCGCGGTACGCGTCACGTGGCGGACGCGAGACCACAGTCTGAATCGGGATGAGCGATGCGGTCGGTGTGGTCATGCACGCAGTGTCAGTCCGCGTTGCCGGATACGCCACGTTGGTCACTCGGCCGTGGGCGCGTTACCGCGTGCCCGTAGACCCTAGGCGGGAATCTTCCCGACGACGGCGTAGGTCGACAGCCGACCGGGCGTCTCGTCGATGAGTGGCTCGACCGGGTGCCACTGCGGGAGGAACACCACGCCGGGCGCGACCATCGAGAAATCGGCCAGCAGCGATGCGACCTCGTCCCTGGTGCGCAGGACCATGGTTTCCTGGTATCCCCGGGCGTGGGTGCTGGTGAAGGCGTCCGCTTCCGCCGGGCGGCCGTCCTGGGTCGGCTGGGACAGGGCGAGATAGCTGCCCGGGGCCATGACCGCCCGGTACCTCCGGACGGCGTCGGCCGGCTCGTCGCCCGGCAGCTGGTGCAGCACCCCGACCAGGAGCACGGCGATCGGCTGGTCGAAGTCGAGCAACTCGCGGGTGGTTTCGTGGGCCAGCACCTGGTCGGCGTCCCGCAGATCGGCATTGATGATGCCGGTCTCGGGATTGTTCGCCAGGATCGCCGCGCTGTGGGCGACCGCGACCGGATCGATGTCCACGTAGACGACGCGGGCGTCCGGAGCCTCGCGCTGCGCCAGCTCGTGGACGTTGCCGACGGTCGGTACCCCGGAACCCAGATCGAGGAACTGCCGGATCCCGGCGTTGACGAGGAACCGGACGGCCCGGCCGAGGTAGTCACGGTTGGCCCGCATGATGTCACCGATGTCGGGCATCGCCTGCTGGAGCTGGCCGGCCATCGCCCGGTCGACCGCGAAGTTGTGACTGCCGCCGAGGAAGTAGTCGTAGACCCGGGCAGGGCTTGGCCGCTGCTCGTCAACGCCTTGACGCCAGTCGCGCTCGTTCATGTCACGCCCCTCGGGCCCTGGGCCGGACGATCCTTGTTCGACCGGCACGGATGGTGGAGTCTACGCCGTAGCGATCCACGGGTATCACCTCTCCATGGTGGAATCTCAGATGGACATCTGGGCGTCCGCGACCGCGACGGGCACCGGCCGCAGCAGCCGCTGGCCGACCGCCGCGATCGCGACGAGTACCACCCCGGCGAAGCCGAGCATCGCCAGCTGCACGGCGATGATCTGCGTTGCGACGCCGAGAGCCAGCACCGGTACCGTCAGCCCCGCGTATCCGGCCAGGAACACCCCGGCGAGGGCCGCGCCCCTGGCCGAGGGCTCCGCCAGCCCGGCGGCGGTCGAGACCGCTCCCTTGAGCAGCACCCCGGCCCCGGCGCCGGCCACGGCTCCACCCGCGAGGAAGACCGGCAGGCTGGGCACCCAGACCGCCACCGTCACCGGGACCAGCCCGCCGGCCATGAGCCCGAGTCCGGTGATGATCTGCCGCCGGGCCGCCGTCCGGCTCAGCAGCACCTGTGCGGTACCCGCCATGCCGAAGACGAGGAACGCCACGGCTCCGGCCAGCGCCCGCGAGGGGTGGTCCAGCGTGTCGGCCACGAAGCTCGGCGCCAGCGAGGTGAACAGTCCCAGCACGGCGAACGCGGTGAACCCGGCCGCCGTGGCGGCGAAGTACCGGGGCCTGGCGGCCACGGGGACCGCCGCCCGCCGCGGCCGGTACCGCAGCGCGGCCGGGTGCCCGGGCCCGCCGCCCGGCGTCGTCCGGGTCGCACCGACGGTCTCCGGGACGAGTGCCACCGCGACGGCGCTGGCCAGCAGCAACATGAGGAACACGAGGTACGGGGTGCGCAGCGGCCCGGTGACGTACTGCGCCAGCAGGCCGGAGACCAGGGGGCCCAATCCGATCCCGCCCATGTTGGCCACGGTGGCCAGCAGGTCCGCCCGACCACGCTCGGCCGCCGGGCGGGCGCCCAGGTGCAGCTCTGACAGGTACGCCGTCGCGGTCGCGACGACGAGGCCGATGCCGATGCCGGACAGGAACCGCGCCGTGATCAGACCGGGCAGCGTCGGTGTGACCAGGAACAGCGCCGCGGCCACCGCCTCGACCAGGATCGCGGGCAGGAGGACCCGTCGCCGGCCGATGGCGTCGGAGAGGTGGCCGGCCAGGAACAGGCTGATCACGACGCCGACGGCGAACGCCGCGAACACGACCGTGACCATGAACTGGCCGAATCCGATCTGCTGCTGGTAGAGCAGGTACAGCGGGGTCGGAACCGTGGAGAACGCCATGGTGACCGCGAAGGTGAACGCGACGACCCAGAACCCGGCGCCGTGGCCGAGCTGGCCGGGGCGGCCGGACCGGCCGAGCAAGCCGGGGCTGCTGGGGCGTTGGGCGAGGGCGGTGGTCACGGCTGGTCCTCCTGCGTTGTCCGGGAACCGGTGAGTCCAGCCTTGACGACCAGGGTCATCATCGCCAACGATAAATAGTGCTCAGTATTATCGCCAGATGAGATAATGCTGCTCGTGGACCTACGTCAGCTGGAGTGTGTGATCGCGGTCGCCGAGGAGTTGAGCTTCACCCGGGCCGCCCGGCGGCTGCACACGGTGCAGTCGGGGGTTTCCGCCGCCGTCGCGGCCCTCGAGCGGGAGTTGGGCGTGCGCCTGTTCGAG
This sequence comes from Dactylosporangium sp., assembly GCA_013041765.1. Taxonomy (GTDB): domain Bacteria; phylum Actinomycetota; class Actinomycetes; order Mycobacteriales; family Micromonosporaceae; genus JABDRL01. The sequence goes on along the minus strand of JABDRL010000105.1, from coordinate 4,389 downwards.
CGCACCCGCCAGCACGTCGACCTCAGCGACGCCGGAGCCGCGCTGCTGCCGCGAGCCCGGGAGGTGCTCAGCGCGGTCCAGGCCGCGCGGGATGCCGTCGACGAGGCGCGCGGCGGGCTGCGGGGCACCGTCGACCTGGGGACCATGATTTCAGTGGGAATCGTGGATCTGCCGGCCCTGCTCGGACGCTTTCACATGGACCACCCGGCCGTGACGGTGCGGCTGCGCACCATGACCACCGGTACGGCCGGCCTGGTCCGGGCCCTGACCGACGGCACGCTGGACCTGGCCTTCGTCTCGCTGTCCGGGCGGGGGCCCGGCTGGGCCGCCGGCCTGGCCGTCCGGGACCTGGCAACCTGGCCGATGGTGCTGGTCTGCCGCGCCGACCATCGGCTGGCCGGCGAACGTCGCGTGGACCTGACCCGTCTGGCCGCGGAATCGTTCATCGACTTCCCAGTCGGATACGGCAACCGGACCGTCGCCGACGAGGCGTTCGCCGCCGCCGGGATCGACCGGAGGGTGGCCCTGGAGGTGTCCGACATCGCCGCCGCCGCGGGGTTCGTCAAGCACGGACTCGGGCTGGCCATCCTGCCGGCCTTCGTCGCCCCGGAGGACGATGCCCTGCGGGTCCTGACCATCGCCGGGCATCCGATGACGTGGAAGCTGTCGGTGGCCACGTCCCGGCAGCGCCGACCGAGCGCGGCGGCGCGGGCGCTGCTCGACCGCATCGAGTCGACCTGGCGGGATCCGGGGGAACCGCCGGCACCGGGCGGATCACCATGATGCTCGTCGGCTGCCGGCAGCCGGAGTACCCGCCGGTAGGTGTGGCATCGCTGTCGCTGGAACGACAGTCAATCAACACCTACCGGGATCATGTCCCGACCCAGCTCTGTCCGGCCGGTCTCGTTCCGGCCGGTCTCGTTCCGGCCGGGGTGCGCTCCCGCCGGGGTGCGCTCCCGCCGTGCGGGGCATCCCGACCGAGCGGGAAAGCGCTTACCCGCTGGTTGTAGGCTGCTCCCGTACCGGTTGCCCGACACCGGGACGGGCCGAGGGGCCGGCCTGACCGCAGCACCACCGGCCCGCTGTCCATACCATTGGGGGCACTATGCATGCCATCCGCAGCAAGACGCTGCTCTCGCCGAATGTCACCCGGTTCGTCGTCGAGGCGCCGAGGATCGCCGAGATCCGCAAACCGGGGCAGTTCGTCATCGTCCGTCTCGGGCCCGGCGCCGAGCGGATCCCGCTGACCATCGCCGACGCCGATCCGGCCGCTGGGACGATCACGTTGGTGATCCAGGCCGTCGGCAAAAGCACCCATGACCTGGTCGACCTCGATCCCGGCGACGCGATCCGGGACATCGCCGGTCCACTCGGCCGGCCGACCGAACTCCTGCCGGCGGGACATGCCGTGTGCGTCGGCGGCGGGGTGGGCACGGCGGTGGTCTTCCCGATCGCCCAGGCGCTCGCGGCGGCCGGGGTCCGCGTGACGTCCGTCATCGGTGGACGCTCCAAGGAATGGGTCATCTTCGCCGACGAGTTGCGGGGCACCGGCGACGTCGTGGTCTGCACCGACGACGGCAGCGCCGGCCGGAAGGGCTTCGTCACCCAGGCCCTCGCCGAGCTGTGCGAGGGGGGCGGGATCGACGAGGTGTACGCCGTCGGCCCGGTGCCGATGATGCGCGCCTGTGCCGAGCTGACCCGTCCGTACGGCATCAAGACCACCGTGTCCCTAAATTCGATCATGGTGGACGGCACGGGCATGTGCGGCGGCTGCCGCGTCGGCATCGGCGATACCAGCCAGTACGCCTGTGTCGACGGCCCGGAGTTCGACGGCCACGCCGTCGACTTCGACCTGCTCATCGACCGGCTGACCACCTACCGCGAATTCGAGCAGGATGCGCTGGCCCGCCGGTCGCAACCTGGGCAGTGCCTGGAAGGAGACCGCTGATGGCCCAGCAACCGCACCTGACCACCAAGCAGCGCATGGCGATCGACCGGCAGCCGATGCCCGCACAGGCAGCAGAGCTGCGTTCGATCAACTTCGAGGAGGTCAACCTCGGGTTCACCGAGCAACTGGCCATCCTGGAGGCCCAGCGCTGCCTGCAATGCAAGAAGCCCAAGTGCGTCGCCGGCTGCCCGGTCTCCGTCGACATCCCGAAGTTCATCAACCTGGTCGCGGCCGGTGACCTGCGCGGCGCAGCGCAGTCGTTGCTGCACGACAACGCCCTGCCCTGCGTCACCGGGCGGGTATGCCCCCAGGAGATCCAGTGCGAGCAGGTCTGCCTGCGCGGGCGTCCCATGCGGGGCGAGCCGGGCACTCCCGTGGCCATCGGGCACCTGGAGCGCTTCGTCGCCGACTGGGCCGCGGCGCACCCCGATCTCGTAGCCCCGCCGAAGCCCGAGCCGACCGGCCGGCGCGTCGCCATCATCGGTTCCGGTCCGGGAGGGCTGACCGCGGCCGGGGAACTGGCCCGGCTCGGCCACGACGTCACGGTCTTCGAGGCGTTCCACGCCTCCGGCGGGGTGCTGCTCTACGGCATCCCCGAGTTCCGGCTGCCCAAGGACATCGTGCAGCAGGAGGTGGACCGGCTGGTCCGCCAGGGGGTCACCATCGAGCACAACACGATCGTCGGCCGCACCTACACCCTGCCCGAGCTGCGGGAACGGTTCGACGCGGTGTTTGTCGCGGTCGGCGCCGGGCTGCCGGTCTTCATGAACGTCCCGGGGGAGAACCTCAAGGGCGTCTACGCCGCCAACGAGTACCTCACCCGGGTCAACCTCATGGGCGCCCACCGCCCGGACGCCGACACCCCGGTGCTGCGCGGCCGGCGGGTCGCCGTGGTCGGCGGCGGCAACGTCGCCATGGACGCCGTGCGGACCGCCAAGCGGCTGGGCGCCGACGAGGCCACCATCGTCTACCGCCGCTCTCGCACCGAGCTGCCGGCCCGCGCCGAGGAGGTGCACCACGCCGAGGAGGAGGGCGTGCAGTTCCAGTTCCTCACCGCCCCGGTCGAGGTCGTCGGCGACGACCATGGCTGGGTCGCCGGCCTGGCCTGCGTGCGGATGGAGCTGGGGGAGCCCGACGACTCCGGTCGTCGCCGCCCGGTCGCCATCCCGGGCTCGGAGTTCGTGGTGCCGGCCGACATGGTGGTCGTGGCGATCGGCACCCGGGCCAACCCGCTGCTGACCCAGACCTCGCCGGACCTGACGATCAACCGCTGGGGGTACATCGAGGCCGATGCCGACGGGCGTACCTCGATTCCCGGGGTGTTCGCCGGCGGCGACATCGTCCGGGGCGCCGCCACCGTCATTCTCGCCATGGGCGACGGCAAGCGGGCCGCGACGGCGATCGACGCCTACCTGCGCGGGCCGGGCTGACGGCCGGCCCGCCCTCGGGCGAGCATCAGCCCGAGCACCAGCGCGACGCCGAACGCGCCGACCAGCGTGGTCACGGTGCGACCGCTGGCCAGGGACAACCGAGCACGTTCCGCGGGGCCGGACGACGCCGGGGCCGGATCGGCCCCGGCGGTCGCCGCCGCATCCGCCGCGTCGTCGGAGGGCTCTTCCCCGGCGGCGGTCGGGGCGTACCGCAGCAGCGGCGCCGGCCCCTCCGCATCGGAGACGGTGACGAACCCCGTGGCGTCGTGGGTGTAGGTGATGGCCTCGCCCTGCGGCTCGTCGGGCAGGGGCGTCACCCTCGGCGTGCCCCCGGTCAGCGCCGCGACGACATCCCCGTCCGGGACGTCGAACTCGTAGGCGTCGGCGTAGGTGCGCAGGAGCACCCGCCGCCGGTCCGGCGCGGTGGCGGCCCCGGTGACCGCGAGCCGGCCGGTGGCGCCGAACGGGTTGGGCGTCCCGGTCCTCTGCGGGGTGAACCGGCCGACCAGGACCAGGGGCACCCCCGCTGCCGTACCGGCGGCCAGCGCCCGGGACGGCTTGTAGATCCTGGCGGATCCCAAGATCTCCTTGGTGATCAGCAGGGGCAGCCCGTCACCGTCGATGAGGAGTGCCTCGGCGTCGTGGTGACCGTCGGGGTACACCAGCCGGTGGATGACCGGCGTCGATCCCCCGGGCGACAGGCGCCACACCGCGACCGTCGTCCGGTGGGTCTTGGCGTTGAAGTTGTCCCCGATGTCGGCGACCCAGAGGCCGCCGTCCGGGGCGGTCGCGAGATCCTCCGGATCCCGGGCGGCGGTGGGATAGCCGACGGACTTCGTCAGGCGGCACCGGTCGTCCAGGAAGAAGACCCGGATCGCCGACCGGTCGCCGTTGCTGTCGTTGATGGCGACGTAGCCGCTGTCGACGGTGACCAGCCCGGACAGCTCCCGCATCCGCCGGTCGCTCACCGTGCACAGGGGCGTGCCGGCCGCCGCTGGGGCGGGCGCGGCC
>JABDRL010000096.1 GCA_013041765.1 Dactylosporangium sp. | reverse complement strand
GCCCCCGGCGCTGAACCGGGCCCGGCCGCCGGGGGCCGGGCCCGTCACGGCGCGGCGGCCTCGTGGGCCAGGGAGTAGGCCCGGATCGCCGCGACGGCCTCCGCGGGCGGGTCGAGGAACCGCAGGGCCGTCTCGTCGTGGTCACCGCCCAGCTCCCGGCGCAGGGCCGTGGCCCGCAGCGCGAAGGGACGCCCGTCGACGGTCAGCTCCACGTTGAGATCGGCCCCCGACGGGAACGACACCGCGGGACTCACCCGGCAGCGGGCCCCGCCCTCGGACAGGTCGACGAGTTCCACCGTGTGGGTGGCGCCGTTGACCAGCACGGTCGCCTCGCCGGTGGCCGCGGCCCGGCGGTGGCGGCGGCGCTCCAACCGTTCGGTCAGCGACGCCATGCCCTCGATGCGGGCGATGGCCGTCCCGACCCGCTGGGTCAGGCTCTCGACGAGCCCGTGCTGCTGGGCCGCGATGCCGCCCAGGTCGGCGGTGGCCTCGTCCACCGCACCGATGCCCCGGCCCATCCCGGTGATCGCGACGGTCACGGCGGATGCGTTGGTCTCCAGCGTGCCGATCGTGGCGGTGATGTCCTGGGTCGACTGCGCCGTCGTCGACGCCAGGTCCTTGACCTCGTCGGCGACCACACCGAAGCCCCGCCCGGCCTCCCCGGCCCGGGCGGCCTCGATGGTCGCGTTCAGCGCCAGCAGTTTCGTCTGACCGGCCACGCCCGCGATGAGCGCGGTCATGCCGCCGACCTTCCGCAGGCTGTCGCCGAAGGCTCCGGCGACCTGGTTGGCCTCTTCGGCCTGCGTGACCACCCGGCCGGTGGCGGTGTTGGCCGCCGAGACCCGCTCGTCGATGGTGCTGGCCGACTGCCGGACGGCCTCGGCCTGCGCGAGGACCTCCCGCAGCTCGCCGGCGACCGCGGCGACGCTGTCGTCGATGACCTGCTGGGCCCGCTGGCGGACGTCCTTCTCCGCGGCCCGGGTGCGGCTGAAACTGGCGCTCATGTCGGTTTCCTTGTCCAGCTGCGCCTGCCGCAGGTCGTCCTGCCGCATGGCGAGGGCGTCCAGCAGGAGGTTGTAGGCCTCGCTGACCTGGCCCAGCTCGTCGAGTCGCCGGGCGGGCAGGCGCTCGGCCTGGCTCTGGTCGCCGAACACCAGGGCCAGCATGGTGTCCCTGATGGTCGACAGCGGCCGGAGGATCGCGATCTTGAGCGCCAGGCCGAGCGCGACGACCAGAACCACGACGAGCAGGCCGAAGGCGATCGACACGATCTCCACCAGGTGCTGGCGGTCGTGCAACGACGACAGCCGGGCGGCCACGTCGGCCTCGACCAGGTCACTGGCCTCGTCGAGCGCTCCCACGAAGCTGTCGACGGCGTCGATGCTGTCGACGGTCGACGCCTGGATCGCCTGGATCAGGTCGCCGGCCTGGGCCGCCGCGTGGGCCTGGTCGGCGAACCTGGCGAAGCTGGCGAGGGCCGTTCGTGCCCGGCCGAGGGCCTCATCGACCCGCCGGTCCTGGGCCAGGTCGAGGGCCAGGTCAAGGGCGTCGGTCACCCGGGTGTGGGCCTCGGCGGCCCGCTGGCGGCTGGCCTCCAGCAGCTCCGGGGTGGCCTGGTCCCCGGCCAGCAGCTCGATGTGCAGGTTGACCTGGTTGTCGTAGATGAAGAAGTCCGACCGCAGTTCGGCGATCACCGCGCGGAGGGGCTCGACGCGGAAACGGTAGCTGGCCACCTCGTCGCTGCTGCGCTTGGCCAGGGCGAAGATGGCCACGGATACGGTCATCGTGCATGCCAGGACCATCAGCAGCATCAGGTTCGCCCTGCGGGCCAGGCTCATGAACCCTCCCAATTCGCGTATGTCCGGCATTACCGTCCTTCGGTTTTCGGCTCTGGACGCGGCATCTTGAGGCTCGTGGGTGGCGTCTTGACAAACCGACGGCCGGAGCGTCGTACGCATCTCGTTGGCGGAAGTGCTTGGTTGCGGTCGGCGGTGTCCGAACCGTGTCGTGGGACCGCGTGTCGTCAGGACACGGGCGAACGGTGTTGGAGGTTGTTGTGGCCGTTGCGGAGGACCCGGGGAGCTGGCTGGCCAACCGCCGGATCGGGTCGAAGATATACATCGTGGTCGCGGTCATGGCGGCGGCCGCCGTCGGCGTCGCGGGGCTGTCCCTGGTCCGGATCACGACGATGCACCGCGACCTCGACCAGGTCAGCACGACCAACGTGGCCCGGCTGGAGCTGTTCGGCGACATCCGCGGCAGCCAGGCCTCGGTCAACAACGACGTGGCCAACGTGCTGGCCCCCGACGCCCCCGGCGGACCCGACCGGTGGAAGGCACAGCTCATCGAGGACCTGGAGGCCACCGACGGCCTGATCGGCGAGTACACCCAGATGATGGTCGGCACCGCGCAGGAGGCGACGGCCGCCACCCTGCACGAGGCCTTCGGCGTGTACCGCAACGGGGTGGTGGTCTACATCGCCGGCGGCCAGCCCATCGCCGGCGTCGAACTGGTCGCCGGACCGCAGCACCTCGGCGAGTCGGCGATGCGCATCGACCAGAGCGTCGCCGAGCTGGCGGCGTTCGAGCGCGTGGACGCCACCGCCGCCGCACGCCAGGGACAGGACACCTACGACCGAACCGTCCTGATCGTCGTGGCCGCCCTGATCGTCGGGGTCGCGGGAGCGACGGCGGTGGCCGCCCTGGTGGTTCGTATGATCACCCGTCCGGTCCGGGAGGTGTCCACGGCCCTGCGCGCGGTGGCCGAGGGGGACCTGCGCCAGCAGGTCACAGTGCGCGGCCGGGACGAGATCGCGATGATGGGCGCCGATCTGAACACGGCATTGACGAGCATCCGGACCGCGGTGGACACGCTGGCGCTCACCGGAACGACCCTGGCCGACCGCTCCGGTGACCTGTCGCGGTTGGCCGACGCGATCGCGACCAACGCCGAGCAGTCCACCGTCCAGGCCCAGGTCGCGGCCCAGGCCGCCGATCAGGTCTCGCACCATGTGCAGATGCTGGCCGACAGCTCCGAGGAGATGACCGGTTCGATCGGGGCCATCGCCCGCAGCACCAGCGAGGGCTCGGCGGTGGCCGCCCGGGCGGTGGCCGTGGCCGCGGCGACCAACGGCACGGTCGCCAGCCTCGGCCAGTCCTCCGCCGAGATCGACACCGTGGTGAAGATGATCAGTTCGATCGCCGAGCAGACCAACCTCCTGGCGCTGAACGCGACCATCGAGGCCGCCCGGGCCGGGGAGTCCGGCAAGGGGTTCGCGGTGGTCGCCGGGGAGGTCAAGGACCTGTCGCAGGAGACGTCCCGGGCGACAGAGAGCATCACCCAGCAGGTCGAGGCGATCCAGTCCGACACCGGGCGTGCGGTGTCCGAGATCGCCGAGATCGGTGAGGTGACCAAGCGGATCAGCGAGTACCAGCTGGAGATCACCTCCGCGGTCGAGCAGCAGCGGTCGACCACGCAGGAGATGACCCGGAGCGTGAGCGACGCGGCGACGGGCAGCCGCGAGATCGCGCAGACCGTCGCGGCGCTGGCGCAGATGGTGCGGGGCACCACCGACACCCTGACCGGCAACCGGGAGGCCGCCGCGGATCTCGCCGCGTTGTCGCGGCAGCTCAACGAGGTCGTCTCGCGCTTCAAGTGAGCCCCCGCCCCGGTACCCGGCGGGGTGGGGTGAACTACCGTGGCGCCATGTCGACGAGCGCCATCGCCACCGAGTCCCAGCCCCGCCGCTGCGGCTACAGCCAGTGCGGGCAGGCGCTGGACTACGACGGGCGGGGCCGACCTCCGGAGTACTGCGCCGACCGGCGGTGGCCGGACGGGCGGACCTGCAAGCAGCTGGCGGCGGCCGAGCGGGCCGGGGAGCGGGCCGTGGGGCTGGAGGTGCCGCTGGAGACCTTCCGGG
>JABDRL010000075.1 GCA_013041765.1 Dactylosporangium sp. | reverse complement strand
GGCCGCGGCCCACGCGGCCCGGGCCGCCGTCGCCCGGACCCCGTTCCAGCTGCCAGAACTCGCCCGTGCCGGGGTGCCCGATGCCGGCGGAGTAGGCCTGGCCGTGCTGCTGGACGCGCTGGTCGAGGCTCTCGGCGGCCAACCGGCACGGGGCGAGATCACCGGGATCCGAGGGCTCGGCCCGCCGGCCGTCGCCCACCCGGCCGGATCGGAACGGTTCGCCTACGAGGTCCAGTACCTCCTCGAAGCCCACCCGTCCGCGATGGAGCAGGTGCGGCACACCCTGTGCGGTCTCGGCGACTGCGTCGCGGTCGTGGGCGGCAGCACGGCACCCGGCAGGCTGCCGACCTGGAACGTGCATGCGCATGTCAACGATGTCGGCGCCGCGATCGAGGCGGGGGCCCGGGCCGGGCAGCCGTACCGCATGTCGGTGACCCGGCTCGCCGGCCCGGCGAGCCCCCGAGGCGGTGAACCCGGCAGCTCGGTCATGGCCGTCTGTGACGGTGACGGCCTCTCGGCGCTGCTCGCCGCGGAAGGCGCGAGCGTCGTCGTGCCGGACCACGGCCGGCTCACGGCCCAGCGGTTGCACGAAGCGATCATGGCGTCCGGCGCGAGGCAGGTCGTCGTGCTGGACCCCGCGGCCCACCCGGACGCCCTGGCCGCGGCCAGCACGCTGGCCGGAGCCTCCGGGGTATCCGTGACGATCATCCCGATCCGGTCTCCGGTGCAGGCCCTGGCCGCCCTGGCCGTGCGCGACGAGCGGCGAACCTTCGAAGACGACGTGGCCGCGATGGCCGAGGCCGCCGGGGCGTGCCGGCACGCGGCGGTCACCTGGGCGGGGGACCGGGCGTTCACCGTGGTGGGACGATGCCTCCGGGGCGACGTGCTCGCCCTGGTGGACGGGGAGGTGAACCTCATCGGTCGGGACGTGCTCGACGCCGGCCGGGCGCTGCTGGACCGCCTGCTCGTCGGGGGAGGGGAACTGGTGACCCTGGTGACGGGCGAATCTTCGCCCCCGGGGTTGTCCGAGTCCCTGACGGCGCATCTGCGCCAGCGGTGGCCACTCGTCGAGGTTCGGTGCTACGTCGGGGGTCAGCCGGACTCCCCGCTGCTGATCGGGGTCGAATGACGACGATGGAGACCACGCTGCGAAACGCCCTCGGCGACAAGACGGCGAAGGCGCTGGCCAGCCATCTCGACCTGGGCACCGTCGGGGATCTGCTCTTCCACTTCCCCCGCCGGTACGACGAGCGGGGCGAGCACACCGACATCGACGCGCTGGCGCTCGGCGAGGAGGCCACCGTCCTCGCCCAGGTCCAGCGGGTCACCGAGCGCTCCATGCGGGCCCGGCGGGGCTCGGTCCTCGAAGTCATCGTGGGCGACGCCCAGGGCGGCGTGCTCACCTGCACGTTTTTCAACCAGCCGTGGCGGCGGCGGTACCTGCGGCTGGGCCGCTGGGGACTGTTCGCCGGCAAGGTCAGCGAGTTCCGGGGAACCAGGCAGCTCAACGGCCCGGACTACGTCCTCCTCGGAGAGGGCGAGGACGAGACCGACGAGGAGATCGAGGAGTTCGCCGGAGCGCTGATCCCGGTGTATCCCGCCGCGGCGGCCGTGCCCACCTGGGTGATCGCCCGCTCGGTGCGCGTGGTGCTGGACACGCTGGGACCCGTGCCGGACCCGCTGCCCGCCGAGGTCCGGACGGGACGCAACCTCGTAGGACTGGACACCGCGGTGCGCGACATCCACCGCCCCCAGTCCGCGGCGGCCCTGGCCCGGGCACGCCGCAGGCTGAAATGGGACGAGGCGTTCGCGGTGCAGCTGACCCTCGTCCAGCGCAAGATCCGGGCGGCGGACTGGCCCGCGACCCCGCGGCCCCGGGCCGCTGGCAGGCTCCTCGACCTCTTCGACACCGGGCTGCCCTACCAGCTGACCGACGGCCAGCGGCGGGTGGGCGAAGACATCGCGCAGGATCTGGCACGGCCGCATCCGATGCACCGGCTGTTGCAGGGCGAGGTCGGTTCGGGCAAGACCGTGTGCGCCCTGCGGGCGATGCTCCAGGTCGTCGATGCCGGCGGGCAGGCCGCGATCCTCGCCCCGACCGAGGTCCTCGCGGCCCAGCACCACCGGGGCATGCTGGACCTGCTCGGGCCGCTGGGCGCCGCCGGGGAACTGGGCGGTTCGGTTGACGGCACCCGGGTCGCCCTCGTCACCGGTTCGCTGTCGGCGGCGGCGCGCCGCTCGGTCCGGGACGACGTCGCCTCGGGCGCCGCCGGGATCGTCGTCGGCACCCACGCCCTGCTGTACGAGGGGATCGACTTCGCGGATCTCGGGCTGGTGGTGGTCGACGAGCAGCACCGCTTCGGGGTCGAGCAGCGGGACGCGTTGCGGGCCAAGTCGAGCCAGCCACCCCACGTGCTGGTGATGACCGCTACACCCATTCCCCGGACTGTCGCCATGACCGTCTTCGGCGACCTGGAGACATCGGTGCTGTCGCAGCTGCCGAGGGGCCGCTCGCCGATCGCCTCGCACGTGGTACCCGCTGCGGAGAAGCCCGCGTTTCTCGACCGGGCGTGGCGGCGGCTGCGGGAGGAGGTCGAGGCCGGCCATCAGGCATACGTCGTCTGCCCCCGGATCGGGCAGGCGGACGCCGCGGGGGGCGTCGCCGCCCCGGCCATCCCCTCCGCCCGCGACGGCGACGGCGAGCTCCTCCCCGAACCGCCGCCCGGCACCGATCCGGCCGACCAGCGTCCGGCTCCGCTGGCGGTGGTCGACCTCGTCCCGCTGCTGGAGGACGGCCCGCTCAAGGGGCTGCGGATCGGGGCCCTGCACGGCCGCCTGCCCGCCGACGAGAAGGACGCGGTCATGCGCCGGTTCGCGGCGGGCACGATCGATGTGCTCGTGGCGACCACCGTCGTGGAGGTCGGCGTCGACGTTCCCAACGCGACGATGATGATGGTGCTGGACGCCGACCGGTTCGGGGTTTCCCAGCTGCACCAGTTGCGCGGCCGGGTCGGCCGGGGGAGCGCCCCTGGGCTGTGCCTGCTGGTGACCGAGACGGCGGCCGGTTCCCCCGCCAGAGAGCGCCTGGACGCTGTCGCGTCCACGCTGGATGGCTTTCGGCTCGCGGAACTCGACCTGGAGCAGCGCAGGGAGGGCGACGTACTCGGCGCGATGCAGTCCGGGCGGCGCTCGCACCTGCGGTTGCTGTCGCTGCTGCGCGATGAGGACGTCATTCGCGACGCCCGGGTGGACGCGACCGCACTGCTGCGCGAGGATCCGGACCTGTCTTCGCACCCGGCGCTGGCCGAGGCCGTTGCCCAGCTCGTCAACGAGGATCGCGCCGAGTACCTCGAAAAGGGCTGACCCGCGGTCAGCGTTCAGGCCATCCCCGCGGGGACGGGAGCATCCCGCAGCACCGCGAGCAGATCGCCCGCGTCCAGGACGAGATACTCCTCACCCCGAATGGCGATCTCGGTGCCGGTGTACTTTGCGAAGAACACCCGATCGCCGACCCGAACGGTGATGGTTTCCTCGTCGTCGCCGATGGCGACGACCTCGCCCCGCTGGGGCTTCTCCTTGGCGGTGTCGGGCAGGAACAGCCCGCTCGGGGTGACGCTGTCCTCCTCAAGGACGCGGACGAGCACGCGGCTGCCGAGCGGCTGGATGGTTTCGGCCATGTCAGATGATCCTTTCGGGAATCGGCTGTCGGGGGACGGGGGTGCTACCCCGGGCCCGGGGCGTCAGCGGCGGGTGCCGGTCAGGCCCAGCGCCCGGTCGACGCGGGCCCGGTCGAAGCCGACGATCGGCTTGCCGTCGATCTCGACGACGGGGACTCCGGTCTGGCCGGTCCTGCGGACCAGGTCGCGGGCTGCCGTCGGATCGCGGCTGACGTCCACCTCGCGGAACGCGATGCGGTGCTGACGCAGGTAGCTCTTCGCTCGGGTACACCAGGGACAGGTGGGGGTGGTGAACACGATGACCCGGTGTCGCTGGAGTTGCGGGGTACTCATGGTGGCTGTCCTCCTTTCCACGGAATCCAATATACCCTAGGGGGTATGTGGGTGAGGATTCGTACCGCACGGTGCGGGGCCGGCCCGTGACGTGGGCCGGCCCCGCACCGCCTGGGGGCGGGAATCAGGCGGTGAACCTCACCCGGCGTCGGCGGGCGAGGCGGAACAGGGCAGTGCCGCTGGCGACCAGCAGCACCGCGACGGCGGCCAGGAGCGCGGTGCCCGTGCCGGTGACGGGCAGCATGGACGCCTCGCAGCTGGCCGGCCGGCGAAACTCGAAGACGGTGGTCGTGCCGAAGACCGAGACGCTGACCGTCACCCCGGAAGCCAGGTCGACCGTCTGCGAGGTGCCGGCCCCGACCGTGACCGTCTGGGGCAAGGCTTGCCCCGCGGTGCGGATCGTGGCCTCGACCGGCGCGTTGGTCGCCGGGTTGGCAATGGTCACACTGGCCCCGGAACAGTCACTGGTTGCCGTGACGGTCGGCCGGATGCAGCCCGGGGGGCGGGTCCAGGCGTACTCCTTGACCGTGCGCCCGTCCGTCGCCACCGTCAGGTGCCTCGCCGCCATCGAGGCCACCGTGACCTGGGCCACCGGGTCGGACCTGGACGCCTCGACCTCGACTCGGTAACCGGCCCCGCCGGTGATGACATAGGTCGTCGAGGCCGAGCCCCGGCGATGACGCAGGCTCAGCCGGACCGAGCCGTCGCAGCCGGCGGCCAGCTCGACGCTCGGCAGGCTCGGGCACCCCGCCGCGGCACCATGGAACCAGGCGTGCTTCTGCGAGCCGGGGGCGGGAATCGAGCGGCTGCCGTTGCCGCTGTCACTGCCGACCCTGTTCCGGCCGTACCGGTCGCCCTTCGCGGTGATCGGGCTGACAACCCGCTCGCCGAACACGAAATCCACCTGGGGGGAGCACTCCGGGACGTCGACCCTGAGGGCGAACGCCGGATGCTGGCCGGTGACGTGCACCGTCTCGCGGTCGAACAGGTACCGGGGCAGGGCGACTCCGGCCGCCGGCGCGAGATAGGACACCAGGGTGAATGCCTGCTCCTGGCCGCGACACAGCCGGTTGTCCAGGCGAATGGTCGCGATCGCCTGGTGCGTGCGCTGGTCGACGCGGAAGGTGTGGGTGAACGTGGCCTTGGGGGCCTGGACACAGCGGGTGTCGCTGAGCACACCGGCCGGCGGGATCAGGGGCTCGTTGCCGCCGCTGGCGATACCCGGAACGGCGACCGTGAGTGTCGCGCCGAGGCCGAGGACGGCCGCGAGGCCGATGCGGGCCGCCCTGCCGGCGCGGGCGACTCGGCGGCGAGACGGCGACAGCGGACGACGCACGACGGCATTCCCCTCAGACTGCGGAGTGGTGCGGGGAGCTGCCAGGTTCGCGCGTTCCGGGCGCGGATGAGGCCCGGCAGGACCCGCCATGGACTGGGGCAGCATAGAGGGAGAATTCACTGTCCCGAAAGGTTGGCTTAAGACTGCGCTAGCGATCTGTGCTGTTCCGATTACCATCGGGTAACGACAATGTGTAGTAATCGGGCGTTCGCCGTGTTTCGCCGCGTGTCTTGATGGGATTGTTACGCCTGGGCGGCCGATATGGTTGAGGGCGGCGGGAATCCGGATGGATCCCCGCCGCCCTCAACGGCAGTTGTCGATCAGGCGGTGAACCTGACCTGGCGACGACGTGCCACCAGGAACAGTCCAGCGCCAGCGCCGACCAGCAGCACGGCGACGCCCGCGATGATCGCGGTGTTGGCGCCGGTCACCGGCAGGGCGCTGCCGCCGCTGCTGCTCGCACTCGCGACAGCGCTCTCGCTGGGAGCCGGGCTCTCGCTGGGTGTCGGGCTCTCCGACGGTACGGGGCAGTTGAATTCCTCGGTGGAGGCATTCAGCTCGTGCGTCTGCTTTCTTCCGTTGTACTGGTACTCGACCTTGACTTTCATGGTCGCCTTGGTCGTGCCCGGCGGGACGACCTGAACGTCGGTGACGCCCTGCTTGCCGAAGGTCTTGCCCTTGGCGATCTTGCCGTTCTTGAGGGTCGAGCCTTCTGGGGTCAGCGTGACGCCCTGGACGGTGGCCGTGACATTCGAGTCCATCTTGATGGTCCAGGTGATCTCGGCTCCGCCGCGATCGTCACAGACAATGCTGGGCTTGTCGGCCACCGGGTGGCAGGCCAGGGCCGGTGTTGCGAACGTGAGGGCGGCGGCCACACCGACGGCGCCAGCACCGACGATGTTGCGTACCCGCCGAGGGGAGGGCAGGAAGCTTCGCAAAGGATCCCCCAAAGTGACGTGGAAGAGTTCGGCCAGTGCACTAGGGAAGTGCAACGGCCAGCGGTCACGTCGTGAGTTTCACCGGCGACCGGCTATTCCTCGGCGACCGGCGAAGCATATGACTCCCATGCCACGAAAAGAAAGGCGAAGGGACATCGGCAAGCATCATGACGTAATGGTGGCATGACAGGCTGTCGTGCTGGCGGGTTGTGTTGTGGCGCAGTTACCTAAATGTCGGAATATGCTGTTATGAATTTGTAACAAAAATTACGCAGCGAGTGCTATTTAGCAGCGCTGATAGCACTGTGTCAAGATGCGGAATGCATTCTGTGATGCGGTGAAAGGTGATGCGTTTGATTGGACCGTTTCCGATCCTGTCGTGACCGGGGGCCGGCGCTGCCTGGTTGCGCGGCCCGAGTCCGTTCCACCCGTTTCACTGGTGCCGCCGGAGCGGATTCGAGTCGCATATCGATCACGACCGCCCGGGCGCGTGAAATGGTCTGGGGCCGGGTAATCACGCGGTTCCCTGAAATTCATTTCCGGTGATCGTTGCGGATTCCGGTTACCGGCCACACCGGCCGGCGACGGCGGGGCGGGGCGTGCCGGCGTCGCCGGCCCGAGCGGTACC
>JABDRL010000049.1 GCA_013041765.1 Dactylosporangium sp. | reverse complement strand
CGCCCGGAGCGCTCGGCGCACCGGGCGCGCCCGGAGCCGCCACCATCAGGTTGGCCGGAACCACGGCGACCGGACCCTGGTACTGCGGTATCGCGGGGCGACCGGCCTCGACGTTGAGATAGGCGTTACCGAGGTGCCGCATGATGGCCTCGCCCTGCTGGTCGAACTCCCGCAGCCGGACCGGGTCGATGTCGTTGTCGCCGGTGATGTTGTGCACGACGTCGTCCACACCGTCCAGGAAGTCGTGCCAGGTGTCGTTGTCGTCGCCCAGGTTGTTGTAGTCGTCCTTCTGCTCCAGATACGCCGAGCGCTGCGCACTGACCTCGTCCATCTTCCGCTGCGCTTCCAGCACGGCCGCCGCGGTGGTGTCCAGGATGCCGGCGTACGAGCGGGCGGAGTGGGCCGCGCTGTCCAGGCTGCCGATGACATCGGTCATCTCGCCGCGGAACACCTCGCCGGCTGCGGAGTTCCAGTCTGGCGCGACCCGGTCCCGGTATCGGGTGAGGTTGGCGCTGACCGCCTCCACGGTTTCCGCCAGCGACCGCCAGCCCCGGGCGGCGGCCTGCTGCCGCCCGGCGTCCTCGGCGTGCACGATCTGGTGCATCAGCTCGAACGGTATGTCGGCCCAGTCGGTGCGGTTCTCTGCCACGGCGCGGCCTAGAGGTTCGTCGAGCCGGACGTGGATTCTGTGGTGCCCAGCGGGCCAGGCGCCAGGATCATAGGCTCTCTGGCCTCGTTGGCCAGCAGGTTCTGCTGGCCGGCCGGGGAGAGCACATTGTCGTTCGCCGGATCGATACCGGGATTCGTCACGACCGGAGCTTCGTAGCCCTCGTGGTCGCTGGCTTCCGCCGGAGCCGGGGCATCGTTGGCGGACGAATCCGTCGGGGTGGGGCTCTGCTCGCCCCCGGCGGGCATGGCGATATCCACCGTGCCGTCGTGGTTGGTGTCCCACCCCTGATTGCCGATGAGCACCCAGTCCTCCAGCGGGGGCAGGGCGGTGTCGTCGGCCTCCCCGGCCGTTGACACCTCGGGAAACATGTCCCGCACGGCCGCCAGCTGGACGTTGCTGAAGCCGTCGACGCCGGGGTAGAGCTCGGCCAGGGACTCGGCGCCGGTCCGGAGCGCTTCCAGACCCAGCTTGGCGAAGCCCAGGGTGGTCCGCGCCTGCGTGTACGCGTCAAGGTTGCCGGCCTGGACCGTCAGACCCTCCAGGAAGGCCGCGTTGTGACCGATCTGCGCGTTGGTCGGGTGCTCCTCGCGCCCCTTCTGGTCCCAGCTGTCCATCTGAGCGATGAAGGCTTCGGCGTCGTCCTTCAACTCCTGGCCCAGCGTGGTCAATGAATCGATCCTGACGTCAACCTTGTCTCCGATCGGCCGCGGCTCGTCGCCCATGTCTGGCCCCCCACAGGCTCCATCAGAGTTGATCGAATTGGGCGTACCGAGTCCGAGCGTAGCCGAACCGGGCAACCAGTGATGTCCCTGGATCGCTGGCGACGTGGGTCCCTCAGGACGCCGGAGGCACCCAGGCCAGCTGGACCAGCCGCGTGCCGCCCCGGCGGGTGACCAGGTAGCCGCGTCCGGGTGGCAGCGCCTCCGGGCGGCGGTTGCCCAGCAGCACTCCCTCGTCCCGGCTGCCGGACATCATGATGCCCGGCGAGGCCAGCTCCCGCAGCCTCCCGATGATCGGCTCGAACAGGGCCCGGGCCGCCCCGCCACTGCGCCGGGTCAGGATCAGATGCAGGCCGATGTCGCGGCCCTGGGCCAGGAAGTCCAGCAGCCCCAGGAGCGGGTTGGTCGCCCCGGCGACCAGGTCGTAGTCGTCGACCAGGACGAACAGCTCCGGGCCCTGCCACCAGCTGCGGTTGCGCAGCTGGTCCTGCGTGACGTCCGGACCGGGCAGGCGGGCCTTCATCGCGGTCACCACGTCCCGCACCATGGGCGCCGTGGCATCCGACGATGTCCCGTAGGCCAGCAGATGCTCCGGTGGCACCGCGCCGAGGAGGCTGCGCCGGTAGTCGACCAGCAGCACCCGGGCCTCTGCCGGGGAGTACCGCTCGGTGATCGCCCGGGCGACCCCGCGCAGGAAGCTGCTCTTGCCGCACTCCAGGTCGCCGAGGAGCAGGCAGTGCGGCTCGGCGTCGACGTCGAGGAAGACCGGCCCGAGGTCGTGTTCGGCGATCCCGATCGGGATCCGCCCGCGCTCGCTGGCCTGGGGGCCGGGCAGGTCGGCGTAGCCCAGCTCCGCCGGCAGCAGCCGGACCTCGGGTGCGCGCGGGCCGTCCCACGTGGCCCGGACCTGGTCGACCAGCGCCGCGATGGCGTCGGGCAGGGTCTGCGGATCGGGGGACGCGTCGATCCGGGGCAGCGCGGTCAGGAACTGGAGCCCTTCCGCCGTCACCCCGCGACCAGGGGCGTTGTCCGGGACGTTCAACGCGGCCCTACGGTCCATCATGGAGTCCGTTGGGTCTCCGAGCCGCAGCTCCAGCTTGCTGCCGAACGCGTCGCGTACCGACGGCCGCACATCCATCCAGCGGCTGGCGGAGGCCGCGACATGCACCCCGAGGGAGAGACCCCGGCTGGTGATCTCGGCGACGTCGATCTCCAGGGCCTCGAACTCCCGGCGCAGCGCCCCCAACCCGTCGACGACCAGGAAGACATCGCCGAACGGGTCGTCACCGAACTCGCCGGCCCGCCGGCGCTGCCGGTAGACCGCCATCGATTCCACCCCGGCCTCGGCGAACCGCCGCTCCCGCGCGTCCAGCAGGCCGCGCACCTCGGCGACGGTGCGCCGCAGCCGGTCGGCGTCGAGCCGGCTGGCCACGCCGCCGACATGCGGCAGGCCGCGGAGCGCCGGGAGACCCCCGCCACCGAGATCGAGGCAGTAGAACTGCACCTCCCGGGGGGTATGAGTCAGCGCGAGGCTGGTGACGAGCGTGCGCAGCAGGGTGCTCTTGCCGCTCTGCGGACCGCCGACCACCACCAGGTGACCCAGGGCCCCGGACAGGTCCAGGGTCAGCAGCTCGCGCCGCTGTTCGAAGGGCCGGTCCACCACGCAGATGGGCGCCCGCACCGCTCCGTGCAACTCCGGGTGGGCGACGGTGAGACCGCGCAGCGGGTCGGCGCTCAGCGCCGGCAGCATCTGGTCCAGCGTCGGCGGCACGCCCAGCGGCGGCAACCAGACCTGCCGCGCCGGCACGCCATGCCCCTCCAGCCGCTCGACGAGGATGTCCAGCACGCTCTCGCCCGTCGCCTCGTCGTCGGGGGCCTCAGCATCCGGGCTCTCCGTCGCCGCCTCGGCCCTCGGAGCGACGTAGGCCGTGGTGTACACCACGGCCGGATCCACGTCGGGAGCCAGCGGAACGGCGGAACGCTCGCTGCTGAAGCCCAGATAGGGCCCGGAGACGTAGGTCGCCCGGAACCGGGCCATCGGCTCGGTTCCGGCCTTGAGGTAGCCGTGTCCCGGGGCACGGGGCAGCTCGTAGGCGTCGGGCACGCCGAGCACGGCGCGGCTCTCGCTGCTGGAGAAGGTGCGCAGGCCGATCCGGTAGGACAGGTGGGTGTCCAGGCCGCGCAGGCGCCCCTCCTCCAGCCGCTGGGAGGCCAGCAGCAGGTGCACGCCCAGGGATCGGCCGACCCTGCCGATCTGCACGAACATGTCGATGAAGTCCGGCTTGGCGCTCAGCAGCTCGGAGAACTCGTCGCAGATGATCAGCAGGTTGGGGAGCGGGGCGAGCGGTGCCCCGGCGGCCCTGGCCCGCTCGTAGTCGCGCTGGGAGTCGTACTTGCCGGCGTCGCGCAGCAGCTCCTGCCGGCGGACCAGCTCGCCGGAGATCGCGTCCCGCATCCGGTCCACCAGCGACAGCTCGTGCCGCAGATTGGTGATCACGGCGCTGGTGTGCGGCAGCCGGTCGAGCTTCGCGAACGTGGCCCCGCCCTTGAAGTCCACCAGGACCAGGTTCAGGATCTCCGAGTTGTGCGAGGCCGCCAGCGCCAGCACGAGGGTGCGCAGCAGCTCGCTCTTGCCAGATCCGGTCGCGCCGACCAGCAGCCCGTGCGGACCCATGCCCTCCTGCGCCGATTCCTTCAGGTCAAGGTCGACCGGCGCCCCGTCGGGAGCCACCCCGACCGGCACCCGCAGGCGGTCGCGGTTGGGGCGCGCACCCCAGGCCGTGGCGGGGGTGTACTGGTACGGATCGCCGATGCCCAGCAGCTCGACCAGGTCGAGGTCTGCCGTGGCCCGCTGCTCGCCCCGGGAGGCGACCGACAGGCGCAGCCCGGCCAGCTGCCCCGCCAGCCCCAGCGCCTGCTCGGGATGGAGCCCGTCCGGCCGCCCGACCCGGGTCGACCCGTCGGCGCTGACGCTGTGCAGCGCCCCGGTGTCGTCTATTTCCAGGACCAGCGACGCCCGGTCGAGCAACCGGGGCGGGCGGGTGGCCAGGTCGATGACCGTCACCCCGTCGATGCCGCCCTCGGTCATGAGATGGTCGGAGCCCGCCGCATCTCCGCCGTCAAGCACCACGATGACGTGCGGTGTCGCGGTGAGCACCGCGTCGGGGTCGAACCTGGCGCGGGCCGCGAGCAGATCCTCCAGGATCGCTTCCAGCGTGGTGACGGCTCCGGCCAGCATTCGCAGCCGCCCGAGCGCGTCGGTCTTGGCCGGGTGCAGGGCGTGCGGCAGCCACTTCGCCCACTCCCAGGCGCTCTCGGCCTCCGGCCCCGCACACACCGCCACCAGGAGGTCGTCCGGGGCGTGGAAGACCGCGGCCTGGGCCAGCAGAGCCCGCACCATCGGTTGGGTGGACTCCCCCGGGCCCCGCACGTACACCCGGCTGAAGCCCGGCAAGGACAGGGCGACGGGCAGGTCCCGGACCACGGCGTAGGTCGTGACGAACCGGCGGAGCGCGACCGCGCACACCGGTTCGAGGTCCTGGATGCGGCTGGTGCGCGGGGGCACGATCGGGGTCGCCACCTCCAGCGGGCCCAGCCCGAGGCGGACCGTGCCGAAGTCGCCGTCGGCCGGCCGCCGTTCCCAGAGCCGGTGGCTGGCGACGGTCGACCACAGTGCCTCGGGATCGGGGTGGCGGTAGTACATCGCCCGCCGCTGATCGTCGATGACCTTCAGGATCCTCCGGCGGTGCTCGGCGAGATGGTGCATGTACGTGCGCCGGGCCGACACCATCTCGGCCTTGTTCGGCTGGCCGGCCTGGGTGACCACCTGGGCGAGCAGCATGCCCAGCATGCTGACGCCGAACATGGCCCCGATGACGTATCCCAGCGGGCCCGGCCGCTGCATCGAGAACATCAACGCCATGGCGGCCGACCCGGCGACCATGGGCAGCGTCATCAGCAGGCTGGTCCACGCCCGGCTGCTGGGCTGCGGCAGCTCCGGCGGAGGATCGAGGATGATGTCGCCGCTGGGCAGCTGCGGTGCCGGCCGGCGGGGTTGGCGCTTGACCGCGACGGTGCTCACCCGCGACCTCCGTCTCAGCGAATCAGGGGACCCCATGGTATTGGAATCAGCTGATAACTTTGGCCCCCACAATCAACGCTGAGGGGACGGCCCCATGTATCGGATCCCTGCCGGCCGGCCCCTGGAGACCGATCGGTGAGCACCGCTTTCGCCACCGGCCTTGCCCGGATTACCGTCGCGACCCCGGACCGACGGATCGATCTCGCACTACCGACCAACGTGGCCCTTGCCGGGCTGCTGCCGAGCCTGCTGCGGCACGCGGGGGACGGCTTCGCCGACGACGGCGAGCAGCACGGGGGCTGGGCCCTGCGCCGCGGCGACGGCGCGGAGCTGACGACGGCCGAGACCCTCAGCGCCCACCACGTCCGCGACGGCGAGCTGCTGCACCTGGTGCCGCGCCACGCCGAGTGGCCGGAGGCCGACTGCGACGACGTGGTGCATTCGATCGCCGCGGGGGCCCGCCGGTACGGCCAGCCGTGGGAACCGGCGACCACCCGCCGCGCGACGGCGCTGGTGGCCGCGGCGTTTCTCGGGCTGGCGCTGGCCGTGCTGCTGACCTCCGGCCCAGCCTGGGTCCTGCCGGGAGGGACGGCGCTCGGCCTGTCCGCGCTGCTGGTGGTGGCCGGCATCGTGCTGTCCCGGGCCCTGGCCGATTCGCTGACCGGCGTGGTCGTCGCCGCGCTCGGCCTGCCGTTCGCGCTCGCCGGTGGCGCCCTGGTCGTGGCCGGCGCGGTGCCCCTGACCCGGCTCGGGGCGCCCAGCGTGCTGCTCGGCTCGGTGCTGCTGATCGGGACCAGCCTGCTCGGCTATGCCGGGGTGGCCGACCGGGCGCGGGTTTTCTCCGGTGGCATCGTGCTCGGCCTGGCGGGCGTCCTCGGCTCCGGGCTGGCCCTGGCCGGGATGGCCCCGCTGCCAGCGGTCGGCGTGGTGCTCACCGTGGTCGTGCTGCTGACCCCGCTGGTTCCGCTGCTGGCGATTCGCCTCGGGCGGATCCCGGTTCCGGCCCTGCCGGAAGACGCTGGCGCGGTGCTGGACGACCAGCCGACCGTTCCGGCGCCAGCGGTGTTCGCCTCCGTCGCGCGGGCCGATGAGATCTTGACGGGTGCGTTGCTGGGCGGCGCCGTGGCCGGCGGGGTGTGCCTGCTGGTGCTGGGGACGGTGGGCGGTCTGGCGGTGCCGCTGCTCACGGGCGTGTGCGCGCTGGCCTTCCTGCTGCGCACCCGACTCTTCCTGGCCCCGAGACAGCGGGTTCCGCTGCTGGTGGCCGGCCTGATCGGGGTGGGGACGATGGCGATGCGGCTGGCGCTGGAACTGGAGCCGGCGCTGCGGGGGTCGCTGGTCGTGGTCGGGCTCGCGGCCGTTGGCGGGACGGTCATCGCCGGAGGTCTGGTCTACAGCCGGCGGAGCCCCTCGCCGTACCTCGGGCGGTTCCTGGAACTGCTGGACGCCCTGGTGCTGATGTCAGCGATCCCGATCGCCTGCGCGGCCACCGGGGTCTTCCAGGCCGCCCGGGGCTACTTCGGCTGACGGGCGCGGCGAGCTGGCAACGGCTCCGGCGGGATGAGAGGGCCGCGACGATGGCGACGCGACGGGACCAGCTGCAGTCGTACCAGTTCCTCATGCAGCGGGTGACCTCCGCGCTGGTCATCCATGAGACCGACCCGTCCCGGTCACCGTTCCGCCGGTTCGCCGGTGCGGTGTTCGCCGGGTTGATGATCGCGGTGATCGCGACGGCCGGCGTGACCGTGTACGGCCTGTTCGTGCAGGGCGGCAAGACGAGCTGGCGGGCGGGCGAGGCGATCGTGACGGAGAAGGAGACGGGCGCCCGCTACATCTACCGCGACGGGACCCTGTACCCGGTCGCCAACTACGCGTCCGCACGGTTGCTCGGTGCGCACGTCCCGGTATCGGCCTCGCGGAACTCGCTGGCCGGCACGCCGCGGGGGACGACGCTCGGCATCACCGGAGCGCCAGATCTCGTTCCCCGAGCCCAGGACCTGCTGCGCGGGGGATGGACCCTGTGCGCCAGCCCGGACTCCGACGCGGGGGGAGCCCGGACGGCGCGGACGGTGCTTCTCGTCGGGCGGACACCGGCGGAGGGACAGCCGCTGGGCAGCGCGGCGATCCTGGTCACCGCGGTCGACGACGCCGAGCGGCGGATCCATCTGATCTGGCACAACCGGCGGTTCGAGATCCAGGATTCCGCGATGGTGCTCAAGGCCCTGGCCTGGGAGGCGCTGGTTCCCGTTCCGGTGCGGCTGGGCTGGCTCAACGGCCTGGCCGCCGGCCAGCCCATCGGCCGGATCGCCGTGCCGGACGCGGTCTCCGCGTTCCGCGGCGTGCCCAGCGGGCAGCTCTACTATGTCCGCAACGCCGCCGGCAACACGCAGTTCTACCTGGCCCTTCCGGACGGGCTCGCCAAGGTCACCCCGATGCAGGCCGACATCCTGCGCGGCGATCCCGTCGCCAACCCGCAGGGCAGCGCCCCGCAGGAGATCCAGGCCGGCCAGGTCGTGGAGAGCCAGGGGACCATCGTGGCGGGGGGCGACGCCCAGCCGCCGACCGCCACGCCGCGGGTGGTCACGCCGCACTCGGCGCAGGCCCCGCTGTGCGCGGTGTTCCCGCCGGACGCGCAGGATCCCACGGTACTGACCGACGCCGCGGTGCCGGCCGGTTCTCCGGTCGCGGACACCGGCGGGGCCGAGACCGGTGGCGGGTCGGTGGCCGATCGCGTGCTCGTGCCCCCGGGGCTGGGCGCGCTGGTGTACGCCCTGCCCTCGGCGGAGGCAACCACCGGCACGCTGCTGCTGGTCACCGAGCCCGGTCGGGCGTATCCCGTGGAGCCGCAGGTGGCGATGGACCGGCTCGGTTTGCCGCTGGCCGCGGCGGTCCGGCTGCCGACGAGCCTGGTCAACCGGGTGCCCCTCGGCCCGGCCCTCGATCCGGCCGCCGCCGGCCTGCCGGTCACGGGTTCCTGAACGTCGAGGCCGGCGGTTCGGCGGTCATTCCGGGGGCTCGGGACATCTGGCCCGGAACCCCACCAGATCACGTTCCCGCGCGGCCCGCTCCGCCAGCAGCCGGTCTCGGGTGAACTGCTCTGGTTCGTCGCGGCAGGCGATGCGGCCGGTCGCGGTCCAGAAGGCCTCGGCCGGCACCCGGTCGGCGCCGGGCGGAATGAAGCGCAGCATCTCGTCGACGACCGCGACGGACGTCGCGAGCAGCTCCACCATGGCCCGCCGCGCCTCGGCTTCCCGCCAGACCTCGGGAGACGACGGATCAGGGAGGTCAGCCCGCTGCCGGAGGCGGGCGTACAGTTGCCCGGCGACCCACCAGTGGCCGGCATCGAGCACGGCCGAGGGAGCATCGTCGGGACGGCCGAAGCCACAGCCCATGGGCTCCGGGCCGGATCCGTCCGCGGGCTGGGGCAGGGAGAACATGAAGGTCCGGCAGCGGCCGCAGGCGGGGCAGGTCCCGGTGTACACCAGGATGTCGGCGTCGGACGCGTCGTCCGCGTCTCCGGCTCGGGGAAACCGCTGCGCGCTTCGCTCGAAGAGACCTTCGCCGCAGGCACACCGATGCATGTCCATGAACAGGTGCGCCTCGCCGATCGTGCGGGCGCGCAGGGGCTGGCCGGTGAACCGGGGCTCCCGCTCGCCGGCGAGGGCCCGGTAGACATCCCGGACGGTGTCCAGCCGGACGCGGTCGAAGCGCTCGGGGGCCGCGTCGTGCATCGCTCGCCCCCTGGCCGAGCCGAGCGCCTCGACGGGGACACTGCCGGCACCGGGCGGCACGAACAGCAGCGCCTCGTCCACGGCCCCGGCGGCCAGGTCCAGATCCGCCAGCCTTCGCCGTGCCTGCTCGTCCGAAAGGTCCGTCGGGTCGATGGGATGCTCGGCGAGCTGGTCGGCGACCCACAGCCACTCGCCAGGGTCGAGCAGCTCCGAGGGCTGGCCACCCTCCGACCACGCGCCGTCCAGCGGCCGGGGCGGGCACTCGGCGACCCGGAAGGCGAACTCGCGAAGTCGTCCGCATCCGGCGCACGACCCGCGGTACCTCACCTGCCACTCGCCCTCGCGGGCCGAGGCGTAGCCACGGTCGAAGTCCGACGTGCCGCATTCGCATGGATGGAGATCCATGTAGAGGTGGGCCTCCAGATGGGACCGGCACAGCGGTAGGTGCATGTCGGACCTCCCCGGCGGGTGTTCTGCGTTCCCGACCTCAGCCAACGCTATGTCGAGCCCGCCAGTACCGCAGCGCGGCGAGCCGGGTCTCCGGCCGCCGCTGGAACTCCCGAACCCCGACCGGGTGGGGCGTTTCCCGATCGTTTGAAATTCGATGGGTTAGCGATATATCGTTAACGTGTTCCCGGTGGGAACTGGAACGGGCGGGACTGGAGCGGGGACGCGGCCAACCTCCATCTCGTACGGCAACCGGCCGTCCGCACCGGCGACCAAACCATGATCACCGACGGCGCGCCCTGGCGCACCGAGGCCCTCGGTGCATGACGTCCAACCAACGAAGGGAACATCCGACATGAGGATCGCGGTGCCGGTGGCCAACGACGTGCTGTGCCCCCACTTCGGGCAGTGCACGATGTTCGCCCTGTTCGACGTGGACCCCCAGGCGGGAACGGTTCTGGGCCGCCAGGACCTGGCACCGCCCCGGCACGAGCCCGGGGTGTACCCGCGGTGGCTGCACGAGCAGGGGGCGACGCTGATCCTCGCCGGGGGGCTGGGGTCCAAGGCCCAGCGCCTGTTCGCCGAGCAGGGGATCGAGGTCGTGACGGGGGTCGGCGAGACCGACCCGGCGCTGGCGGCGAAGGCCTACCTGGAAGGGCGGCTGGAGCACGGCGCCAACCGCTGCGATCACTGACCGACGGGAGAAACCTGTGAGAATCGCGGTCACCGCGACCGGCCGGACCATGGATTCGACCGTGGACCACCGCTTCGGCCGATGCCGGTATGTGCTCATTGTCGAAACCGACGACCTCGGGGTCGAATCCGTGGAGAACTCCGCCGAAACCATGAGCGGCGGCGCGGGACTTGCGGCGGCCCAGCTGCTCATCGACCGAAACACCGATCTGCTGCTGACCGGCGAGTGCGGGCCGAAAGCGCGGGCAGCCCTGGACGCCGCCGGCATCGAGGTCAGGTCGGGCTGCTCCGGTCCGGTGCGTGATGCCATCAACCAGGTGGTGACGCAAGGGCGTTGAACACCCGCGGGGAGATAGGGAGGATCCTGTAGCTGGCGCATGGTGTTGAGCGGGAAGGATCCGGATGCGGGGACACGAGTTGCCGGGAGGCTGCGGCCGGGGCCAGCACGCTCCGGGCTGCTGCGCGCGGCGGGGCGGCAGGGCGAAGCGAGGGAAGATCCGTGAGGCCGTGCTGGTGCTGCTTGCCGAACGGCCGATGCACGGCTACGAAATGATTACTGAGTTGGAAAAACGTACCGGTGGCGGCTGGACGCCGAGTCCCGGATCGATCTATCCGGCCCTGCAGGTCCTCACCGATGATGGCCTGGTGGTCTGCGAGGCCGACGGGGGCCGTCGCCGGTACGCCCTGACCGAGGCGGGGCGGCCGCTGGCCCGCGAGCTGGCCGGTGCGTCGGCGCCCTGGGCGGGGATGCTGACCCCGACGAACCCCGTCGCGGACGGACTGCGGGGGGCGGTCACGGGGCTGGACGCCGCACTGCTGCAGGTGCTGGACGCCGGAACCCCCCAGCAGCAGATCCGTGCGCGGGAGGTGCTCGTCGAAGCCCGCCGCGCCATCTACCGGGTTCTCGCCGAGGGCGAGTGAGTGTCCGGTGCCGGTGCGACGTCGCCACCAGCGCCGCGCCGGCACCGCCGGATCGCCTGATCAGCCGAGCAGCAGGGCACCGGCCAGCACGAGGACGACGACGCTGGACACCAACGCGGTCGAGCGCTGGCCGGCGGGGCCGGTCAGCACCCGTCCGAGCAGTGACCCGCCGACGGCCAGCAGCAGCTGCCAGCTCGCCGACGCGGTGAACGCTCCGGCGACGAACGCCACCTGGGCGGTGCTGGACGGGGCGATGGCGGCCTGACCACCGACGACCAGCGCGCCGAAATAGACGATGGTCATGGGATTGAGCAGCGTGAGACCGAGCAGGCCGACGTAGGCCCTCGCCGGATGCCCCAGGCGGCCGGCGTTGCCGGCCCCCGCCGGCGAGCCGGAGCCATCATGGAGCGCCCCGAGTGCGGTGCGCAACGCGATCAGCATGAGGATCGCCGCGGATACCCAACGCAGGGGAGTGGCGAAGGTCTCAATGGCCCGTGCCAGCGCCGCGCCACCGAGCACCGCGATGATCGCGTACAGCCCATCGGCCGTGGCGACGCCGAGCGCGGCCGATGCGCCGACGCGGAGCGAGGTGCGCGCGGTGAGGCCGACGATGAGCGCCCCGATGGCGCCGACCGGAATGGCGATGCCGTAGCCGGCGAGGAGCCCTGCCAGCAAAGACGTGATCACGGCAGGGGATGCGTGGACGGTTCCGGGCGGGGGTGCGGCCGCTGCTGGCGTGAATCTTTCGTCGCGGTGGTCGCGGCGGCCGAGTAGAGCCAAGATCTGATCATTTCAACATTCTTGATGCCGCCTTCCCCCCAGGCCAGCGGGTTTCGCGAGTCGCAGGATGGTTGATTCCCGCCTACGCCGCCCAGCGCGGGGTCGGATTGACGGCGCTGGCTTGCTGCCGAGCGGTTGTTTCAGGCGCAATATGCCCCACTGGCGGGAATATGCCTAGGTCGCATGATGTAATCCTGTCTTGCGTGCGCACGAAGGAGAACATCGACTTGTGCAAAATGATCGTTAGCATGGGTTTTTAGGGGATTTTGGATGCGCTCTCCTTCAAAGGAACATCAACGATCTCGCAACGGACACATGGCTGTAACCGTTTGCTGGCCTACTGTCTGTGCGATTCCACGACTGGAGCCAAGGGGAGAAAAAGCCATGAGACGCGGACCCGTACGTGTGGCGGGGGGCCTCATCCTCGCCGCGGCGTTGGCCGCTGCCGCTGCCGGATGCAACAGCGCCAGTTCGACCGACTCCAGCGGCACTTCTGACAAGTGTGGCCTGAAGATTGCCTTCTTCGGCGCGTTGACCGGTTCGGCGGCGAACCTCGGCGTCAACATTGAGCAGGGCGCCGAACTGGCCATTATCAAGTACAACGAGGAGCACGCGGACTGCAAGGTGGAGGTGGCGAAGTTCGATTCGCAGGGCACCCCGGACAACGCTCCGGCTCTCGCCCGGCAACTCGTCACCGACGACAAGGTCATTGGCGTCGTCGGCCCGGCATTCTCCGGGGAGTCTGTCGCGGCCAACCCGATCTTCGAAGAGGCGGGAATCCCGCTGATCACTCCGTCGGCCACCCGACCGAGCCTCTCCACCGAGAAGTGGAAGGTCTTCCACCGCGCGGTCGCCAATGACGACGCTCAGGGCCCAGCCGCCGCGCTGTACATCAAGGATGGTCTGAAGTCGCAGAAGGTCTTCATCGTCGACGATCAGACGGCCTACGGGGCCGGCCTGGCCGACACGGTCAAGGCCACCCTGGGAAGCCTGGTCGTCGGCACGGACAAGGTCCAGGCAGACGGTCAGCAGACCGACTTCTCCGCCACCGTTACCAAGATCGTTTCTAGTGGCGCCGAATCCCTCTTCTACGGCGGCTACTACCAGAACGCCGGTCTGATCCGGAAGCAGCTGACCGCCGCTGGCTGGACGGGCACGATGGTCTCCGGCGACGGTGTCAAGGACCCGGGCTTCCTGACCTCGGCGGGCAAAGAGGCCGCCGAAGGTTCGGTCATGACCTGCCCCTGCGCCCCCGCGACCGAAGCCAAGGGCAGCTTCGCCGCCGACTACAAGGCGCAGTGGAACATCGATCCGGGAACCTACAGCGACGTCGCCTACGACGCGGCTGGCATCTTCCTCAAGGGGATCGACGAGGGCAACACCACTCCGGAGAAGATGAACGAGTTCCTGGGTGAGGTCACCTTCGAGGGGATCGCGAACACTTACAGCTTCACCGAGACCGGAGAGCTGGACCCGAGCAAGCTGATCGTGTGGACCTTCAAGGTGTCCAGCGGCGACATCGTCCCGGACGTGAAGGCTCCGACGAGCTGACGACCTGACTGTGAGTGCACGGTGTTGAACGGTGGTGCGGCCGGGGGCTGGCTCCCTGACCGCACCACCGTTGTGAAGGTGGAGTTGTGGTGTCGTCGTGGGCCTCGCGAAGGCGAGTCGGGTACA
The DNA here is from genome assembly GCA_013041765.1 of Dactylosporangium sp. Lineage (GTDB taxonomy): Bacteria > Actinomycetota > Actinomycetes > Mycobacteriales > Micromonosporaceae > JABDRL01. The sequence goes on along the minus strand of JABDRL010000049.1, from coordinate 4,141 downwards.
AAGCAGGAGCGGTGTAGGTGCACTTTCATAGTCTGTTCCAGAACTTCGGTGAGCTGACGGTCACCGGTTTGGCGCAGGGCGCGATCTACGCGCTGTTCGCGCTTGGCTACACCATGGTGTACGGCGTGCTGCGTCTGATCAACTTCGCGCATTCCGAGGTCTTCATGGTCGGCACCTTTGCCGCCGTGCTGACCTGGGGACTCTTCGGGCTGGACCAGGACTCGGCCACGCCGTCGGTCGGGGCCGTGCTGCTGCTTCTGCTGGCCGGGTTCCTGGCGGCGGCGCTCGCTGCCGGAATCATGGCACTCATCGTCGAGATGGTCGCGTACCGGCCGTTGCGTCGACGCAATGCTCCGCCCCTGGTCTTCCTGATCACCGCGATCGGTGCGTCAACGGTGATCTCGGAGGCGGTCGGTATCGGGACACACCGCAATGTCTCCTCGGTCCCGCCCCTGATCCGCCCGAGCACCGTGGTGCAGATCGGCAACACGTCCGTGACGAACATCCAGATCCTCATCGTGGGGCTGGCCCTGGTGATGATGGTGGTGCTCGACCTGTTCATCGGCAAGACCAGGCTGGGCCGCGGCGTGCGGGCCGTCGCGCAGGACCCGGACAGTGCGGCCCTCATGGGGGTCAACAAGAACCGGGTCATCTCGCTGGTGTTCCTCACCGGCGGGCTGATGGCCGGTATCGCCGCGGTGATGTACCTCCTCAAGATCGGAGGAACCCGGTACGACGCCGGATTCCACCTGGGCATCAAGGCGTTCACCGCGGCGGTTCTCGGCGGGATCGGCAACCTGCGCGGGGCACTGCTCGGCGGACTCGCCCTCGGCCTTGCGGAGAACTACGGTTCCGGGCTGTTCGGCACCCAATGGCGGGACGTCGTGGCCTTTGTCCTTCTGGTGGTTATTTTGCTGTTCCGGCCGACCGGCATTCTCGGCGAGTCGATGGGAAGGGCCCGCGCATGATCGACCAGAAGACGGCGATGCCACGGCGGACCTGGCGCAACCGGAACGGCAACGGCAGCCCCTTCCGGGGCCGCTGGGCCCGCCTGCCCCGTTCGGCCCGCTGGGCGTCGTTGCTGGGCGTCGCGCTGCTGGCCTACCTGCTGCCGTACGTCGGCAGCATCCCGGGGATCGGGCCGCAGATCGTCACGGAGGGCATCGACTGGCCCAGCGCCCTGTTCAACATCTCGTACTTCGTGCTGCTCGCCCTGGGACTGAACGTCGTCGTCGGCTACGCCGGTCTGCTGGACCTGGGGTATGTCGGCTTCTTCGCCGTCGGGGCGTACAGCGTCGCGCTGTTCACCTCGCCGGACAGCATCCTGAACACGGGCTGGAGTTGGCTGGCCGCGGTGCCGGTCGCGATCGCGCTGACCCTGGTCAGCGGGGTGATCCTGGGTTGGCCGACGCTGCGCCTGCGGGGCGACTACCTGGCGATCGTCACCCTCGGGTTCGCCGAGATCATCAGGAACACCGCCAACGGTGCCGAGTTCATGCGGGGCGACCGGGGCTTCGGCGGTATTCCGCACCCGCCCGGCTCGCTCGGCGACAACAGCCCGATCTTCGGCGTGCGGGACGCCACCCCGTACTACTGGCTGGGACTGACCATCATCGTGGTGGTCATCATCGGGGTCCGGAATCTGGAGCACAGCCGGGTCGGCCGGTCGTGGCTGGCCATCCGGGAGGACCAGGAGGCCGCGGAGATGATGGGGGTGCGCACGGTGAAGTACAAGCTGTGGGCGTTCGCCATCGGCGCGGCCATCGGGGGGTTCGGCGGGGTCATGTTCGCCGGTGAGCAGGGCTTCCTGAACTCCGCGACCTTCCAGCTGCTGTTCTCGATTCTGGTGCTGGCCGGGGTGGTCATGGGCGGCTCCGGCAACATCCCCGGCGCGATTCTGGGCGGAGCGCTGGTGTCCTACGTTCCCGACCGGCTGCGGGGCGTCGAGATCGCCGGGACCGACGCCTTCCAGTTCCGAATGTTGATCTTTGGTTTCATGATCATTGTCGTCATGGTCTTCCGGCCGCAGGGTCTGCTGCCCAGCCGGCGCCGGGCGGCAGAACTCGCCGACCGGGCGAAGGAGGCAACGGCGTGAACAGTCGGACGGCCGACGGGCGGCAGCTGCTGGAAGTCGACAACGTCACGTTGCGCTTCGGCGGACTGGTCGCGCTCGACGAGGTCAACTTCGCCATGCGGACCGGGGAGATCCTCGGGCTCATCGGCCCGAACGGGGCCGGCAAGACCACCTGCTTCAACGTGATGACCGGCATGTACCGGCCGACGGCCGGCACGGTTCGGTTCCAGGGGCGACCGCTGATCGGCCGCAAACGCCACGAGATCACTCGAAGCGGCATCGCCCGGACCTTCCAGAACGTCCGGCTCTTTCCCGAGATGACGGCGCTGGAGAACGTCATGGTCGGGGCCGACATCCGGGACCGGACCAGTGTGCTCGGCGCGCTGTTCCGGGTGCCCCGGTACTGGCGCGAGGAGCGGGCCAGCCGGGCGAAGGCCATGGAGATGATGGAATTCGTCGGGATCGCCGACAGGGCCGGCGAAGTGTCGAGAAACCTGCCCTACGGGGTGCAGCGCCGGCTGGAGATCGCGCGGGCGCTGGCCACCGATCCGGCCCTGCTCTGCCTGGATGAGCCGGCGGCGGGCTTCAACCCGTCGGAGAAGGCGGCGTTGCTCCAGCTGATTCGCGCCATCCGGGATCGGGGGGTGACGGTGCTGCTCATCGAGCACGACATGCGGCTGGTCATGGAGGTGACCGACCATATCGTCGTGCTGGAATTCGGAAAGAAGATCGCTGAAGGCTCGCCAGCGGAGGTCCGGGAGGACCCCAGGGTGATCGCCGCGTACCTGGGGGTGCCCACCGATGCTGCTTGAGTTGGCCGACGTCAGCCTGTGCTACGGGCGGATCCGGGCCCTGCACGGTATCAGCCTCATCGTCGAGGAGGGCGAGATCGTGGCCCTCATCGGCGCGAACGGGGCCGGCAAGTCCACCACCATGCGAGCCATCTCCGGCCTGCGGCCACTTTCCGGAGGTGCCGTGCGGTTCGACAGCACGGACATCAGCCGGCTCCGGGCCGATCTGCGGGTGATCCGGGGCATCGTCCAGGTCCCCGAGGGGCGGGGAGTCTTTCCCGGGATGACGGTTGCCGAGAACCTGGCCATGGGGGCGTACGCCCGCCGGGACCAGGCGGCGATTCGCGACGACCTGGAGAAGGTGTTCGTCCTCCTCCCGCGCCTGCTGGAACGGAAAGGTCAGGCCGGGGGCACCCTTTCCGGCGGCGAGCAGCAGATGCTCGCCGTCGGGCGGGCCCTGATGAGCCGTCCCCGGCTGCTGCTGCTCGACGAGCCCTCCATGGGGCTGGCTCCGATGATCATTCAGCAGATCTTCGAGATCATTGAAGAGATCAATAGGCAGGGGACAACCATCCTGCTCGTGGAGCAGAACGCCCAGCAGGCGCTGTCCCGGGCCCATCGCGCGTATGTGCTGGAGACCGGGCGGATCGTGCAGAGCGGCACCGGGAAGGAACTGCTCGACGACAGCGCGGTCAAGGAGGCGTACCTCGGAGTGGCGTGACCCGGTGCACGACCGGCCTAGGTCCGCTCGACGACCCGGAAGGTCATGCCCGCGCGCTCCAGCCGGGCCAGCAACGCGTTTCCCATCGCGACGGCGGTCGTGACCTGCCCCGCGGTCTCCGGCAGGTCGTCGCTCGCCAGGCACAGGGCGGATTCGGCCAGGATCTTCGAGGTCTCGCCGTAACCGGGGTCACCGCCCCGCACCTCCGCGACGATCCGCCGGCCCTCGCCGGTCGTCTCGTCGCCGGCGATGCCGACGAACCGCACCCGGAACCAGCCCTCGGCCCGTTGCCGCGGACTCGGGCCGCTCCCCGCCGGGCGGAGCCGACGCGCCAGCGCCCGGGCCGGGGGCAGTTTCGCCAGGCCGAACGCGCCGACGACCAGCCCGCTGAGGGCGATCGCCCGGGCCGCGCCGCCGGCCACCCAGAAATGGCTGTAGCGGAAGTCCGGTCCGTACGCCTCCAGTGCCCTGGCCGACCGCGCGATGATCTGGGGGTCGAGCGTCGGCAGGGGCAGCGCCCAGGCGCCGATGTCCGCGGCGCGGCCGACCCGACCC